>PMIX01000290.1 GCA_003158395.1 Myxococcales bacterium | reverse complement strand
GCCCGCACGATCCCGATCCGCTTCTGCCGCCTTCGCCCGACCGCGGTGCTCCCGCATTACATGACGCCCGGCTCCGCCGGCATGGATCTGGCGTCCGCTGCCGACGGGCCGGTGACCGTGCCTCCGGGCGAACGGGTGGGGATCCCCACCGGCTGGGCCATGGAACTGCCACTGGGCTTCGAGGCGCAGGTGCGCCCCCGTTCGGGGTTGGCTTGGCGGTCCGGGCTGACCGTGGTGAACGCGCCAGGAACCATCGACAGCGACTACCGAGGTGAGGTCGTGGTCTTGCTGGTCAATCTGGCCAAGCAGCCGGTCGTGGTTCAACCCGGCGATCGCGTGGCCCAGATGGTGATCGCGCCGGTCATTCAGGGGGCGGTGGAAGAAGTGGCAGAGTTGTCAAGCAGCAAGCGCGGCGAGGGTGGTTTTGGGCATACCGGTTGATCCGCAGGCATCGATATGATTGGTTGCACCCATGAGCAGTACCACGAGTGATCTTTCCCCCAAACGAGCCGGCATCATCGGCGTCTCCGGGTATTCGGGGATGGAGCTGGCGCGTATCCTGGCCAGCCATCCGCACTTCTCCCTCGGGCTGGTGACCAGCGACAAGTGGACGGGCAAGCGCCTGGGCGCCCAGCTTGCGGTCGCGGCGCCCGCGGCGGGCCTGACGTGTTTTTCGCACGAGCAGGGCCAAGCCCATCTGGGCGAAGTGGACGTGGTCTTCCTGTGCACGCCGGCCGAGGTTTCGGTCGAGCTGGCGCCGCGCGTGCTGGCTGCGGGTGCGCGGGTGGTGGATCTGTCGGGCGGGTTCCGGCTGGCGGCTGACCAGTACCCGCAGTGGTACGGCTTCACTCATCCCGCGCCGAACCTGCTGGCCCAGGCCGTGTACTCCATGCCTGAGGCGACCAACAACGTCGAGAAACTGCGCACGGCGAGGTTGGTTTCCAATCCGGGCTGCTATGCCACGGCTTCGGTGCTGGCCGTGTTGCCGCTTCTGCGCGCGGGCTTCATGGAAGCGGACTCCGTGATCATCGACGCCAAGAGCGGAACCACCGGCGCGGGCCGCAAGGCAAACGAGGAGATGTCGTTCTCCGAGGTGGCAGACGACGTCCGTGCCTATCGCATCTTCCGCCACCAGCACGCGCCTGAAATTGAGCTGGCCTTGGCTTTGGGCGGAGCGCCCAACGTGCGCGTTACGTTCATTCCCCACCTTCTTCCTGTGCGACGGGGCATATTGGCCACCGCGTACGGACGACTGCGCCACGGCACCGGGGGTAGCGATCCGGCCGGCGGCGTGCGCAAGGCACTGGATGATTTCGCCGAGGAGCGGACCTTTGTCCGGGTGGTAGCCCCGGAAGAGGTTCGGCTGCAGGCCGCGGTGGGAACCAACCGCGTGGTGCTGGGTGCCTCGGCCGACGCCAGGCTTGGCATGGTGGTGTCCTTTGCGGCGATTGACAATTTGGTCAAAGGGGCGGCCGGACAGGCCGTGCAGAACGCCAACCTCATGTTCGGGTTTCCCGAGGCGGCGGGCCTTTGCAGGCTTGCCGGGGCCATGCCGTGACGGACAGCCAAGGGCCGCAGCCGGAATCCCTGGTCGATCGACGCGACCTGGTGGTCGAGGCTCTCAGGTACATCCAAAAGTTCACCGGCACGCGCGCCGTCGTCAAGTACGGCGGCGCCGCGATGGTGCAGGACAACCTGAAGCGGAGCTTTGCCCAGGATGTGGTCTTGCTGCAGGCCGCGGGCCTACGGCCGGTGGTGGTTCACGGTGGTGGGCACGAGATCACCAAGACCCTGGACCGCCTGGGCCAGAAGAGTGAATTCATCGACGGCCAGCGGGTGACGGGCGCCGTGGAGATGGGGGTCGTCGAGATGGTGCTTACCGGCAAGGTGAACACGGAGATTGTGGGCCTCATCAACACCCTGGGCGGAACCGCGATGGGCCTGTCGGGCAAGGACGCGCATCTCATCAAGGCGCACAAGCTGCCGCCCAGGCCGGGCAAGCCTGACCTCGGTTGGGTAGGCGAGGTCGAGAGCATCAACACCGAGATTCTCGATCTGTTGCTCGACAAGCACTACATGCCCGTGATCTCACCGGTAGGCTTGGGCACGGATGGGGCCAGCTTCAATATCAACGCCGACATGGTGGCCGCGGAGATCGCGGTCGCGGCCAAGGCGAAGAAGCTCATCTTCCTCACCGACGTGGCCGGGATCTTGGACGAGAATGGCCAACTGCTGAGCCAGCTGCGGGCTGCGGATCTGCACGGTCGGCTGCAAGAAGGCCGGGCGGTCAAGGGTGGCATGCAGGTCAAGGCGCAGGCCATCCTGCGCGCTCTGGAGGGCGGCGTGGAGGCGGTGCACGTGGTCGACGGCCGCGAGCCCCACAGCGTGGTGGTCGAGCTGTTCACCGAGAAGGGCGTCGGGACCTTGGTGACGGCGTAGCGCTGCGGCGGTGTGGGATCTCCGCCCACGGATCGACTGTGGTTTTCGACTGCGTCAGGCGCCAGAGGATGGCGACGATGCGGTGAAGTGGCGCGTTGGCAGGTGCCTCCACGTCAATCATGTGGCAGCCTCCGACGCCAAGTCCACCACGGAGGATTCTCATGCCTCACACGAAGCACCATCGCGCCGAACTCTGGATTTCGCTCTCCCTTGCGCTCGCGGTTGCGAGTTGCAATTCTGGCAAGACGCCCGCGAACCAGAACACGGGTGGAACTAGCGCGGGAACAAACGCCAACACTGCCACAAACCCGAACACGGGTACCGTGGCGAACGCAGATACTGCGACGAACACGGATACCTCCACCGCTTCCCAGGATTGCGGCAAGCCTAACCAGGCCTGCTGCTTGGGTGACCACTGCGTCGACGGGGGGTGCTGCGTGTCCGGCACCTGCCTGGCGAGCGGAGCCACCTGCGACACTGGCATGGGTGGCGGCGTGTGCATCAGCGGCATCTGCATGGGCTGCGGGGCCCCCGGGCTCCCTTGCTGTGGCAGCGACCCCACGACCCAGTTCTGCATAGCACCGGGTTCCACATGTTCGAGCGGGAGCTGTGTCGCCGCCGCGGCCGACCCGGGGAGCAGCGCAGGCCCGACGAACGCGGTCTCCGGCGTCTGCGCAGGTGGCACCGCGACACCCTGCTCGGGCTTGCCGGCGTTCGCGGGCAAGCAGGTTCTGGATGGGAACGACGACGACTTCTGCACCGTTCCTTCGTTCGAACTCAACTTCGAGAACGCGGCGCGGGTCAAGGAATACAACGGCAGCGGGGGCAGCTATCCCGAGCGCGCCCTGGCCCAGGTGGCATGGGATTCGTCCGGCATCCATGCCTTCATCCACGTGGTCGATCCGAAATTCGTACCCGCCACGGATTTGGGCACCATCTACAACGCCGACGGCATCGAGCTGCTCTTCAGCTCCACCACATCGGGCCTTTCGGGCGGAACCGCTCAAGATTCCGGCCTGGCCATGCACGTGATCATCAGCCCGCCCCTGGCCGTGAGGTCTCAGGCAACTGGCTCCAACGGGAACCAGGTCGCGCTGGACCCCAGCCTGTTCAAGGCTGACACCGAAAGCACCGGCTACAAGGTCGAGCTGGACCTGCCTTGGCCCGGAACGCCACCCGCGGCTGGCTCGCAGATCAAGTTCGACATGGAACTCAACTCTGCCGACGGGGTAAGCACGAATGGCGACGCCGGCCCGCGCGACGCACAGGCCATCCTGTACCAGGGATCCGATCCCGGCGACTCGCCCTGCGGCGGGGAGCTCTTCCCCTACTGCGACGATCGCCTGTGGTGCAGCACCCCTTTGCAGTAGCGCCTCTCAGGGGCGCCGCGCCAGACGAGCGCCTGCTGCCCCAGACCGTCTATCGGATCTCGCAGAGCGGTCGCGCCGTCGGCAACCCAGCGCACGATGGACGAACCGCCGCAGGGGCCCGTGCCCGCGCAAGCTACTTCGGAGCGCGAACCGTTTCCGTCTTGACCGTCCGGAGAACTCCGCCGGAACGTTCGCGAATCACCTTGCGAAAGACGCCCGGTCGTGACGTCGCGTCTTGTTTCTCTTCGCGCATGAGAGACAGCTTGCCCTGCAAGAATTCGTATTCCCTCGCTTCGTGGATCAACCCACCCCATCCCCCGCGTTCGTAGGTGAGCAGGCGGTGCTTCTGCGTGTCCACGCGGAATTCCGGGTAGGTGCCGAGGGAGGTGTACGTCCCGCTCTTGGGATCGAATAGCCAGTACGCCGCATAGGTGTTTGCGACGCCCCGTCTGGTCATCAGCATCAGGTCCAGCAGACCGTCGAAGTTGACATCCACTCCCCCGAAGAAGAACTCTGCATTGTCCTCGCTCGCCTCCATCTCAGGCACAGCCAGCCGCTGGACCGGTTGCGAATCCCGACTGACGTCGATGGCCCTGACCGCACGCAGCGTTCCGGTTCTCGCCACATCGAATGTGAAGGAGAAGGGCGCCAGCTTGTCGCCTGGTGAAAACGTGCAAGGTCGGCAGTCGCGTACGTACGCGGGAGCCGCGGACTGCGCCCGCGCCAGCGCGGCGTTTGTCAGCAGGCCAATGGCAGTCCCGATTCGGAGGACCCGAGCCGCAACCGCGAGCGTGCGGTTTCCCGTGCTCAGGCTAGCCCGTCGCGAGAAGACTAACCCCCTACGGGACCAGCAGGAACTTGGCGCGCTGCAAATGCGTCGTCCGGTCTGCCAAGCCATTCAGTCTGCCTGAACCATCATCACATCCGCACGGTTGTTCTGCCCGCCCTGGCCGACTGAGTGTGAAAGAGCCATGATTGGGCGGTCAGTCTACACCTGGTCGAGAGGATCAACCACTGGCCAGGCGCCCCGCGGCGTCGCTGCGCTTGCCGCGGGATTACGGTCGACGCCCCCCCGTCTTGACTTTGACAGCCGGCCCGGGATGTGTACACTAGTGTATACACAGGAGGCGGCGACATGAGGCTCGCAAAAAGACTCGCCGAATACCGGGTCAAGTTGTTCCGGCATGGCGGGAGCCAAGCGGCTCGCTTGCCGAAAGAACTCAGAATCGAGGCTCGCGAAGCCGTCGGTTTTCGAAAAGGCGATTTGGTGATCCTGCGTCCCGCGCCAGTGCGAGCCTGGCCGAAGGGGTACTGGGAGAGCTTTGGTCCGGTAGGAGAAGACTTCATTGCCCCCAAGCCACTACCCCCGACTCCACGCCGAGATAGTGTGCTGGAGGACTTGTGAGGTTCCTCCTCGACACCGACACCTGCATCTGCGCACTTCGCCACAGTCCTGACGTCCGGATACAGATGGAATCCGTAGCACCCGAGGACGTCGCCGTCAGTGCGATGAATGAGGCCGAGCTGAGGTACGGTGCCCTCAACAGCCAGTACCCCGATAAGCGCACAAAGGATGTGGAGGCGTTTCTCGAACCGATCATGGTCTTGCCGTTCGATGCCGAGGCGGCAAAGGAACACACACGCCTTCGGATGGCACTCCGTAGGATGCCCGTCGGGGAGCGCGATCTGGTGATAGCAAGCGTGGCTTTGGCCCATCGTCTGACGGTCGTCACCCACAACCAGCGGGAATTCAGCAGAATTTCTGGGCTGGAAACGATCGACTGGATCCATCAGGACGGGCAGGCGAAGACGAAGACGCGAGCCAAGAAGTAGGCGTGCTCATTCAACCAGATGCTCGATTCCTCGAACGGAACGCACCGGCCCAGCCTCGGGCGCTGTCACTCTAGCCGTATGGCCGCGGGCTACCTTCGGCCGGAGCGAGCAAGAAGGAGGCGTGAGCCCGATGCAAGATCTTCGGCGTCATGCTGGCGGACCAGAACGCCTGCGTGGCGGACTGGGCGTGCGTCCCGAGGACGATCAAGTCGGAGTGCATTTCGCGCGCGGTGGCGAGCACACCCTCGGCAGGATCGACGCGCATGACCCGGCCTGAAGCCGAGACGCCCGTTTCCTGCAATTCGCGGACGTGGACGGTCAGGTGACGGGCGGCTTCTTGCTCGGCCAGATGCAGGACTTCTTCCGTGGCTCTCGGCAGAAAGGCAGCGGTGGCGGAATCCTTGCCCTTGAGCGCATCAGTGGGCGGGATCGCTGTGAACAGCAGCATGGGAATCTTGAGCTGCAGGGCCAGTTGCGCCGCGGCCCCCAAGCCCTGTTCATGTTGGTCGGCACCGTCCATGGGCACCAGAATGTGGTGAAACGGGTATTCCACGTGGCCCTGTTCGTCGGGCTGAACCAGCAGCACGGGCACGGGGATCTTGGTCGGCAAGCGATCCTTGATTGCGTGCAGGAGTCGCTGGGCCAGGTTGCCGCTGAATCGCTCTCTCCACCATTGGTTGCCGTGGGCACACATCACGAGCAGGTCGGGCGAAAACTCCTGTGTGTGCAGCGCGAGGCTCTCGGCCACATTGCCCGTGGCTTCGTCGTGAACATGCCAGTCGACCCTGGGCGAGGAAGGAAACTCGCGCGCGACCAAGGCGCGCAGATAGGCTTGGGCGGAATCTTGGTCTTGCAGGTGCGCCTGCCCGTGCCTTTGCTTTGGAGCCGAACGTTCGATCACGTGCACAAGGGTAATGCGCGCGTCGCTGGCTTGAGCCAAGCCGCGCGCCACCGGGATCACCCGTTCGGCCATCGCGGTTCCGTCGAGCGGCAGGAGCAGGTGTCTAAACATGGGCGTCAGTCCCCCAAGAAAGTTTGCCATAGCAGGTAGGCGTTCAACGCCAGGATCAGCATGGCGATCCCTGCCGTGGCCGCGGTGGTCGCGGGCCGGTTCACCAAAGAGCCCATCAAGCGTTTGCGGCTGGAGAACACCACCAGCGGGACAAGAGCAAAGGGCAGGGCAAAGCTCAGCACGACCTGGCTGAGCACCAGCGTCCAGGTCGGGTCGACCCCCAGTCCGATGACCACGAGTGCGGGCGCCATGGTCACCCCCCGGCGAACCCAGAGCGGGATGTGGAACTCCAGAAAGCCTTGCATGATGACCTGGCCGGCCATGGTGCCCACGGCCGAGCTCGACAGGCCCGCAGCCAGCAGGGCAATTGCGAACAGCGTGCCTGCCGCCGATCCCAGAAGCGGCTGCAGCGTCAGGTGCGCCTTCTCGATCGCGTCCACGTTGACCAGACCGTGGGCATGAAACGCGCATGCGGCCATGATCAGCATTGCGCCGTTGATGGCGCCTGCCACCCCGAGAGCAAGGACCACGTCAAACGTCTCGTACCGGAGCAAGCGCTTCTTTTCCTCAAGTCCGGAGGCGACGATGCGGCCCTGGGTCAGGGCAGAGTGCAGGAAGATCACGTGCGGCATGACCGTGGCGCCCAGGATGCCCGAAGCGAGCAGCAGACCCGAGCGGCCGCCGAATTCCGGTACCACGGCGTGAATCGCCACCTGCGTCCAGTCGGGCCGGGCCAAGAACAACTCTGCCACGTAGGAAACCGCGATGGTCGCGACCAGCAACGAGATGACCATTTCCAAGCGGCGAAATCCCTGGCGCGCTAGGCCCAAGAGCAAGAAGGTGACCACCGCGGTGAGCAGGCCGGCCATCCCGAGCGGCAAACCCAACAGCAGATGAAAGCCGAGGGCTGCGCCGAGAAACTCCGCCAGATCGGTGGCCATGGCCACGATCTCCATCACCCCCCANNAGCAGCAAGCAAAGTCCCCGCGGAAGATTCAAGCGGCACTCTTCCGCCAGATTGTGCCCGGTGGCAATGCCCAGCTTGGCCGACAGCGTCTGGATCACCATCGCCATCAGATTGCTGGCTACCACCACCCAAAGCAGGGTGTAGCCGAGTTGCGAGCCGCTTTGCAGATTGGTGGCGAAGTTGCCCGGATCGACGTACGCCACCGAGGCGATGATGGCCGGTCCCAGAAACGGCAGCAGGCGCGCCAATCCGCGCCGTTGGCCCTTGCCCGATAGCACCTCGATGGCCGCAGTCACCGTGGCGCGATCGCCCGGCGGCTGCATCAATACGGAACGTAGATGACTCTCTTGCACGAAACCGCGCAATCGCCATCTAGGCCGTTTTGGTCGCCGTGGTCGCATTACTCCGATTCGATACGCGTGTTGCCACACTGGGAGATCCGGACGCAGGGTTGTCCGGCGGTACACTGGAAGGCAGCGTCCTGAACCGTGCAGGTCGCGTTGCCCCTGCCGTTGTCGATGACGCGATAACCCTACCACATCCACCGATCCACGGCCGCTCCTCGCCGTCCATTTGGTGCGTGGAAAGGACAATTCTGCAAGTACGGGGAAGTCACCGATCCGCGCCAGCGCACCGAGCGGCTTCGCCATCCACCCTGCGATCTCGACCATCCGTTTGTCTCGTTCCTCGTGTATCATCCCCGGCGACAGTCTAGGGATCTCATGTTCGCTCGCTTTGCACGTGCGCAGGACGCTTCCTCCCGGGTGGTTTTGGCGGCCGTCCTGGGCGGGGCCATTCTGGCGGCGTGGTCGGCGTGGTTCTTCCTGGCGCGGGTCGGGCTTTTCGAGGTCAGCCACTCGGCCCGCTTGGAGGTGGCGACGGCGCCCAATGACGTCGACGCGCCCGTGGCGGCCCGCCTGGTACGCAGCGCCTTGGTGCTCGACCGGCAGGTACAGCAAGGCGAGGACTTGGTCGAGCTGGATGCCGAGGCATTCCGTCTGGAACGAGCGGCCGAGGAGAGCAGGCTGGCGACGCTGGGCCCGCAGATCGAAGCCTTGCGCGAGGAGCTGGCGTCGAACGAGCAGGCGATGCGCGGCGAGGGGCGTGCCAACGCGGCGCAGGTGAGTGAGGCGCGCGCGCGGCTACGCGCCTCGGATGTGGTGGCCCAGCAGAAGGAGGCGGAGCGGGCCCAGATCCAGTCGCTGCACGACAAGCGCCTGGTGGCAACCCTGGAGCGCGACCGCCTGCGGTCCGAAGCCCAGCGACAAGAGGCCGAGACGGAGGCGGCACGCGTGCAGGTGGGTCGGTTGGGCAGCGAGGGCGCGGTCAAGGTGAGCGAGCGCAGGGCCCAGATCGCGGGCCTGCAGGTGGCTATTGCGCGCCTGGCGAGCGAGCGAGCGGACGCCGAGAGCAAAGTGCGCATTCTCAATCAGAAGATCGATCTGCATGTGATTCGGGCGCCGGTCTCCGGCCGCATCGGGCACATGGTGAACCTGCGTTCGGGCGCCATGGTGGCTGAAGGCACCCGCCTGTGTACCATCGTTCCGACAGGCGGACTGCGCGCCGTGGCCTTCTTCGACCCGGCGACCGCCGCAGGGCGGGTGCACAAGGGCCAGAGCGCGCGCCTGCGCATGTTCGGCTTCCCTTGGACCAAGTACGGCATACTCCAAGCTGAGGTCGATCGCGTGGGCAACGAGCCCAGAGACGGCCTGATCCGGGTGGAGTTGGTCTTGCGCTCGCCTCAGCGGACGAACATTCCCTTGCAGCACGGCCTGCCGGGCAGTGCCGAGGTCGAAGTGGAACGGGTTTCGCCTTTTGCCCTGGTGCTGGATGCGGCCGGTCGGTTTCTCATGAGCGCAGAGGGTCGCACCGCGTTCGCCACGCCGAATCCTGCGCCGGTCCCAGAGAGATGAGTATGCCGGCTTCGGAGGGCGACACAGAAACCGCACGAGAGCGGCGGCATTTCTTTGCCCACGAGGTGGTGCAGACCTCGGCCATGGACTGCGGCCCGGCAGCCCTGAAATCATTGCTCGAAGGTTTCGGCGTCCGCGCCCACTACGGCCGGCTGCGCGAAGCCTGTCACACCTCGGTGGACGGGTCGTCGATCGACACGCTGGAGGATCTGGCGCGAAAGCTGGGCCTGGACGCCACCCAGATGCTGTTGCCAGTCGAGCATGTTCTCCTGCGCGAAGCCGAGGCACTGCCGGCCCTGGTCGTGGTCAGGCTGCCGTCGGGACTGACCCATTTCGTGGTGGTGTGGCGGGTGCTGGGGCCGTGGGTCCAGGTCATGGACCCTGGTCGCGGACGGCGCTGGATGCGCAAAGTGGACTTGGTGCGTGACCTGTACGTGCATGAAATGCCGTACGCGGCGGCCGTCTTTGGGGCATGGACGCGCGAGCCGGGCTTTCTGGATCCGTTGCGGCGTCGCTTGCAAAGGTTGGGCGTCCATGCTGCCGATGCACTCATTGCACGGGCCGCAGCCGGCGAAGGCTGGCGCCCGTTGTGCGGGCTCGATGCCTGCGCCCGGGCAACCGAGCATCTTCTGACCGGCAAGGTCGTGGCCCGCGGGGGTGCCGCGTGGGCCTTTGAGCATCTGTTGGAAGATGTGTGCAAGGATGGGGTATCGGAGCTGGTCCCCGACACGCTATGGACGGCGCGCCCCGTTGCGGAGCCCGACCAGGACGGACAAGGCATGTTGCTCGTGCGCGGGGCCCTCGCGCTGCGGGCGTCCGGCTTGGTCGAAGAGAAGCCGGCGGAGGCCTTGCCGCCCGATCTTGCGGCTGTGCTGGCCGATGACCAGCCGGGCCCAGCGCGCAAGCTGGTCGAGTTCCTGCGCGCAGACGGATTTTTGCGCTTCTTCCCCATCGTCGCTGCGTTGGCGCTGGCGGGGGTTGGGACCGTCCTGGAATCGCTGCTCTTTCGCAGCGCAATCGACATCGGTCAACGCCTGGCTCTCTTCGAGCAGCGCCTGGCAGCGGCCGGCGCGCTGGTCGTGCTGTTGGCCGCATTCGCCTTCGTCGAATGGCCCCTGGCACGGGCACTGTGGGCCGCAGGCAG
>PMIX01000029.1 GCA_003158395.1 Myxococcales bacterium | reverse complement strand
AGGGGTGGGCAGGGTGGGCTGTCCATCCCAAAGCCCCCCTCGGGCACACGCTTTCCGTCTCCCGCGTGCCGCACACGAACTCGCTCACGCCCACGCCCTCGCCCTCGCGACCCGCGACCCGCGCTTGGTGGGCTGGCCGTCTATGTGGCCGTTGTCTTCTCTGCTTCCGGGGAGGGATGGTCGAGTGTCATCACGGCGTAGTCGCGCGTTCGCTTGGATTACTGTCGGTGCAGTTCTCGTCGCCAGGACGACGAAGTCAACCGATGCCGCGCCGCCGACGGCCAACAAGGCTGCGCCGGCCGCTTCTGACCTGGTTCCCGGCGGCCCCGCGGCCCAGGAGTATCAGGCTCCACCGTTGGGTCAGATTCGTGCCGGACGCGATGCCGATCCGCTGATGGCGCAGGTGGCGGCGGAGGTGCAGAGGGCAGCGGCTTCCGTGCGTGCGCCGGCGCCCCTGAGGGATGGCCGCTTGGACTTGGTGGCGACGGACATCGCGCGTGCCACCGTGGCCAAGCGTCTGCCCTCGTTCGACGCCGTTGCCTTCTTGTTGCACCACTACGGCATCGTCGAGCCGGAGCCCTACCTGGTCATGGTGCGCAGCTCCCCCCAAGGTGACGTGTCGCTCTTGGCCGACCTGCGCAAGCAGGTACCTGGGGTTTTCAAGATGGGCGACTGGCGCCGCATGGGCGTGGGAGTCAAGCGTGGGGCAGACGAGCTGATCGTCGTCTTGACCCTGCAACCACAGAACCTGGAACTCCGGGCGCTGCCGCGGCGTCTGCCCTCGCGGGGCACCGTGACCTTGGTGGGCCGGTTATTGGGTCGCTTTGCCCAGCCTGCGGTCCTGGTGGCGGTTCCGCGCGGCGGTGTGCGGACTCTGGCCATGGCGGCCAGGAAAGGCCGTTTCGAGCTCACCATGGCGTGCGATTCCGGCGACGGCGTGTATCAGTTGGAAATTGAAGGCGACGACGGCCACGGGCCAGGGGTGCTGGCAAACTTTCCCCTGTACTGTGGCGTGGAGCCGCCTCTGCGCGTCGCTGCCACCGGCAACGAGGTAACCCGGCGTCAGGACGCGGCCGAGGCCGAGCGCGAGCTGCTGGCCTTGGTCAACCGGGACCGTGCGGCCGCAGGCCTGCCAGCCCTTGTCCGTGATGTGCGTTTGCAGGACATTGCCCGCGGCCACAGCCGTGAGATGGCACGCACGGGCGAGGTGGTTCACGTCTCGGACAAGAGCGGTGGCGCCATGGATCGCGTCCGCGCTGCGCACCTGTCGCCGGTCCCACGCACCTTGGCCGAGAATGTGGGAAGGGCATTCTCCACCGTCGAGGTCGAGAATGGATTCATGGGCAGCCCCAGCCATCGTGCCAACATCTTCAACCCCGACATGACCCACATAGGAATCGGTGTGGCTGTGGGCCAGGCTGAGGGTGGGGTGGTGCCACTCTTCTTTACTCAGCTTCTTGCCGGCTGGTAGTTGCGGCTTGTCGGGAAATTGCGGGCCGCCCGCAGGGCCGGCCCGCGGGTCGCGGGTCGCGGGTCGCGTGGGCGTGAGGGTGAGCGAGTTCGTGTGGGTGCGCGGCAGGCGGAAAGCGTGGAGCGAGGGCGTGCGCGCTCCGCGTGTCGCGGGCCGTGCACCCCCGGGGGGCTTCGGGACGGACAGCCCACCCTGCCCACCTCTCGCGCTTCGCGCTCGCCCGTCGCGCTCACGCGAGTCGCCCACGCAAGCCGCTTTCCGCTGGTCGCTCACGCTACCGCTACCGCTCACGATGGCCGACTCGCGTCGGCCGGAAGGTGGGTCGTTCATGGGGGCCAGCCGCTTCTCCGTGGTGAAGAAACTAACTCTGGACCGGGGGAGCAACCAGCACGACAGGGCCGCTGGGTGTTCGCAGGACCCGGCGTTCGGGCAGAGGACCGAGGCCAAGCACGGTCAGCGCCGGCCAGTAGGCGTCGAGTACGCCTTGTTCTTCTGGCAATAGGTCGCGAAGCTGCATTTCTTCACCCTCGATGGCCTCGAAGGTGACGGCGCGCAGGCTAGGATCCAGGGCGAGAATGCGCTGAACATGCGGACCGCCGACTGCTGCCAGGGCGCGGACTTCGGCGAGGGCGTCGGGCGCCAGCGGCTGGTCCAGCTCTTCGCGCAGCACGCGGCGACGCACGCGGGGGTCGACCACAACGAAGAGCCGGCCGCGCTGGGTGCGTCCGACAAGATGTGGTGGCGGCGTGTCTTCCTGGGTCGCGGCGAAATTCACGCTATTCGTGGGGGCAGGCGGTGAGGGCACCGGGGTGACGGGCCAAGCTGCAATCTCCTCGGCCATGGCTACGGCAGACCCAAAGCGCGCCGCATGCGATTTCTCCAGCGCTCGACGCAGAACCCGATCGTGGGCAGCCGAAAGGCCGGGACGCCGCTCGGCGGCGGAGGGACAGGCCTGGCCGAGGTGCTGAGCGGCAAAGTCGGGCCCCAAGAAAGGAGGCTGACCGGTCAGCGCTTCGAAGAGGGTGGCGCCCAGGGCGTAGATGTCGGCGGCAGCGCCGATTTTTCCGCCGGTGATTTGCTCGGGCGACAGATACGCCAGCGTGCCGATGAGGCCGCCGGTCTGCGTCTGGCCGAAGTCGAGCAAGTGGGCAGCGCCGAAGTCGCCCAGCTTGGCGTTGCCCGCGCCGTCGAAGAGGATGTTGGCGGGCTTGACATCCCGGTGGACGATGCCGTGGGAGTGGGCCGCTTCCAGCCCGGCCAACACTTCCAGCGCCAATCGTCGCACCGACGCGGGCGAGAGCGCGCCCTGCTTGGCGAGCCGATCGGCGAGCGTGCCGCCGGTCATGTGTTCCATGACCAGGATCCCCTCCTGCGGTCGGACCTCGTACACGCGCACGATGTGGGGATGTTGTAGGCGGCTGGACGCCTCGGCTTCACGCAGGAAGCGGGCAAAGGCCTGGCGCTCGGGACCTTCCGCGCCGGCGCCTGCGGACAGGACTTTGAGCGCCACGGTCTGACCCAATAGCTCATCCTCGGCTGCATACACACGGCCCAGCGATCCGGCACCTAGCGCACGCAGCACGCGGAAGCGCCGGGGCACGGCGGGGCCTTCGTCCGCGCCGCTCGAGGTGGGCGGTGCCGCCTCCAGGGCTGCGATGTCTGCCGCCGAAGAGGGCAGGCGAGCGTCAAGGGCGTGCAGACGGCCCGCGATCTCCTGTGCAGCCGACGGAAGATCCAGCGCCAGCAGTTCCACGCACAAGCGGCGCAGGGCCGGCACACGGGATTCGGGATCGCGGGCGGCGACTTGCAGTGCCCGCGCCGCCTCACGGTGCCGGCCAAGAAGGCCGAGCAAGCGCCCCAGGGCCAGCGCGGCTTGCGTCGCTTCGCGGCTGGCGGGGCCGGCTTCGCGGACCGCTCGTTCGTAGAGTTGCCCGGCTTCGAGAAAGTGCCCGGCCTTCTGCAGAAGATCGGCGGCGGCCAGCAGGCCTCCCGCGCGCTCGTAGAGCGCGGCCGCTTGCAGATTGAGGCCGGCGCGCGCCTGCAACCGGGCGGCCATCTCGTGATGGCCTCGGCTGGCTAGGACGTCGGCGGCGCGCGCAACTTGGTCCAAGTCCGCCACGTCGAGAGCCTCGGCGATCTGGCGGGCGCGCTCGGGATCGCGGGCGTCGAGCGCCAGGCGGATGGCCAGAGGTGCATCGCCGAGCCGCAGGGCCAAAGGAACGGCCTCGGCAAACCGCCAGATACGTTCAAGCAAGGTGATGGCGCGCCCGAGGTCACCGTCGTCCGCCGCTCGGGCGGCGGCGCCAGCGTAGTCTCCGGCTGCCACCAGATCTTCCAGCGAGAGCGGAGGAGGGTTTTCGGCCATGGCACCTTTCATGGTAGCAAGAGGACACTTCGCTGCAGGAGGTATCGCCGTGAAACCAGATCCAGATCGCGCGGTTGCCAAGCAGACTGGGCCCACGGGCTCGCCGCTGCTGGTCGTCGGATCGCTGGCGCTCGACACCATCGAAACCCAGAGCAGCCGGCGCGAGGAGGTGCTGGGCGGTGCTGCCTGCTATGCATCATTCGCTGCTTCGTTCTTTGCGCCCGTGCGCTTGGTGGGCGTGGTGGGAAGCGATTTTCCCGCGGACCACGAGGCCCTGCTGAGCAGCCGGCACATCGACCTGGCCGGGCTAGAAAGGGTTTCCGGTCGGACCTTTCGCTGGGCCGGCCGCTACGCAGTGGACTTCAACAAGCGCACCACCCTCGATACCCAACTCAACGTCTTCGAGACCTTCCGGCCCAAGCTGCCGCCGGCCTACGCCGACAGCCCGTTCGTGTTTCTGGCCAACATCGATCCCGTGCTGCAACTGGAAGTGCTGGGCCAGGTGCGCCGCCCGCGCTTCGTGGCTTGCGACACCATGAACTTCTGGATCGGCGGCAAGCGAGCCGAGCTTCTGCGGGTACTCGAGCGGGCGAACATGGTGTTGCTCAACGACGAGGAAGCTCGCCAGCTTTCGAGCAAAGACAACCTGCCCGCGGCGGCCAGTGCGATTCGGGGCATGGGGCCGGGCGCGGTGGTCATCAAGCGGGGCGACGCGGGGGCGCTGTTCTTCTGCGAAGACGGTGTGTTCGCCGTGCCGGCGTTTCCGCTGGAGGGCGTGGTGGATCCCACGGGCGCCGGCGATTCTTTTGCCGGGGGCTGCATGGGCTGGCTGGCCCGCACCGGTGACATTTCACCGGTCGGGATTCGCACGGCGTTGGTGGTGGGTTCGGCTTTGGCTTCGTTTTGCGTGGAGGACTTCAGCCTGGATCGATTTCGATCCTTGGACGAAACCGCAATCCGCGCCCGCTGCGCCGCTTTCGCCCAGTTGGTGAGGTTCGAGGCCGTCTCTTTCTAGCACGGCGAGGGACGGCGTGATTGCAGCTCTATTGGCCCTCTGGCTCGCCCATCCACTTCTCGATCTCGGGGGTGACAGCACCTGCCCCACGCCCGCAGAGGTACGGGACCGCTTGGCCCAGCTCTCCGGTTCCACCTCGGGACACCCAGGTTCGGATCAGCATCGGGCGTATCTGTCCAGCACGGACGGGATGGTGCACGTTGAGCTGCTCGGATCGGATGGCCGTCTCTTGGCCGAACGGACTTTGAACCGGACTGGCTCTTGTGCCGACGTCGCGGAGGCCGTGGCTGTCGTCCTTTCGACTTGGGAGGCGGAGTTCAATCCCAACATCGCGACGTCCGTGGTACTACCCACACCGGCGCCTTGCGAGGTGAAGGAGGTGAAGCCACCGCCCGCTCCATCCCTGCGCTTCGATGTTGGCATCGGCCTTTACGCCTCGATCACCGGCGGTGAAGTTGTCCCCGGCGCCACCGTCGCAGCGTCGCTGTCCCCCGCGCATGGACACCTTGGCCTTGCGCTCGCACTTTCGGCAAGCTCGACCCATTCCCAATCGGTCGGATCGGCGACCGGGTCCGCCCATTGGACGCGCGCGGCGCTGGCCGCGGGACCACAGTACCGCCTGAACCGAGGCGCGCTGATGTTGGATTTTCACGCGGACGGCGTGATCGCACTTCTGCACGTCGCAGGAGTCGGCCTGCCGTCGACCGCATCACACACGAGTGCGCAGTTTGGCGTGGGCGCAGGGATGCGCGGCTTGTGGGCTTGGAACAACGCGGCGGGATGGATCGGCCTGGACCTGCTCGCCTATCCGGGACACGACCACCTTGAAGTCGGCGGCTCCGGCGACAGCGGCCAGCTTCCGCATTTGGAGGTCCAGGTTGCTTCTGGACTGAGCTTGGGGCGCTTTCCGTGAAAGGTTTGGGACGGCTTGCCACACAGGACTAGGTGAATATGCCCCTGGTCCGTTCTGACCCCACGCCCTTCATCGCGAGCCCTGCTGGCGCCACGGACCTTGAAACGCTCTATCGCACCCACGCACCCACGGTGGCGCGCTGGGTGGCAAGATTGGCAGGGCCCCTGGTTGATGTCGACGATCTCGTGCATGAGATCTTCTTGGTGGTGCGGCGGCGGCTGCCGGAGTTTCGCGGTGACGCCAAGGTCACCACCTGGCTCTACCGGATCACGGAACGCGTGGCGCGAGAAGGCCGCCGCAAGGACCGGTTCCGGCGTTGGTTCTCGCGCGCCAGGCATCTCGAGATCCAACGGACAATGACGGCGCCGCATTTGACCCCGGTGGACGAGTTCGAGCGACGCCAAGCAAGCGAGATGGTCTACCGCATCCTTGACCGACTACCCGGCAAGTACCGGAACGTGCTCATCCTCTACGAACTCGAGGAGTTGTCGGGTGAAGAGATCGCCACCCTTACTGGACTCAAACCCGCGACGGTTTGGGTGCATCTGCATCGGGCGCGAGCCCGGTTCATTGCCGAAATGAAGCGCGATTCGGGGAGAAGCACATGAAAGAACCGATAGCGAGAGGCAGGCAGAGCGAGGCCGATGAGCGGGCGCCCATCCGCCACCGCTGGACCACGCAGCCCCCCGGCGACACCGACGAGGCCCTGGCAGGGGCGTTGCTGCGATCGGCGAAGGTAGTGCAGCCATTCGGGACCAAGAATCTGGCCGAGGTGGCTGCGCGACTGCGCACCCGGGAACGGCGTTTGCCCACAAAGTGGGCGTGGCAGATAGCCATTGCGGTCGGCCTCTTGCTGTTCTGCGGCGCTGTGTCTGCAGCCGTTATGCACTTTCTGCGCGTAGCTTCCGTTGGCCCGGCTCTGTCCGATACCCCGGTTTCGATGCCGACCAGCGGACAGGTCAGGCGCAGGCACAGGGTGGTTGCTCCGCCTCCTGATCCGGCAATTGCGCAAGTGCCCGAGGCCCCGCCCGTCCCGGGCAGCACCGAGGAAGAGTCGGAATCGCTGCCAGTAAAGGCGTCGCCTGAGCTGCCCGCAGCCCCGCTGGCCAATCCATCTGCGCTGGCACAGGAATCGCGATTGCTCGCCGGAGCGATCCACAAGCTACGGCAGGAACGCAATCCGGGACAAGCGTTGGCCATGCTGGACCAGCATCGCGCCCGATTCGGTGCCAAGGGCGCGCTTGAGCCTGAGGCGGAGGTGACACGGATTGAGGCGCTCTTGCGCCTGGGCCGCCACGATCAGGCCTTGGGGCTGCTCGACGCACAGGTATTGACGCCGGCGGGGGTGGGGCGCGAGATGCTGGTGGCACGCGCTGAACTACGTGCCGAAAAGGGCAGGTGTGGGGCGGCGTTGAACGATTTCAATTTGCTGCTTGCCACCGAGGCGTCGCCCGATCTGGTCACCGAACGAGTTCTTTACGGGCGCGCAACCTGCCGTGCGCAGCAGGGCGACTGGGCAGGAGCGCGCAGCGATCTCGAACACTATCTCGCCAGATTCCCGAAAGGGCGATTCGCGGATCAGGCCCGCGCGGCGATCGGCAAGTGAAAGGTTTTGTCGCATTGGCACCACGAAAGAAAGTGCGGACGTCATGAAGAGGAAATTGTTTGTCGCAGCGCTGGCCATGGTCGGCGGGTGCGATCACCAGTTTGGAATCGGGGCGCTTGATTTCGACGGAGGGGTGGCAGACGCGCAGCCTTCTTCAGTGGGCGGCACAGACGCA
>PMIX01000164.1 GCA_003158395.1 Myxococcales bacterium | reverse complement strand
CTAGCATCCCGGAGGTGCGACCCACGCCAAGGTGGCCAGCCTGCTGGTCGCCGAGCTGAAGACGCGATTGGCCCGGCCGCGGCCAAGACCGGGCACTCGCCTTGAACTCTCTACAGGCTTCGCAGCCGTGCGTCGGCCAGGCCGACCGGCGTACCACGGACGTGCACGCGCCGTCCGTCCACGCTCACGCGGCCTTCAGCAATGGCGCGTAGGACGGCAGGATAGAGTCGGTGCTCCTCGGCCAAGATGCGCAGGCGCACGGCTTCCTCGTCGTCACCATCGAGCACTGGCACCACCGCCTGGGCGATGACGGGGCCGGTGTCAGTGCCGGCGTCGACAAAGTGCACCGTGCAGCCTGAGAAACGCACACCGCTGTCAAAGGCCTGCTTTTGCGCATGCACGCCGGGAAAGGATGGCAAGAGAGCCGGATGAATGTTGACCACCCGGCGGGGAAAGGCGTCGAGAAACGCCGGCGTCAGGATGCGCATGAAGCCGGCCAGGGCGACCAATCCCACGCCATGTCGCCGCAGCTCGTCTACGAGCGCATGATCGAAATCCTCCCGCTGGGCGAAATCCCTGTGCGAGCGCTGGAAGGTGGGGATGCCGGCCTTGCCTGCGCGCTCCAGGGCGCCACAGTCGGCCACGTTGGCCCCCACGACCACGATACGGGCCGGCCCCAGCTCACCGCGTGGGCCAGCATCGATCAGCGCCTGCAGGTTGGTGCCGCTGCCCGAAGCTAGGACACCGACCTTCATGGGATGAACTCCACCGGCGCGTCGGGCCGGTCTGCCACCACGACCTGGCCAATGATGGTGGCCTTCTCGCCCTCGGCTTCCAGGATCGACTGGGCGGCGTCGGCCGCGCCGGCAGGCACGGCCACCACCATACCGATGCCCATGTTGAAGGTGCGTCGCATCTCCTCGGGCTCCACCTTGGCCAGCTCCTGCAACAGGCTGAAGACGGGCGGCGGTGTCCAGGCGCCCAGGTTGATTTGCAGAGCCAGCAAGGCGCCCGGGGGCAGCATGCGGGGCGGATTGTCGGCCAGACCTCCGCCGGTGATGTGGGCCGCGCCCTTCATCAGGCCGGCCGCAGCCAGCATGCGCAACGCGCGTACGTAGATCCGGGTTGGCCGCAGCAGGGCTTGCCCCAGCGGCTCGTCGAGCCCGTCTGGTTTGGCAGCAAGATCAAGCCGGGCGTGGTCGAGAAACACGCGTCGCACGAGCGAGTAGCCGTTGGAATGGAAGCCAGACGAGGCCAGGCCCAGCAGTACGTCGCCGGCAACGATAGTCTTGCCCTCGATGAGGGCGGCTCTGTCCACCACGCCCACGCAGAAACCGGCCAGGTCGTACTCGCCCGGATGGTAGAAACCGGGCAGCTCCGCCGTCTCCCCGCCGATGAGCGCACAGCCCGCCTGCTTGCAGCCGTCGGCGATACCGGAAATGACCTGTTCGGCCACGCCCACTTCCAAATGGCCGGAAGCGAAGTAGTCGAGGAAGAGCAGCGGCTCAGCCCCGCACACCACCAGATCGTTCACGCTCATGGCCACAAGATCAATGCCGACCGTGTCGTGTTTGCCCATGAGAAAGGCCAGCTTCAGCTTGGTCCCGACGCCGTCGGTACACGCGACCAGCAGCGGGTTCTTGTAGTTCTTGGGCAGCGCACACAGGCCGGCGAAGCCGCCCAGATCAGTCAACACCTCAGGTCGCATGGTCCGCTTCACATGCGTCTTGATGCGCTCAACCAGCGTGTCACCGGCGTCGATGTCGACGCCAGCGTCGCGGTAGGTCAGTCCCAGTTTCGGCTTCTTGGTGTCGGGGGCATCAGCCATGGTCAACCTCCCTCGCCGCGCGTAGTGAAGATATACGCCCGTGAAACGGTCGGCGGTAGTGTCACTTTTGCTCCGGCTTTGGTTCGCCCCACAGCGTCGCAAGAACGCTTCGGCCTTCCGCGTCTGACCGATGTTCGCCCAGGTAGATGCCCTGCCAGGTGCCGAGTTGCAGGCGTCCATCCGAGATAGGCAAGGTCAGCGCCACCCCGAGCAGGCCAGATTTCACATGGGCCGGCATGTCGTCGGCACCCTCTAGGGTGTGGACGAAGTAGCGAGCGCCATCTGGAATGGCGTGATCGCTCCAATGGGCGAAATCGTTCCGCACGTCAGGATCGGCGTTCTCATTGAGGAATAGCGAGGCCGAGGTGTGCTGCAGAAGAAGGTGCAGCAGGCCAACCCGCAGGGACGCCAGTCCAGGGACCTGGGTCACGATTTCGTTCGTGACGAGATGGAAGCCTCGGGGTCGGGCCTTGAGCCGGATTATGGTTTGGTGCCAGTACAAGGGCTGGCCAGCCTTTTGCCGCAGGAGGTGCCCTCTTGTAAAGACGGTAGTCGCGTGGGGAGCCCGCCGGCCGGGCCGGCGGCGCACCATCGCGGGAGGGTATGGGAACCCTTTCAGGGTTCCCATGAAAGTAGTCGCGTGGGGAGCCCGGTAGATAGTCCCCGGGAAGAAACACCTCCCGCCAACGGTTGTTCGCGTAGGATGGTCCGCGGCAGCGTGGCCCACCCGGTCAGGCAAGGGAAATGGAAAGGCACATTATGCGAAGAAGGATCCTGGTTGTTTCGGCAACGTTGGCGATGGCGGCCCTGGCAGCGGGGTTGGGGCTGGGCGTGCGCTTCGCCCCGCGCGCAGCCGCAGGCTCGGCCGCGGCGCCTCCGGTCGTGACCCCCAAGACCCAGGTCCCTCAGGAGGCGCGTGCGTTGTCGCAGGCCTTCGCGGCCACGGCCCGGGCCTTGCGGCCCAGCGTGGTGCGCATCGATGTGGAGATCGAGCAGCCCAAGCTTGCCCGCCGCGGCTTCCAGCGCGACGACTTGCCACCTGACATGGAGCGCTTCTTTGAGCACTTCTTCCACTTCGGCGACGGCTTTGAAGGCCTGCCCACGCCGGGGCCCGGGCATGGCACTGGGTCGGGGGTGGTGATCGACGGTGCCGGAAACATCATGACCAACAGCCACGTGGCGGAAAAGGCCAGCAAAGTCACGGTGACCTTCGCCGACGGACGCGAGTTCGCCGCCAAGATAGTGGGCACCGATCCGAAGACCGATGTGGCCGTGATCCGCCTGCAGAATCCGCCGCCCGGGCTGGTCGCCGCCCGTTTGGGCGATTCCAACGCCATCGAGGTAGGTGAGTGGGTGCTGGCCATCGGCAGCCCGCTCGGCCTCGATCAAAGCGTTACCGCGGGGATTATCAGTGGTAAGGGCAAGGTCACGCGCAACGTTCACATGTCAGGCGAGCGCATGCGCGAGTACATTCAGACTGATGCGAAGATCAACCCGGGCAACTCGGGCGGCCCCTTGGTGAACTTGCAGGGTGAGGTGATCGGCATCAACACCCTCATCAACGTGGGGCCTGGCGGCGCCTATGGCTTTGCCATCCCTATCAGCCAGGCTCGCCGGGTCGCCCAGTTGATCATTCGCGACGGCCGCGTGCACCACGCTTGGCTGGGCGTGGCGATCGCTGACGTCAAAGATGGCCTCAAGCTGGGCATGGATGGCGAGACGGAACAGAAGGGTCAGACGCCCAAGCCCGGACTCGCGCGCGCCGCTTGGGTTAGCCAGGTCTTGCCGAACAGCCCGGCCGACCAGGCCGGTGTCCACGTCGGCGATATTGTGACCCAGATCGACAAGCAGAAGATCGAAGGCGCGGCCGACGTCGTGGACTACGTGTCCGGGCAAAAAGTGGGCGACAAGGTCAAGCTCGCACTTCTGCGCGACGGCCGTCCCAGTACGGTGCAGGTTACCCTGGGCGAGTTGCCTGCGCGGCCCGGCGAGGCGCCTGACGCCGAGGTCGAGAAGGACCAGGTTGGCGTGCAGGTGCAGACCCTAACGCCCGACATGGCGCGCATGCTGGGCATGGATCCTGGAACCAAGGGTGCGGTGGTCAGCGGGGTGGAGCCAGACGGCCGAGCCGCCAAGGCGGGCCTGCGCGCCGAGGATGTCATCGTCGAGATCGACCGCAAGCCAGTCACCAGCGCCGAAGAGGCGGTGAGCGCCCTGCGCGCGGGCGGCAAGGTGGGGCACCTCCTGCGCGTCAGGCGCGGGGACACCTTCCGCTTCGTCACGATTCCGCCGCGGTAGCGATCAACGAGCGAGGGAACGCTCGATCGCGCGTACGGTTTCGACCATGGCCTTGATTGCGGGCGCCGCGTCGATGATGGTCAGCGCACTCAGTGCAGTCCCTGGGAATTGTTCTTCGCGCTGCTCGGCAACCGAGATGAGCACGCGCAAGGCCCGCTCTGGTGTGATGCGGTCCACGTCGCGGCCGGGCGGCGCCAGGCCCGCCGACTGGACGCCCAGCCCGCGGAGGGCATCGAAGACGGCGCCCAAACTGGCCCGGAAGGCATCCTCGGAGAAGCTGGTCGTCGGGCCCAAGCCGATGGTCAGGACGCGGCGCCAAGGCACACGGTTGGTGAACAAGAGCAACTTCTCCCCGGCCAGGCCGTCCAGCCGGCCCTCGCGGAGAAGCCGCGACAAGCGACCGTTGAGGCGCCAGTCGAGAAGACCAGCTGCCCCGCGCAGGGGGCGTACGTCGGCCCACACTGGCACGACGATCGCGTCGCCACTTGGGCAGCGATCCCAGCGGCTAAGGTCGACCGGGACAAAAGCAATTTGGCTGGTGGCCAGCATGTTAGGGTGTGATGCCAAGCAAATCCAAAGCGGAGTCGAGTAGCCCGTTGACGAACGCGGGCGCCTCCTCGGAGCCATAGCGCTTGGCCAATTCTACGGCTTCATTGATGGCGACACGTGCCGGAACATCGGCCTGACAGTGGGCAAGCTCGAAAAGAGCGATGCGCAGAACGTTGCGGTCCACGCGCGCCAGACGCTCCACACGCCAGTTCTGCGACAGCCGGGCCAGGATCTCATCCAGCCCGGCCCGGTGTGCCCATACCCCGCGGACCAGGGTGGCGGCCAGTTTCTCATCAAGAGCGCATTCCTCTGGCTGCTCGCCCGGGTCTTCATCCTGGCTGACGCCGAATTCGCGCAGGTGGGCCGCCAGCGCCACGCCTGGATCAGCATCGCCCACGCTGTCCATGGCGTACAGGACCTGAAGCGCCACCGCGCGGGCTCGGCGCCGCGGGCTCATCGTCGGTTTGTCCAAGTCATTTGCGCCGGCGAGCGGGGGGGCCCTCGGCCCGGCCCTCCAGCTGGTCGTACAGGTTGGCCACCTCAATGGCGGCCATGGCTGCATCCGCACCCCGGTTGCCGCCTTTGCTGCCCGCGCGCTCGATGGCCTGCTCGATGGTGTCACAGGTGAGAACGCCGAAGCCCACCGCGATTTTGGCCTCGGCGGCAATCTGGGCGATGCCGCGCGTGGTTTGGTTGACCACCACGTCGAAGTGCGGAGTCGCGCCGCGAATTACGACGCCCAAACATACGATGGCGTCGAACGTTCCCAAGTCAGCTACGCGTCGGGCCAACCCAGGCAGCTCGAAGGCGCCCGGACAGCGGTAGATTTCGATGTCCTCGTCGCGGGCGCCCGTCTTGCCCAAGGCGTCGACCGCGCCCACGATCAACTTGTCCGCCACGAACTCGTTCCAGCGCGAGGCGATGATGGCAAAACGTTTGCCCTGGGCTGTCCACTTACCTTGATGGATTTGCGGCATTACTTGGCCTCTCTTTCATTGAACGGAACGATCTCAGCAGGGGGCCCGCTCGGAACGCAGTCCACAACCTGTATACCGTATCCTTGCAGGGCGGCGAGGCGGCGGGGATTGTTGGTGAGCAGGCGGATTGCGCGTACCCCCAACTGGACCAGGACTTGCGAGCCGAGGCCGATGTCACGCAACGGCATTGCGGACGGCTCGGGCTCGCGGCCTCCGCGCGAGATGGCGCGCTCTTCCTGAGCGGTGCTTGCGCTCAGGCCATCCAGCGCCGTTGCAATGTGCCGGCAGCCAAGCGGCAGAATGTAAAGCAGGACGCCTCGTCCCTCCCGCTCGATGATACGTAGCCATTGCGTGGGTTGAATCATCTCGCCAGGTTGGGTCACGGTAAATACGTCGCGCAGCAGACTGGCGGTTTGCACCCGCACCAGGACAGGCTCGCCAGAGGCCACATCACCTAGCACCAGCGCGAGATACTCCGCGTCGGCCACGTCGGCCTCGTACAGGCAGGCGCGGTAGTTCGCGTGCAGACCGGCTCCGGTGGGGCGCAACGTCGTTTCTGTCACGAGATGGACCAGCACCTCGCGCGCCAGGCGATACTGGACGAGATCGGAAATATGCACGATGCCGAGNNGCGCGCCAGGTCGACCGAAGCCTCGGTGTGGCCGGTGCGAACCAGCACGCCGCCCCGCTTCGCCCGCAGGGGAAACACATGCCCCGGAGTCACCAGCTCATCGGGCGCAGCGTCTGGTGCAACGGCGGTCCGGATGGTGTGGGCGCGCTCGCGCGCTGAAATGCCCGTGCTGATGCCGTGGCGAGCGTCGACGCTGACCGTGAACGCCGTATTGTGAGGCGAGCGGTTGTCCTGGGTCATCATGGGGAGGCGCAACGTGGCCACCTTCTCCTCGGAAAGCGCCAGACAGATGAGCCCGCGACCCTGGCTGGCCATAAAGTTGACGGCCTCCGACGTAACCAGGTCGGCCGCCATGGTCAAATCGCCTTCGTTCTCGCGGTGCTCGTCGTCCACCACGATGACCTGCCGGCCGGCGCGGATTTCCGCTAGGGCTTTCTCGACATCAATGTGGGGATCAGGGGACACGGGCTCTTTCCACGAAGCGAGCGACTTGCTTGGCAATCATATCCGCTTCCATGTTGACACGATCGCCCTTGCGAAGCCCGCCCAGCAGGGTGACGGACAGCGTGTGCGGAATGAGCCAGACCTCCAGGCTGCGGTGTTCCACCTGGTTGACGGTTAGACTCACGCCATCGATCGCGATGGATCCCTTCTTCACCAAAACGGACGCGACCGATTCCGGCGCCTCCAGGCGCAAGGCGAGGGTGTCGCCCTGCTTGCGCGCCGATTCCACCTTGCCCACGCCGTCGACATGGCCGGTGACCAGGTGTCCGCCCAGCATGTCGCCTAGGCGCAACGGCCGCTCCAGGTGGACACGATCGCTGGCCTTGAGTGATCCCAGGGTGGTGCACGCCAAAGTCTCGGGTCCAAGGTCCGCCTCAAACCGCCGCGCGCGGCGGGCCGCGATAGTCAGGCACACCCCGTTGACCGCCATGCTGGCGCCGAGAGGCAGCGAGGCCACGTCGAGGTCCGTCGTGATCGCCAGGCGGCGCGTACCACCCGATCCGGCGCGTAGCGATTCCACCTTGCCGATAGCTTCAACGATGCCAGTGAACAACTTCCCCTCGCGTATGCAATCTAGGATCGCCGGCGCAACTTGGGACCAAGAACATCGGCCTGAAGAAGGACATCTTCGCCGATGGCGCGAACGTCGAGCTTCCCGAGCCTGAGGGGAGTGCGCCAATCAAGACCCCGGCCTTCCGCGATGGGGCGGCCACCACCCGCAAGACGTGGTGCAAAAAAGAAGGCAACGGAGTCCACCAGGCACGCCGAAAGGAAGGAGCCAATGACCCGGCTGCCGCCCTCGACGAGAAGCGACTGCACCCCGCGTTCGGCGAGGGCACGCAGAAGGGATGGGATCAAGATGCGGTCAGAACGGTCAGCAGGCAGGAAAAGGATCTCGGCCCCGGCCCGGCGCAAGGCCCGTTCGCGGCCCAGCCGCGCGCTGGCGTCGCGTGCGCCCTTGCGTGGCTGCGCGCCGACGAGGAGCGCCGGGGGCGTGCCCAGTTGCCGGACGAGCCTGGCTGAGGGCGGCGTGTGCAGATGCCCGTCGAGGACCACCCGCAAAGGGCTGCTGGCACCAGGCGGGCGCACGGTTAGGCGGGGGTTGTCCGCTAGCACGGTGCCCACCCCGACCAGAACCGCGTCATGCTGGGAGCGCAGCAAGTGGGCGTGCGCGCGGGCTGGCTTGCCGGTGATAAAGCGCGTGCTGGGGTCGCGCTGCTTTGCCTGGGCGCTTCCGATGAATCCGTCGAGCGTAGTTGCGACCTTGAGTGTGACCCATGGCCGGTGAGCACGGACCCAAAGAAAGAATGCGCGGCTTTGCCTTCGGCATTCGTGGTCGAGACAGCCCACATCGACGCGAATGCCCGCCCGACGCAGATGAAGGACGCCGCGTCCGCTGACCAGCGGATTCTCGTCGCAGCACCCGACCACCACGCGGCGGATGCCGGCGCGCTCGATGGCCTCGGTGCAAGGGCCGGTGCGACCCTGGTGGCAGCAGGGTTCCAGCGTGACATAGAGGGTCGCGCCTCGGGCGCGGACGCCCTTGCGAGAAAGGGCTTCGATCTCGGCGTGGGGCAGGCCGGCGCGGCGGTGATAGCCCCGCGCCAGCACGCGGCCGCCGCGCACCAGCAGGGCGCCCACCACAGGGTTGGGGCGGGTTTGGCCGCGGCCGCGTTCGGCCAGGGCCAGCGCCTCGCGCATGAAGCGTCGGTCGGCTTCGGAGAAGACTTTGCTCATGAGTCCTGGCCTTTCCAGCGCAGAAGCCTCTGCACTTCACTGAGCAGCTCGGTCGCGTCCTTGAAGTGCATGTACACGGTGGCGAAGCGCAGGTAGGCCACGTCGTCGATCTCGCGCAGGCGGCTTAAGACGGCATCGCCGATCCGGGACGAGGCGATCTCCTTTTCGCCGGTTTCACGCAGCGACCGTTCGATGGAGTCCGCCATCTGCTCTAGGGCGCCGATCGGAACCGGCCGTTTTTCGCAGGCCTTGGTGACGCCCGCCAGCAGCTTGGCCCGGTCGAACGGCTCGCGTCGCGCGTCCTTCTTGACCACTGAGGGAAGCAATTCCTCGACCCGCTCGTAGGTGGTGAAACGCTTGCCGCACCCCGCACATTCGCGGCGGCGCCGTACAATCTGCTCATCCTCGCTGGGACGGGTGTCCACAACCTTGTCTTCGGTGGCGGAGCAGAAAGGGCAGCGCATGGTGGAAGGTCCGGGTATTGTCTAGCACCCCATGAGCGAAGTACGAATCACAGTGAACGGAAAGACGCGCAGCGTTTCGACCGGCCAGTCGATTGCGTCCTTGCTGCAAGAGATGGGCATGGACCTCGGCCATGTCGCGGTGGAGCGAAACGAAGAGGTCGTCCCGCGCAAGACCTGGCAAGAGGTGACGATCCAACCGAACGATCGAATTGAGGTGGTGGCGTTCATGGGCGGTGGCTCGGGTAGTGCTTCCGGGGATGCGCTGGTGATCGGGGGCAGGGCGTTTCGTTCTAGGCTGCTGGTTGGAACTGGGAAGTATCGATCCATCGAGGAAACCCGCAAGGCCATCGAGGCGTCCGGGGCTGAGATTGTCACCGTGGCTCTGCGACGGGTGGATCTCTCGCCAGGGGCAGCCACCGTGCTGGACGCAGTTGACCGCAAGACCCACACCCTGCTGCCCAACACGGCGGGCTGCTACACGGCGGAAGAGGCCATCCGGACCTGCCGTCTGGCGCGCGAGTTGGGCATGGCCGAAATGGTCAAACTGGAAGTCATTGGCGACCAGAAGACACTGTTCCCCGACGGCGCCGCCACGCTTGAGGCAGCCAAGGTGCTGGTCAAGGAGGGCTTCGTCGTGCTGCCCTATTGCCTCGACGATCCCATCCTGGCCAAGAAGCTGGAAGACGTGGGTTGTGCGGCGGTCATGCCGCTGGCTGCGCCCATCGGGTCGGGGCTCGGAATCCGCAACCCCTACAACCTGCGCATCATCATGGAAAACGCCCAGGTGCCCATCATTGTGGACGCCGGTGTCGGCACGGCTTCGGACGCGGCCGTGGCCATGGAGCTAGGCTGCGACGGCGTGCTGATGAACACCGCCATAGCGGGCGCCAGGGAGCCGGTGCTCATGGCCGAGGCCATGCGCGACGCGGTGGTGGCCGGCCGCAAGGCTTTCTGCGCCGGCCGCATCCCGCGCAAGCTGTATGCGACGGCATCGTCGCCGCTGGCCGGGCTCATCGAATAGGGAATTCGTGGTCCCGCGTGTGTACCTGATTACCGATCGCCATGCGACCGGCGGCAGACAACTCTGCGACGTGGTCGCCGCGGCCCTGCGCGGCGCCGGCCCTGCGGCGACACAGGTGGCGGTGCAGGTGCGAGAGAAGGACCTGTCAGCGCGGGCGCTGGTCGAATTGGCTCGCCAGCTACGCGCAGTGACGAGTGCTGCGGGAGCAGCGTTGTTTGTCAACGACCGAGTGGACGTGGCGCTTGCTGTGGAGGCGGATGGGGTACATCTCCCCACTGGAGCGCTGTCAGTACGAGATGCGCGTAGCCTTGCCCCCAACCTCTGCATAGCCGTTTCAACTCATGATTGCTCCGAAGTCGAATTGGCCACGCGAGCCGGCGCAGACTTCGTGGTTTTTGGTCCTGTGTTCGACACGCCGTCAAAGCGTGTCTACGGACCGCCCAAAGGCCTCGAGGCCTTGGCGCGAGCCTGTTCTTGCTCAATCCCGGTTATTGCGCTCGGTGGAATCGACAATAGCAACGCCGATCATTGTATTCGTATCGGCGCTTACGGAATCGCTGCGATCCGTTCCGTAATTGCCGCAGCCGACGCGGAGTTTGCGTTAGGGCAGCTGCTTTCCGCCTGTACCCGACCAGTCACCTAGGGTCTTGACAGGCGGGCGCAGAACCGTACCCTTCTGCTGGTGCGCCCCAGACAATTCCGTTGGGGCGTGGCGGAGATCAGTACAGTTCGAGGAGGCAGTGAATGGCAACGGGAAAGGTGAAATGGTTCAGCGATTCCAAGGGGTACGGATTCATCGCGCGGGACGGGGAGGAGGACGTTTTCGTCCACTACACGGCAATCACGGCTGACGGGTACCGTTCGTTGTCCCAGGGCCAGACAGTGGAGTTTGACATCACAAAGGGGCCCAAGGGGCTGCAAGCCATGAATGTCAAGCGTCAGGAGTTGCAAGGAGCGCAGTAGATCAGCCGGGTGGCTCTGGCTCTTTGCCATCTGCCGCCGCTATCGCAAGGATCAATCGTCGCGCTGCCACGACATGTGGATGTCGGCGCCGAGTTCTGCGATCACCCGCTCGCGGAACTGCGCTCTTAGCTTTTCAGCGATCTGGCCCATGCGCTGTTTGGAAACGCCGTAGCGCGCGCCCAAGGCCGAGAGCGCGACCGCCTCGCCCGTGGTGGCCAGGTGTTCGCGCCACACGGCCCGCGCGCGATCGTCTTCCAGCTTGCTCTCGAAGTCGTCCATGAGCCGGCGCACAGCTTCGGACAGCTCACCTCGCGCCGCTTGCTGTTCAGGCGAAGACTGGTGAGTCGAGATCTTCTCGGCCAAGGGCACACCGTCTTCATCCGGCCGCGGTTCAAGCGAGACCTCGCGCGAGGCGAGGTGCGCGGACACCTCGGCGAGGTCAGCCTCATCTACTTCCAGCCGGGCTGCCAGCAGCCTAGGCGTTGGATCGATGCCCTCGGCGAGGAGTTTCTGGCGTTCTTTCTCCAGACGGAAAAACAGCTTGCGTCCTGCGCGGGTATTGCCCACGTGAATCAGGCGCGAGTTGGTCATGAGAAAGCGCAAGATGCAGGCGCGAATCCAGTAGGCCGCGTAGGATCCGAAGCGGGTGCCCATGTCCGGATCCCAGCGGCGCACGGCCTCCATCAGACCGACTGCGCCCTCTTGGAAGAGGTCAAGCAGGTTGAGCCAAGCCCGTCGGTACTGGTAAGCAATGGACACGACGAGACGCAGGTTGTGCAGGACCAAGATGCGAGCGGCGTTGACGTCGCCGCGTTCGCGCGCGGCCTGAACAAGCTCGCGCTCTTGCTTCTCATCCAGGCGCGCATAGCGGCGCGCCTCGTTGACAAAGCGCTGGACCGGATCGCGTGCGGGCGCCAAGTGTCGTTCGAGAGCCGGCGGGATGGGTTCCGGCGCAGCGCTGTCCACCAGGTCGGGCTCCAGGGGAGCCGAGGCCTCGGTGTCATCGGCACCCGAGCCGTCCGTGGCGGAGACCGGGTCGTCGGCGTGGCGGCTGGAAGAAGACTTGGTCATTAGGCCGAAAGCGCGGCCAAGAGCTGGTCGTTCTCCTCGGCCGTGCCAATGGTGATACGCAGCTTGTCCTGCAGACCGGGCTTGTCGAAGAAGCGCACCAAGATTCCCTTGCCCTTGAGCGCCCGGTAGATCGCCGCGGCGTTGCCGTCCGGACAGGTGGCCAGGACGAAGTTGGCTTGGCTGGGGATCACCTGCCAGCCGCGCCGGTGCAGGGCCTCGCTCAGGCGGACGCGTTCGGCCCGCACGTGCTCCCAGGTCTGGCGCGCGTACGCCTGATCCTCGAGCGCCGCCGCAGCCGCACTGGTGGCGATGGCGTCACAGTTGTAGCTGTCCTTGACCTTGTTCATCTCCGATACCACGGCAGGCGCCGCAATGGCGTAGCCGAAGCGCAGACCCGCCAGAGCATAGCCCTTGCTCAAGGTGCGGCAGACCATCACGTTGGAGAACTCGCGCACCAGGTTCAGGCTGTTCTCGTCGGCGAAGTCCACGTAGGCCTCGTCGACCAAGAGCAGGCCGGAAAAGAGCGTGGCCAATTCGCGCACCCTCCGCGTGCGCACCAGCGTCCCAGTAGGCGCGTTGGGGTTGGCGAAGAAGATGGCCCGCGCACCGGTAGCCAGGAGCCCGTCGACGGGCAGATCCCAGCCTGCGGCCCAAGGCACGGTCGCGACCTTGACCTCGCCCACTTCGGCCAGGACGGGGTAGAGCGAGTAGGTCGGATCGGGGTAGGCGAAGACGTCGCCCGGGCCCAGGTATGTCCGTACGGCCATGGCCAGGATCTCGTCGCTGCCGTTGCCGGCCACGATCATGTCGGGCGAAACCCCGTGTACCCGCGCCGCGGTGCGGCGGAAGTCTTCGGCGCTGGGGCTCGGGTAGCGTCGCAGCCGTTCGGGATCGATGGTGCGGATGGCCTCGACCACGCGCGGGCTGGGGGGGAATGGGTTTTCGTTGGTGTTGAGCTTGACCACGCGCTCGCCCGGCCGCGGCTGCTCGCCAGGCGTGTAGCCGGACATCTTCTCGACGTTGGGTCGGGCCTTGGGCGCAATCGACACGAGGTTTCGTCCTTCCTGGTTGCCTTGCTGTCTTGGGTCTGTGCTATTCCTTGCCCAGCGTCTCGTTGCCCACCTTCCAACCAACCGGAGACAGATCACCGGTCTGCGCCGCCCGCAGCAGGCGCACCACCTCGTCCACCGAGCGGCCGATGCGCGTGATGTTGCAATCAGCGTGCACGATCTCGCCGTCAGGATCGATGATGTACGTGGCGCGCAGAGGGATACCCAGGTTTTCGTCCAGGCACTGGTAGTCGCGCGCGATCTTCTTGTTGAAGTCCGCGATGAGCGGATGGGTGATGGTGCCCAAGCTGCCCTTGATCCATTCCTTGTGCGAGTACTTCGAGTCGGTCGAGCAGCCCAGCACGACAGCGCTCAGATCTTTGAATTCCTTGTCGCGGCGAGAGAATTCGCTGATCTCGGTGGGGCAAATGGAGGTGAAGTCCGCGGGGTAGAAGAACAGCACCACCCACTGCCCGCGGTAGTCCAACAGTGAGATCTTCATGAACTTGCCATCGCCGGTCACGGCGTTTTCAGTGAATTCAGGTGCCTTTTTCCCGACCAGGTTCATCGTCGTCCCATTCCCCTGGCGAGCCGAGTCTCGCCGCTCGAGAAACTTCTGAACGTACGACGCGGCTTGATCGCCGTAGCCTCCACGGCCCGAGCGCTTCGCAAGTTCCTGCATGACTCGCTCAGAAAACAGGTCTGGTCTCTCGCTGACCAGTCGTTTCCACGCAGAGAAGGCTCCCGGTGCGTAAGCGCTACCGTTGACGACCTTCTCTGAGCCGGTTTCGATGATTGCTAGCAAGTTGAGGAGTCCCACTTCAGTCGCAAACTCATGGTTGTCCATCAGCTGTTTGGCGAACAACAGGTCAGCCATCTCGTCACGCATGTCAGCACGTCCAAGCCGGCCCAAAGAGCATAGTCATTTCGAGCGCCATTTTGCCTTCACCGAATCGCATCTGCAACACACATTGAAACCGGCGACATCCGCGCATCGCTTGCCTATGATTGCGGCCTCGGCATCCTCGCCGGTACCTCCCAGGCGCAGTACGCGACAGCGTCGGCGCGGACCAGTCGCGACCAGGCGCGGCGCGCGCAACGTCGGTTCGGCGCTAGCGCTACAGGGGGATCGCGTACGCGAGACATTCCCAGTCGCCATCCGACACGGAATAGACGCAGTCCAATCCTCCAGCGCAATCGCTGTCGTTGATGCACCGGTCTTTCGGCGTATGGCAGTAGTAGGCGAGGCCATCGCAATAATCCAGGCTTCCCCCGCCCGCGCACGGCATCGCCGGCGATGGCGAGCAGTAACCGCTGGCCCCGCAATCGGCGTCGACGCGACAGTTGCCGGGAACACACGCGTTGCCCGCGCCGAACGTGTACGGGGATCCGTGGCACGCACAGGTCTGGCCGCTCGGACAGTCGGCGTCGCCAGCACAACTATCATAGGTGCAGTCGCAGCCTGCCGGGCCGAGGAAGGAAATGCACCGACCGCTCGCGCGGGCATCGCGGCCCACGCACTCGCTGTCAACAGTGCAGGCGAAGCCGGGGGTCGAACATGTGCCAGTGCAAGAGCAGTTCCCCGCCGGCGCGGTTTGCGTGCACTGCACCTCGCTTGCCCGATGGTTGTCGGGCACGCGCCCCCCGTTGGTGCTGCTGGAACCGCAGCCAGCAAGCGCGGTGGAGAAGAGAGCGCAGAAGACACAGCAACCGATTCCGGGTCGGAATGAACGGGTCATGACTGCCTCCGGGTCAACTGGAAAGATTATTAGCAAGTTCGAGGCCAAGCTCGGATTGGTCTCCTGACCAGTGAACAAGCCAGATCGTGGACAGCGGCCCTCAGAATTCTGAGGGTCAACGCGCGACCAGGTAGACTCCCATGCGCGACGAAGGACCGGACGCGCGCGCGACCCAGGTCGTTCCGTTCCGGTTTCCTCCTCCGAATTCCAGGTATGATGGTCGCGTGAGTTTCGCCAACCTTCGCGCCCTGTGCGGTCAGCTTCTGTCGGTCGGCTTCGACGGGCCGCAGGCTCCGGCCGAACTGCTGGCCCGCATTGCTCGCTCGGAGGTGGGCGGCGTCATGCTGTTCCGGCCCAACATAGTCGAACCTGCGCAAGTGGCCGAGCTGGTGCGGTCCCTGCGAAAGGCCAGCCCGGCGGGATTCCCGCTGGCGGTTTCCGTCGACCAGGAAGGCGGATTGGTGCAGCGCCTGCGCCAGCCCTTGACCGTGTGGCCCGACATGTTTTCGGTGGCCGCGGCCGGCGATCCCGCGCGCACCCTGGCGGTGGGACGTGGATTGGGGGACGAACTGGCCGCCCTGGGCATCGGCTGGAATTTCGCTCCGGTGCTCGACGTGCACACCAACCCTGCCAATCCGGTCATCGGCAATCGTGCCTTCGGTGCGACGCCCGCGGCTGTGCAGGTCCATGCGCTGGCTTTCTGGCGCGGGTTGCGTGCGGCTGGCGTGCTCGGCTGTGGCAAGCACTTCCCGGGCCACGGCGACACCAAGACCGACTCACACCTCGTCCTGCCCGTGGTGGTCCACGACGAGTCCCGTTTGCGTGCGGTGGAACTGGCGCCCTTTGCCGCAGCGGTGGCCGCGGGACTGTCCGCGATCATGACCGCGCATGTGCTGTACCCGGTCTGGGACGCGCGGCTGCCCGCCACCCTGTCGCGGCGGATCGCGCGCGAGATTCTGCGCGAGGATCTTGGCTTCTCCGGCCTCGTGGTGAGTGACGATCTGGGTATGCGTGCGGTGGCGGATCGCTGGCCCATCGAGGAGTTGGTCGTACAAAGCCTGCTGGCGGGGGTGGATCACTTCCTGGTGCGCGAGCCGCAGGCGCGGCAGGAGGCGGCCTTCGCAGCCATGGTGCGCGCCGCCGAGACGCAGCCCGAGGTACGGGCGCGGGTACAGGAAAGCGCGGCGCGCACGGCGCGTTTCAAGGCATTGCTCAGCCCGCGCATGCCGGTGGACAAGGCTGAGTTGCTGGCTCG
>PMIX01000258.1:3512-3715 GCA_003158395.1 Myxococcales bacterium | reverse complement strand
GTCGCAGAAGCGCGCCGATGCGGTGAAGGATTACCTCATCCAGAAGGGCATCAGGGCCGAGCGGCTGACTTCGGTCGGCTACGGCTTGGAGAAGCCCATCGCAGACAACAAGACGAAGGCAGGCAAGGCCAAGAATCGCCGAACCGAGTTCCAGCTCGTGACTGGAAGGTAGCGAGAGCCTGTCTCGGGCCGGGCCGGCCGAA
>PMIX01000258.1:0-3488 GCA_003158395.1 Myxococcales bacterium | reverse complement strand
GCCGCTTTCCGCTGGTCGCTCACGCTACCGCGCACGGTGGCCGATCTGCGCTGGCTTGGAAGGCCGGTCGCCCCTGTGGGCCAGCCGCGTGCCCCTCGGTCAAGCCCGGGGAGCGTGCCGTTTCGAAGATCCGGGCCGTCGCTGCCCGACTACTTGGCCAGCGCGTTGACGGCGACCGTCAGCCGCGATACGTGACGCGAGCTGGTCCGCTTCTTGATCACGCCCCGCCCGCCGAGCCGGCTGATGAGCGAGGTCGCTGACTTGAGCAGTGCGCCTGCCTGCTGTGCGTCCTTGGCCGCAACCGCGGCGCGCAGCCTTTTCACCGTCGTTCGCATCGCCGCCTTCTGGGCCGAATTGCGCGCCTGGCGCCGGATACGCTGTCGGTTCTTCTTCTTAGCAGACTTGATGTTGGCCATTTGGAAAGGAGCGCATTCTGCGGATCGGTCCTGCCGCTGTCAAGCAACACCGCGTTCGGGGGCTCCGATTGCCGACGCCGGACTACTTGTCTTCGACGCCACGGGAGGCAGGGGGAGCGCCAGGGGCCGGCACGGTGATGTTCTGCTGCGCGGCGCGCCGGTCGCCAGGCTTGAAGACCTCTTTTCCCGTGATGCGGTCGATCACGTTGTCGTTCTCGTCGCGATCGCTTTGCTTGCCCCCGACCACGTTATCGAGCATGTCGCCCTTGGGCCGGTTGGCTTCGGCTTCCTTGCGCAAAGCCCCCATGCGCTGCTCGATGCTGGCGTCGTACAGAACCAGGCAGAACACGTCATAGAACTCGGACCGGTCCACCAACTTAAGCCCGTCACCCGTGGTCGATCGCCAGAGCAGGTGATCGAGTTTCTTCTCCTTGACCCCGAGATAGCTCTGGTTGACGTAGACCTCTTGCGCTTTGCCGAATTTCGTCTGCATCGCGGCGCCGAAGTCCTTGAAGTTCTTGCCTTCCAGTATCTCCTTGTCAAAAGCGATGAACATCTTGAACAGGCTGTCGTTGGAAAAGAAGAAGTAGCGGGTGGATTTCGACTCTTTGATGTAGAGCATGGACAGGCCCTGTCCCTGGACGATTTCCTGATCGATGATCGACACGTCCCACGGGCCCTTCTGACCGTCGAACTTGATTGTGTTCCTCTTGGCCACAGCCTTCTCATCACGCATAGCCTTGCGCAACTTGTCGTTTCGGTTCGGGTCAGCGGCCGTCCTGGCGATCCTGTCCTTGTATGCCGCCTCGATGCGTGCGTCGATCTTGTCGATGACCTGCTGCATGGTCATCCCCCATTTGAAATCGCCCCTGATCTCAGTGATGGCGTCAGCCTTGGCCACGGGAGCGGGCCCGCGGGGCTTTTCCTCCTTGGCCTTCTTTGCTGCTTTGGCCGCCATTGCATGCTGTGCGGACGCCAACACAAAGAGCGCTGCCACCAAGGAAACACCGAGCTTCTTCATCTGCAATTCTCCTCTGCGTTCGCGCCCGTGCCGGCCCTTGATGGCCTCGAGCAAGGGCGAACATGTCTTTGTCCGTGGACGGTACTTGGTAGCCTTCTAGCACTGCCGGCCTGGTTTCGACAATCGCCAAAGGCCAGGGCAACTAGTTCGGCGCACCGGTATGTGGCTGGTCCAGACGCTGCGCTGCGGCTGCAGATTTCGAGGCGTCGCCGCCCGGCTTGGCCGAGGTTCCCCGTCCCTTCACAACCGATTCCATCAGGTCGTCTATGCTTTCGGCGCGCTCAGCCCTCGAGGAAACCCGTTCGCCGGTAGCTGGCCTGTACCAGTCGACCTTGCCCGTGCGCAGGTCCTCGTGCGGATTTCCCGAATAGGCGGCGCCCTCGCCCGGCCCAGAGTAGTCGATCCAGAAGGCGGACGGTCCTTTACGTACGTCCAGGTGAACAAAGAGTGAATTGGGGTAGTAGCCGACGCCCACATGGTCGAACGTCTGACGCAGAAAATCACGCAGAGTCGTGTTGGCCACACCCGCGACACGAAAATCGCAGGCTAGTCCCTGCTTGTGGGGACTGCGCGGGTTGCGCGCGACCTTGGGGTTGCGGTAGCCGGAGATGACTTCCAGACGATGCCCGGCAAAATGCCGTCCCGTCTGATAGAGGAGGTGCGGCAGGCGCGGGTTGATCCTGTGCTGGGTGTTGGTGTGGTGGCAGCGCAGGAAGCGCTGCAATCGCTTTTGCCACCCTTGAATGGGACGGCCGCGCTCATCAGCGAAACGCAGCATGAATGTCTCCTTGGTGTTGATCTGGAAGAGCTCGACCGGCGGGTTGCGCTGCGGCCTGATCTTCTTGACGCTGGTTGAAGACCGCTTCGGCCCGACGGTCTTTGCCAAAGCCGGCCGCTGGCCCATTCCGCCGTCAGGCGCGCGAGCCGGCGCAGCGAGAACGATGCTGGAAAGGGGAGCGAGCAGGAGCGCGAGCGCCGCGCGTATTACAACCACGACCCCTAATCATGGGCGGGTGGGACCGCCATCCGTCAACTTCTTTCGCAATTCCGCCAGTAGATCCCAGGCAGCACGAGGCGACAGGCCGTCAAGATCAGCGGCCCGCAACGCGGCCGCGACCTCCCGCTCCGTTCCGGCATTTGGCTCCGGCACAGCGCCCGACGGATCCGTCCCGGACGACAGGGACTTCTGCCCGCGCGGCTCGAACAGCCCCAGTTGAGGCGTTTCTCCCTGGCCAGGCACCGCCGGGTGTGGCTCGTCAGGCCGGCGCGGGCTTGCGGCGCCGAGCTGCAGGTGTTCGAGGATGGCGCGGGCACGCCCGACCACTGCGGGCGGCAGGCCGGCCAGCTTGGCCACCTCGATGCCGAACGACCGGCTGGTTCCGCCCGGGGTCAGCTTGCGCAGAAAGACGACTTCGCCCTTCCATTCGCGCGCAGCCACGCTGACGTTGTGCACGCGCGGGTGTGAATCGTGAAGGTCGCACAGCTCATGATAGTGGGTGGCAAACAGGGTGCGCGCGCCGACCACGTCGTGCAGGTGCTCGCCCACTGCCCAGGCGATGGACACGCCGTCGTAGGTCGATGTCCCGCGCCCGATCTCGTCGAGGATGATCAAGCTCTTGCGGGTCGCGTGGCGCAAGATGTGCGCGGTCTCGCGCATCTCCAGCAAGAAGGTGGATTCGCCGCGTGCCAGGTTGTCGCCTGCACCCACGCGGGTGAACACGCGATCGCACAGGCCGATGTGCGCCGCGCGCGCGGGCACGAAACTGCCCGCCTGGGCCAAGATCACGCACAAGGCGGCCTGGCGAATCAGCGTCGACTTGCCCGCCATGTTTGGCCCGGTCACGATCAGGATCTGCTCGTGCTCGGTGTCCAGGTGCAGATCGTTGGGCACGAAGCCGCCGGTGGCCGCCAAGCGTTCCACCACCGGATGCCGGCTGTCGTAAAGCTCCAACACCTCCGAATCATCGACCACGGGCCGGCAGAAGCCGTGGCGGTGGGCCTGCTCGGCCAGGGCCGCGACCACATCGGCCGCGGCCACCCGGCCGGCCAGC
>PMIX01000371.1 GCA_003158395.1 Myxococcales bacterium | reverse complement strand
TTGAAGCTCGCGCCCGTCCATTCGCCCAGCGATTTGCAATCCGATTCCTTCGCCACATCGCAGGTTCTGACGTGGAACTCGGGATGCTTCTTGCGGGCGTCCATGAGCCTCGCTTCCCTTCGTCCGCAAATGATGACCTCGTTCCCCGCCTTCAAGAAGGCTTCAGCCATCGCGAAGCCAATGCCGGTCGCGCCGCCCGTGATCAAGACCGTGTTTCCCGTGAGCTTCATGGGGTGCCTCCCTGTCGTTTCTTCATGGGGTATCCGATGGTCTGGCCGAAAAGCAGGCGCTGATCGTCACGCAAGTTCAGTTTTGCAGAAAGCCCCGACCTATCGCAGTTGTGGAACCATGCTGCCAGGCCGACGGAAGCGGCGAATAGATACACGTTGGCCGCAATCAAGCCTGTGTCGACGAAGTAGTACGCCCGCTGGACATCGGGATCGCGAAGCCCCGGTTCCTGGTATCCGGCCGTGTTGGCCAGCTTGTCGATATCCGCGACGTAGATGAGGCGAACGGGAGCCTTAGCGCCGCTGCTGCCCTGGCCTCGGCCGATCGCCAGACTTCGCAGGTCACCCGCTACGGCCGGCACCAGCCGGTTGTGGACCGGGTCATACAAATACGTCCCTTCTTGCAAGGCAACGTAGACGTCGATCTCCTGGGAGTTGCTCGCCGACGCTGCGGTCCTGCCGGGAATCCCGAATGGACCCCTTTCCCGGTTCACTCCGCATGCCGCCCACAGCAGATCAGAAAGAACCTGCAATGGAAGTTTCTTGTCGCTGATCTCACGAATGGTCCTTCTCAGTTGCAAGACCCTCGCGAGCGACCTGCTGGACTTGAGCGCGGGTTTCGGTAGTTCAATCGGCTGGGCATCGTACGAAATGCTTCTTGGTTCCCGTTTGCTGGGCCGCTTCTGGGTCATCGTAGCCTCCCGGCTTCGGTCGAAATGCTGACCCCTTTATACCTTGTTCGGCCGACACCGCGCCGGTTCGCGATCCCGATTCCCCTCACCGGGCGCGACGGATATCATCGTCGGCGGCCGTGGCAGAAGCTTCGAAACGCAGCGTCTTGTCCGTCCTGACCAAGGGACGACTGGAAGATCTGGGGCGCGAGTTCGGGGTTTCGTTGCCAGCCACGGCGACCAAGGACGCGCAGGTGGCCGTGCTGGCCGACTCGGCGCTCGATCTGGGCAGCGTTCTCGGGCGCCTGCGCCGGGATGAACTGCGGTCGGCTTGCCGCGCCCATGGTGTCGATGCCACGGGTCGCGGACGCAACGATCTAATGATCCGGCTCAGCGGCCCCGGGGGTGCTACTGGCGCCCGTGAGGCCGGGCCTGCCTGGCAGCGCTCGCACCGGGCGGACGGGTTGCCGCGCGAAGGACAAGTTGTGCAGGTCCGACACCGGCAGTACCTGGTCACCGAGATGGCGAGCCCCGATCTCTGCGAAGACAGGTCAGGGCAGACGCTGGTCAGCCTGGTCTGCCTTGATGACGACGCCGCCGGGCGCCGCTTGGAAGTCTTGTGGGAGCGTGAGCTGGGCGCGCGGGTGGTCGAGCCCGAGGCGCATGGGCTGGGCAGGACCGACCGCCTCGATCCACCGCGCCACTTCGCCGCCTATCTGCACGCGCTCAAGTGGGGCTGCGTGACCGCCACGGATGCGCGCCTCTTCCAGTCGCCCTTCCGCGCAGGGGTCAAGCTGCTCGACCACCAGTTGGTGCCGCTGCGCAAGGCCCTGGAACTGCCGCGCGTGAACCTGTTCCTGGCCGACGACGTCGGGTTGGGCAAGACGATCGAGGCCGGCCTCATCTTGCAAGAACTGACGCTGCGCCAGCGTGTGGACCAGGCCCTGATCATCTGCCCGGCCGCTTTGGCGCTCCAGTGGCGCGCGGAAATGGAGAAGCGGTTCGGGATCAGGTTCGAGATCTACAACCGGGACTTCGTGTGCCGTCGGCGCGAGGAGCGGGGCTTCGGCATCAACCCATGGACTACCTTCCCGCGCTTCATCATCTCGTACCAGACCTTGCGGCGCCCGGAATATCGCGAGCCGCTGCTGCGCCATCTGGACCAGCGCGCGCCCAAGAGCCTGCTGATCATGGATGAGGCGCACACGGCNNTCGGCGTCGAAGTACGCGGTCGATTCGCACGTCACCAACGTCGTGCGCGAGGTGGCGCCCAAGTTCGAGCACCGCCTGTTCCTGTCAGCGACGCCCCACAACGGGCACTCGAACAGTTTTTCGTCGCTGCTGGAGATCCTGGACCCGCAGCGGTTCACCCGTGGCGTGCCCGTGTCTGGCCCCAAGCAACTCGACCCGATAATGGTTCGCCGCCTGAAGGGCGAGCTGCGCGAGCTTGGCGTCGAGGGTTACCCGCTTCGCCGCGTGATCCAGATCGATCTCACGCACGGGGCACAGGGCTGGCAGCAGCGCTATGCCGCCGACGGCCGCACCGACGCGGCCGTCGTCGTCGGGGACGGGACCAATGCAGAAATCGAACTGTCCGTGCTGCTGGCCCAGTACGCCGCTCTGTTGAAGCAGAAGAACCGCCGCAGTCGCTTGGTCATCGCCAACCTACAGAAACGCCTCCTCTCCAGCATCGAGGCTTTCGCCCGCACCCTGGCCGTGCATGCCAAGAGCGTCGGTGCTCGAACCGACCAGGCTCTCGCGTCGGCGTCACCGCCTGATGATGATGAGTACGGCGAGGACGAGACCACCTCGGACGAGCGGTCTGACTCGCAGATGACCCTGCTTTCCTGTGGTCTGGCCGCGCCCAGCACGGACGCCCGCAGCCTGCTCGAACGCATGACCAGTCTGGCCGAGCAGAGCCGCCGCGCCCCAGGCCCCAAGGTGCTGGCTCTGCTCGACTGGATTCGCCGCAACCAGTGCCCTGCCGTGCAGCTCGGCGGCGCCACGCCCACCCGCAGCCCCGCGCCCTGGACCGACCGCCGCTTGATCGTGTTCACCGAATACGCGGACACGAAACGCTACCTGGGCGCCATCCTGCGCGCCGCCTTTGACGGAACCGCTGACGGGGATCTTCGCCTGATGGAATTCCATGGCGGCATGTCGGACCGCCAGCGCGAGGAAGTCCAGCGCGCCTTCAACGGCCCGCCCGACCAGTATCCGGTGCGCATTCTGTTGGCCACCGATGCCGCTCGCGAGGGCGTGAACCTTCAGGGGTACTGCGCCGACATCTTCCATTTCGATGTGCCATGGAATCCGGCGCGGCTGGAACAGCGAAACGGCCGCGTGGATCGGACCCTTCAGCGCGAAAAGGAAGTCCGCTGCCACTACTTCTTCTATCCCCAGCGGGCCGAGGACCACGTGCTCCAGGTCCTGATCGAGAAGGTCGAGCGCATCCGCCGCGATCTCGGCAGCCTGGGCGAGGTCGTGGCCGCCCGCCTGGCCGATGTCCTTGAAGATGGCATCGGCCCTGACACGCAGGCCCGGCTCGACGAGGCTGAGCGCGTGGACGAGCAGAATGTG
>PMIX01000367.1 GCA_003158395.1 Myxococcales bacterium | reverse complement strand
CAATCTCGTGAGGTGTACGGTTGCTTCCGTCGCGCGATAGCGTTCTCTGGCTGTTTGTCGATCTTTCGACGCTTTTCCCGCCAGTTTCTTCTCCCGGAGAAGACATGACTTCAGCGCGACGAGCTTCCCAAGTCATGGACTCAAAGGAGGGGCTCTCGTCCTGTTCCTTGATGGACGAGCAGATATCCTTGGCATGCAATTCAAGCGGCACTCCGGGGAATTGGTACCGCAGCTTCAGCCCGGCAACGCGCTTCTCCAATGCGAACCAGTTGCCTTCGTGTATCGTGAGCCCAAGCAGGACGAAGGTTGGTTGGGCAGAGTCTCTTATATCTGGCGTCCCCGACGCATCGAGGTACAGAAGGTACATTCGGTACCAGAGAAAAAATGGAGGCCCGAGCGGGGAAACCCCGATGACCCTTTTCGGATCTCCCAGGCCGAAAGGTAGGCTACCGCGCTTCCATGCCCTTGGCAAGCTGCGCGGGTTTCGGGTAGTGGGTCAGTTTGAGATGGAAGACACCGGGACGCACGCGGTGGAGCGCGAGTCAAGACCAAGTTTGCGGTGCGGCAATCCGTGGTTCACGAAGGACGGGTACAGCGAGACGGAGATCGAGGCCTCCCTCATGGGCGGAACTGATGATCTGGACACGAGGCGTCGATGATCAATGCCCAGAAACACGCGATCTGTAGACAGAGCGTCGAGGATCACTGCCCAACTCCCCGCGATCAGTGCCCAACAGATGATCGTCAGCGTCCAACCCGCCGCGATCAATGCCTAGCCATCCACCTTCAACGTCCAACGGATCGTCGTTACCGCCCAGCACGCAATTTCCTCCGCCAATGTCTCCGCGATCAAGGTCGAGCCGCTCGCCCTCCGCGCCAAGGCCCGCCTTCGCTTGGCCCGCTGGCCTTTGTCGTGTGGTAGCCTTTCTGCGTGACACACGCACTGCGAGCAACGGTGAAGGACGGGCACTTGGTGCTCGACGAACCCGTGAATCTGCCAGAAGGCACGGTGGTCGACCTCGTGCCCGTGGATGAGGGGGACGACCTTGACGATGAAGATCGGGCAAGGCTGCACGCAGCGCTCGATCGCTCGCAAAGGGATTTTCTAGCCGGCAGGGGCATTCCGGCAGAGCAAGTGCTGGCAGAACTCCGCGCGAGATCAAGTCGGTGAGATCCCTCAAGATCGAATTCTCCCCCGACGCTCTTGAGCAGATCCGCGCTATCCACGATTGGTGGCGAACCCACCGAGCTGCGGCGCCCGAGCTGTTGCGCGAAGAGCTTGCCGCGACGTTGGAGATGATCAGGTCTTCACCGAAGGTTGCCAAGGTCTACCCGTTCTCGGCCATTCCCGGTTTGCGCCGCACCCTGATGCCTCGCACGCGATACCACCTCTATTTCACGTTTCACGAGGAGCGGGCGCTCATCTTCGTGCACGCCCTTTGGCACGCAGCACGCGGCCACGGCCCGCCGTTGTAGGAGTGCTTGCACCATTCACTCTTGAGGTGCTGAGTCCGAAGGGCACGAGGCGCTGGTAGTGGGCCAGGTTGGCGCTTGCCAAGGTCATGTTGTTCGCGATGGCGGTTGCCGCAATCAGAACGTCACATGACTGGTTCTCGGCAATTGGGAGGACCAGTTGCTCACGAAAACACTGATGGCACCTACGCTCGGGCTACGCTTTGACCGACAGGCAAAGGCGGAGGGCAGTGCGCCTGCCTACGGCGTCCTGCCTACGGCAGCTCGAAGGCAAATGGCTCAACCTGCTGGATCGCAGCGAAGTCAGCCGCGTTGGCGGTCACCACCGTCGCCCCAATGGATCGGGCTGTCAGGGCGATGAGCACGTCGTTGCACAGCGAAGCATCACGGACGTTGTGCCCGGCGAGCTTCAGCTTGCGCAGCACCGCACCCGCTCGCTCGAATACCTCGCTCGACGGAGCCACCAGTCGGCCCGCCGATCGGTAGCATCGAGTGAGGGCATCGACGGCGTCGCGGCTGGCACGGTGGCTGACGCCAGCGCGGAGTTCCATCACGACAACCGCGGATAGGTAGCGCACCAGACCAGGTCCCAGCATGACGGTCTCGTGCAGCCCGCGATTCAACCAGTCGATATAGACGTTGGTGTCGAGGACGATCTTCTTCACCGGGCACCGAACAGGTCAACCACGCCGCCGATGCCCTTGACCTTGCGGTGGGCGCGCAGGATGGGCTCCTCGGCGATGACCAGATCGAGCGCGGTCTTCACGGTTTCCTGCTCGGTAGAAAGGCCGAGCAGCCGGCGTGCCTTGTCGATCTTCGTCTGGTCCAGCTTCAAGTGCTTGTGTCTAATTGCCATGTTCACAGAATTGTGTTCTGTGAACATGGCGACGTCAAGACCCCCGGTTCCGATCACCAGCTCGTCATCGCGATCGTCGCCGATCATCTGCGCGCAGGGATAAAGGCGGCCCGTGGGCGTGACGGCAAAGGCGCGGCCGGCCAGCGTGCAACGCTCGGGACAAGGGATGCCTTCTTTGAGATGGGTCAGGATCTTTCCGCGCAAGGGTTCCAGCGGCAGCGCGTGGCCGTCGCGAAAAGCCGTCATCCACACCTCGCCCGCGTCGCGCAGGCCCAGCCGCAGCTCCGTAGTGGACTCTGCTGTCCAAGGCGCGCGGAAGTCGGGTGTCAACGTGACCTGCGCGGGCCGCAAATCCAGCAGCGTGCGCATCACCTCGCCCAGTCGGCGGGCCGTATCGGGACGTACCACCGCGACCAGGCGAAAAGCAATGCCCGCCTGGCGCAGACGTTCCAGGTTGGCCACGATGCCCGCGAAGCTGCCTTGGCCGTCTTCATCCACGCGATGGGCATCGTGAACCGCGGCCGGCCCATCCAGCGACACGTACACCGTGAAATCGCGGGCTGGTGCCAGCAGGGCCAACACGCGATCGTCGACCCGGGTGCGATTGGTGTTAATCACGTAGCGCACGCGCGGGTGCGGCTCGGGCAGGGCACGTACCGCCGTCTGCACGTGGGCCAGGGTCTCCTCGATGAACCGTGGATGCAGCAAAGGCTCGCCGCCGAAGAACGAAACATCCAGCTGCGCCGGCCGGCTCGCCAGCGCCAGGTTCACCGACCCCCGCATCACCTCGGCCGGCATGGGCCGGCTGAATTTCTTGCCGTTGTAGCAGTAGCTGCAGCGCAGGTTGCAGGCGTGGTCGACAAAGAGGGTCAGTTCCACGACGGCCTAGCGTACCCTGTTCATGACCGTGCTAAAAGGGCGGTGCAAGGTCGCCAGCAGGATCGGGCACCGCGGGCTCCAGGTCGGCCTCCGAAGCATCGGGCGCGGCCTCGGGCAGCGGCTCCGTATCGGGAACGCTGATTTCGGCATCGAAACTTGGCGGAGCAAAGCCGGAGTTTGGCGGGGTCATCGCATCCGGAAAAATAGGCGCCGCTCCCATGTCGTTGGGTGGGGGCGAAGCATCCGGAAGGCCCGCGGACGGCGATTCAGGTGGGTACGGGTTCGGCCCGGCTCCGGTGGGCTGGACCTCGGTCGTGATTTCCGTGCCCGTGGTGGACCCGGGATCCGTGACCCCGGTCTGGGGTGTGCGACCCCGCCGCACCCCTCAGCTGGGCCGTCCGGGCATGCGCGAAGGTGCGACAGCGCGACATGGATGGGGTTCTCGGACCGGAAATACCCCATCGATTCGCTTAGTGATGCCTGGAGGTACCCATGAAACCATAAGGTGAAAATCCCGAAGCGGCAGAAGATCGAAGCCGCATAGCTTGGGTGTGGTCCTCTTGACCGCTCATGCATATCGCTGTATGTATAAGCGTATGAATCATCGTGCGGGGCTGGAAACCCGGCGGGTGACCGCCAACCTTCCCGTCAAACTGGTCGATGATGCGTGCCAGGTAACCGGCAAGGGCATTACGGAGACACTGGTGGCCGGGTTGGAGCGGGTGAAACGCTCGGCTGCGGCCGCCAAGGCGCGCGCCCTCAAGGGGAAGCTCCATCTGACGATCGATATCGAAACCTCTCGTGAGCGCACTCGTCATTGATACCTCGTCCTGGATCGCGTTCTTTCGCGAAGGGAGCGACGATGCCATCATCGAGCCTGCGCTCGAGGAAGGGACGGTGTACTTGCCGCCGGTCGTCGCCGCCGAGCTTCTATCTGGTCGGATGGCCGAACGCGCGCGGGGCGAGCTGGAAGAATTTCTGTTGACTCTTCCCCTTTGCCAGGCGGACGTCGCGCACTGGTTTCGCGTGGGCAAATTGCGCAACTCGCTTGCGGTCAAGGGTCTCTCTCTCTCGACCCCCGATGCTCACGTCGCCCAGTGTGCGCTCGACCTAGGCGCGGACCTGCTTTCTGCGGACGCAATCTTTCGGCTTGTGGCTCGTCACACGAAGCTCTCGCTGCTCAGGTTGTGAGTCCTGCGGACGAGAATCTACCCGGCCGCCGCAGGGGGCCCGCAAGGGACATAGGCACCAAGCGCGGCCTGACGGAGAGAGCTGTGACCCCTTCTCCCCGGTCCGCCGGGGAGAAGGTTGGGATGAGGGGTCCGGCCTGGCACGGCCCCTCTCCCCAACCCTCTCCCCGCTTCGCGGGGCGAGGGGGCGGAATGCGTGGGCTTCCGCTGGCCGGCCGCTTAATGTCTATGCCCGCAAGGGTAGTGCCGGACGCTACGTGAGACCCAGAGCGGGGGTGGTGATCCGCGACAATCATTTCTGCGCGGAGCAAAGCAATTGACGTTGATCGCCTACGCTCGTCGCGTCGTACTGGGTGGCCCATCGAGCAGGAACTGCTGCCACGTGACCGCAGGAACATCCGCTCGCTCGGCGGTCGCGCGCCCATTGGCGCCACAGATGACCAGCGGCTGGAAGCCCGGGTGACGGCGCGCGAACTCCAGCAAACCGGTGAGGTCGCTCGTCTGGAATTTGCCGGTCTTCACCTCGATGGCCCACTTGCCCCAACTCCCCTCCAAGATACCATCGACCTCGAGCGGCTCCTCGCGCCAGTACGAGACGACCTGGCCGGAATTCCAAGCGTGCGCCAGGCATGCGTTCTCGACCAAGGCGCCGAAGCGCGCCGGATCGAACGTGCCGTCGGCGATACCCTGCGGAACCATGACAGCAATCAGGGCGTTGTTCAGCGTCACCAGCTTGGGCGGCGCGGCCCGGCGTCGCGCCGCGCGCGTCGAGTACTTGGGCAGCGGTGCAACCAGAAAAGCCTCCTCGAGCAGCGCCAGGTAGCTGGCGACAGTCTCGATGGCGCCTGCATCCTGCAGGTGGCCCTGGATCTTCTGCAGGGAAACGATCTGTGCCGGCGAGGAGGCCGCCACGCCGAAGACCTGGCGAAGCAGAGCGGGGCGGCGCACGGCCGCCAGGACGAGAATGTCGCGGCCGATGGCGGGTTCGAGGATGGCGTCGCGCACGTAGGCCGACCAGCGCGCCACGTCCTTGTGCAAGGGAAAGGCGCCCGGATAGGAACCCATGCGCACCACCAGGTCGGCGGCCGTGTCGGGCTGGAGATGGAAGGCTTGTGCAAGCGAGCGCGCCGACCAGTGGGTCAGCGTGAGTCGCTCGAACCGGCCCGCCAGGCTCTCGCGCGAGCCCACGGCCAAATGGAGCGCGGAGGAGCCGGTGGCGACGATGTGAATCGGCGTCTTCCTGCGCCGGAAGCTGTCCCACGCGCCCTTGAGGTGCCCAGCCCAGTCGTGCAGCAGGTGGGCCTCGTCCAGCAGCAAAACGGCGCGCCCGTGGGCAACGGCGGTGTCCTCAGCCCGCGCAAGCAGCCGTTCCCAGAAGCCCGGCAGCGCAGCCTCGGGTGCGTCGGCCGCCGCATAGACCGCCTGCCTGCCCGCCTGCTCCGCGATCTCGAGCAGCAGCGTTGTCTTGCCGACCTGCCGGGGACCGGCGAGCAACTGGATTCGCCCCGGGGCGGGCTCGGCCAGCCGCTTGACCAGCGCGGCCCGACAGGCGTGGTAGGTGAGCCGGAAGTCCTGCGTTGACATAGTCTAATAATTATTCGACTACGCTCGGAAAGCAAGTTGCGACGCGCGCCGTGTGGGCGGCAGGTCTTTGCTCTTGACCTGGAAGCCGATCTGCCGGAGCTCGAGGCTCCCTCATGGGCACTGACCGCCTCTATGCCCCGTGGCGGTTCCAAAACTCGGCGGGGGTGACGATGGCGTACCGGTCCCTGAGGGCGAGCAGATCGTTGTCGCCGGTGACGAGGTAATCCGCTCCGGCGGCGAGAACCTTGATGATCGAAGTCAAAGCCTCGGATCGCGACTTGGCGCCTGGTCTGCAATTCTTTCACGACCGCTATGCCATCCCCGGCGTGCAACTGGTGGGCGACCTGCGCGTGGAAAGCCAAAGCAAGGGTCTTGCGATCTTGCGCGCGCTGGATTGGCTCAAGCAACTCGAACGTCCGATCCGGTAGTGTCTCGCCACGGAGCCGCTGGCCCCAGAGGGCCTTTCTTTCGAGCGGTCAAAAATCATCGGGGGATAGTTTTCCCGCCCGCTGAGCGGGGAGCTTAAGCGGTTCATGCGGGGCCGCTGGGGCTGTTGGCTTTGGAGTTGAGGTGACCGGGGCTGGCGCTATTGGGGTTGACGTGACTGGGGCTGGCGAGGCGGCGGGGGGGCTCTTGCCGCTGGCCTTGCTCGACTTGGACACGTGCGCGTGATGGGCAAGGGTGCTCGGCTTCGCAAGCGGCGGCGCTGGCTGGCTTGACGGGGCGGGCGCGGGCGCGGGGGCCTGGACCGGTGTGGGCTTGGCCATGGCGGGCGCGGGTGCCTGGATCGGTGTGGGCTTGGCTATGGCGGGCGCGGGCGCGGGTGCCTGGACCGGTGTGGGCTTGGCTATGGCGGTTGCGGCGGGGAGCGGCGGGCTCGCGGGTGGCGGCAGGGAAGAGACAGGGAGAGCCGGGTGTGCGACTGGCCGTGCGTCGTGGCGGCCACCGGACTTGGCCAGCCAGACCACGAGAAGAGCTACCACGATGAGCGCTCCGCCGATGGCCAGGCCGAGCTTGGCCCGGCCGCTGGGCGGCCACAGAGGGCGTTCATTGAGGAAAGCCGCCTCCGCGGGCGTTAGTTCTTCTTCGGGCGCTGGCTCCTCACCCTCGGCGGCTTCCGGCTGCGGCGTCGGAATGTAGTCGGGACGTCGCTCGATCACCGTTTTTCCCGAGCTGGTCTCGTCGAAGGAGTCCTGCACGGCCGCCTCGGCCTCGGCCTCGGCCGAGGTGGACGAAGGGCCGATCTCGGGCGCCGGTGTGAGGACGACCGGGGCCTTGCCAGGTGGCTCGGCCAGCGTCTTTTCCGTGCTGGTCTCTTCGAAGATGGTCCGCACGATAGCTTCGGCCGATTGGGACGAAGGGCCGATCTCCGGCGCTGGTGTCTGGACCACCCCAGTTTCTCCCGGCAGGGCGTCGCTCAAGCGGCGCACGCCAGAGCGATCGAGGTCAAGACCGAGGGGCACCAAGGGAGGCTGGCAGGCGCGGACAAATTGGTTCGCGGCCTCGGGCGTGGCGAAAATCGCGACGCCCAGATCGTCGGCGCTGGTGGTCTTGGCGACGCCGCCGACCTGCTTGGCCAACTCCCTGGCATGCCGGAAGGACTCGGATCGTAGGGGTGCCGAGGCAGCGGCCGCAAGTTGGGCAATGCCACGTGCGTAACCTTCCGCCGAGGCGATGGCCGCCACGACGTTGCCCTCGGACAGTTCACCGGCGAAACGGCTGGCCTGCTCCAGCAGTTCATCGATGATCTGCGCATACGCGATGCGCTCGCGTTCGGCGAATTGCTGCACGCTTGACAGCCAGGCAGCGGGAAACAGGGCCTGTCCCGTCCGAAAGACGACCAGGTGCAGCCCTGCTGGCGCTGCCAAGGCTTCAATGCGTGGGGCGGCGGCGTGTTGGAAGACGACCTTGATCAAGCCGCCATGCAGGGCGGCGGCCAGTTCACCCTCCACGGCGATTCCTTCGTACATGGCGCGATGGGCAGCCTCGGCGACCACCAGGATCTCGTCCCTTCGCTCGCTGATGGCCTGTCCAGCTGTTTCGAAGACAGCGGCGGTGGTGGCCACCGCGATGGCGGGCGTGGTTTCGAAGTCGATTCCTTCCCCCTGATCCCCAGTCTCGGCTGGGCTGAGCAAAACCGAGCCTGCAGGCAGCGCCGCGGCTGCTTCCCCCAGATAGGCTTTGGCCCGGTCGACTACGGAGGCCACCAGGGGCGAGATGGCTTCCACATCGGGGAAATACTGGGCCGTCGCGTGACTCGAGAGCGCGGCCAGCACCGCCAACTCTTCCTCGGGCAGGCAAAACTCGCCCACCAGGAAAATGGCTCCTGGCGCGACAACGGTGGGCGTGCCCACCAAGGTGTTTCGTTCCCTCCTCATCCGAGATCTGGCCTGACAATACCTGGACTTGCCCGCGAAGTCAGTTCTGGCCCTTTCCACCAGATTGCTGGATTGCGGCAGATTTCCTGTTGCGCACGCGCGTTATGCTTGTACGCGACCGCCATGCGTGGTAAATGTTCATCACTAAACACACATAGGCCTACCGGGGCCCGCGCGTAACGTGCCGTGGTTCCTTTGGTCTCCCCCGAGGGTGCGGAGTGAGGAAAGCGAAAGCCAAGCCCGAGAACACGGTTGATACGATCTTGCAGGCAGGCCAGATCGTAGACGGGAAGTACCGGGTTGATCGCTTGATTGGCCGCGGCGGAATGGCGGCGGTGTGGGCCGGTACGAATGAACGTACCGGCAAGCGAGTCGCCCTGAAGGTGATCTTGCAGTCCTTGGCGACCACGCGCGAAGCGCAGCAACTCCTTCACAGCGAGGCCCTGGCCGCGAGCCGGGTGAATCATCCCAATGTCGTGACGGTTTTTGATGTCATTGAACATGAGGGAATGACTTGCATCGTCATGGAGCTGCTCGACGGAGAGCCGCTGGGCGCCTTCATCGGTCGCAACGGATATCTCAGCGTCAGCGAAGCGACGGGGCTACTCTTGCCTGCCATGCGNNACCACCAAGGTGTTGGATTTCGGCATCTCGGTGATGGTGGAAAAAGTAAGGGACCCCTCGACAGGGCCGGCCCCGGGCTTGAACCTGGGCACGCCCGCCTATATGTCTCCCGAGCATATATCAGGTGTGCAACAGATCGATCAACGTGCCGATGTGTACGGCTTCGGGGTGCTGCTGTACGAGGCGTTGACTGGGCAGATGCCGTTCCCGGGTGAGCAAGGCGCTGCGCTCTTTGACCGCATCTTGCACCAGGCCGCTCCGTCCGTGACGCTGTTCCGTCCTGACTTGCCGCCTGGTCTGGTGCGCATCATCGAAAAGGCCATGGCCAAGCAGCCCGACCAGCGCTATTCGAGCATGAATGCGATGGTGGGCGCTCTCGAGGACGAACTGGCGCCGGCCACCCCGGCCCCGCGTGTGCTGACCCCGATTGCTGGGGTGCCCTCGGAGGTCTCGCGTGATTCGCTGTCTGGGCAGCATTCCGGGGCCGCGGTTGTGCAAGGCATTGCCAAGCGTGAGTCGTCTTCGCAGTTTCAGGAGACTCAGGTACTCTTCGGGTTCCCCCTGGAAAAGGAGAAGAAGCAAATCGTCGCCGATGAGGCGGCCAAGCGTGGATCAAATGGTGGCCCGCAGAAGAAGAGCGCCGCCGATGGTGGATCGCGGAAGGGATCGGGCAAGGTCAGGACCTCGGCACCCACGGGTCCGACCACGGTCCTCTTGCGCCTGAAGCGCGCGTTGCCCAAGACGTTTGATGCGCCTGCGGTGCTCTCTCCTCTGCGGGGTTGGCGTGGGTTGGTGGGGGCGGGGTCGGTGGTCGTGCTCGTGTTCGTGGTATGGATGACCATGCGAGACACCCGTCCGGTGCCAACACCCGCGTCGGCACCGGTCGCGCCAGCGCCGGTCGCGGCTGCGCCAGCACCAGTCGCAGCCGTGCCAGCACCGATCGCACCCGCGCCAGCGCCGGTCGCGGCTGCACCAGCACCGGCCGCAGCTGTGCCAGCGCCGGTCGCGGCTGCACCACCAGCGGCCGCAGCTGTGCCAGCACCGGCCGCGGCTGTGCCAGCACCGGCCGCGGCTGTGCCCATGCCGGTCGCGAACCCCACGCCGCCAGCGAGCGAACTGGCCGCGCCGGTGGCTGTTCCTGCCCAGGTGACAGCCACGACCGTCCCCCCGGACGATCCGGCCTCGTTGGCGGCATCCGCACCTGAAGCAAGCACCCTCGCAACCGTCAAGAACCGGAAGCCCACGAGTCATGCGCGCGCCGAATCGGTTCCAGTCATTCCCAGTCGCTCACGTGTGGCGGTGGGAGACAACGCGAGAGAACTTCCGGTCCGGCGTCAGGCCCTGCGCGCTGATTCGAAGAGGGATGAAGCGGGACGGACGTCGGCATCCCCGCTGGAACCCCCACCGCTGCTGGCGCCGCCGCCGCCACGGGCGGTGTCACCGGTGCTCAGGGCTGCCGCATGGCCGAAGCCCGCGGCGCCGCGTGCCGGTAGCCTATCTCCGGACGATTTCTAGTACTATCAATCGCACTATGGGTTCCCGCATGCATGAACAAGCTTACCCATTTCGGGCAGCGCGAGGGCTCGCCGTGGCTGTGGCTGCCCTCGGCTCGACGATGTTCCTCCCGGCCGCTCGTGCGGCTGACAATTCGCGGGCTCCCGCGGATAACACCGACCAGCCTGCCTACCGAAAGGCGATTGAGGAGGGGCTGGCCGAATACGACGCCCGCCATTTTGAGGAGGCACGGAGTTTTTTCCGGCACGCTCACGAGATCAGCCCCAACGCGCGCACCTTCCGTGGCATTGGCATGACTTCCTTCGAGCTGCGCGACTATGTCTCGGCGGTGCGCAATTTGACGGCGGCGTTGCAAGACAAGCGCAAGCCTCTCTCCGCTGACCAACGCAAGCACACGCAGGAGCTGCTTGATCGCAGCCGCATGTTTGTGGATGTCTACAAGCTGACGGTTTCGCCAAAGAATGCGCGCCTGATCGTCGACGGCCACGCGCCAGAATTCGAGCCTGACGGGACGTTGCTGTTTAGCTTCGGCACGCACACACTGGAAGCCAGTGCGCACGGTATGGCCGTTCGCTCGTTTCCGATCAGTGTCCGCGGCGGTGAACGAAAGGAACTCTCCCTGACGCTTGATCGGGCGGCGCCGCCAGCGGCCACGCGGCCACCTGACGCCAAAACGGACCCGTTTGCGACGGCTACCAAGTCAGCACCCCTGGGCGAGTCGAATGCAGCTGCAGCGGCGTGGCTGTGGGCCAGTGGAGGTACCGCGCTGGCGGCGGCCGGTGCTGGCATCTATTGGCTCTACCAGAATTCCTACCTCAACACATGTCAGAACCACGGGGGTGGGTGTTCCAACACGAGCACCATCAAGACCTATTGGGACCTTGGCCTGGGTCTGACGGTGGGGGCTGGGGCCGTGGCCCTGACCATGGCCTTCATCGGCATCCTCTCTTGGGATTATGGGCCACCTGTCGCCAAGAAACAGAGCGCCCTGAATTGTACCGTGAGCCCGTTCGGCATGGCTTGCGGCGGGTCGTTCTAGCAGCTCGACGATGAGGAATTTGATGAAGCAAACTGCATGCTTGGCGATGGTTTCCGCGGCATTGGCTCTGGTTTGCTCGTTCGGTTGTACCGGCTCGGGCACTCCTTCGACTAGCGCGGGAGGAACCCGACCCGCGACCGGAGGGACAGGCGGTTCCTCGCAGAGTACGAACGGATCGGGAGGGACTCAGGAAACCGGAGGAAAACCGGCGAGCGGGGGCACCTCAAGCGTGGGAGGCACGACTGGGCTGGGCGGTGCAACCGGGCAGGGAGGAACCACTGGCGCAGCCGGCAGCGGGCAGGGCGGTGGCGGCCTCGGCGGCGCGACTGGCTCTGGGGGCAGCACGATGGGGCAGGGCGGTGGCGCGGCTGGCGCAGGCGGTGGGACGACTGGCTCGGGCGGCACGGCTGGTGCAGGCGGCACGACCGGAGCAGGCGGCACGACCAAGTTGAGCGGCGGCACGACCGCTACAGGCGGCACGACTGGGCAGGGCGGCAGCACGGCTGGGACAAGTGGCTCGGGCGGAACCGCTAGTTCTGGTGGCACGTCTAGCTCTAGCGGGACCGGGGGCAAGAGCACCGGTTCCGGCGGAACCAGCAGCTCGGGCGGAACGAGTAGCTCCGGCGGAGTCGTCATGACGGGAGGATCGAGTGCTGGCGGCTCTGGCGGCAAGGGCGGGTCCAGCGCGACTGGGGGCTCTAGCGGAACCAGCAGCTCTGGTGGATCCACTGGTTCCACCGGCTCGGGGCCGATTGGGGTTTTTTCCTGTCCCCTCGATACCGGCACCATTTTTATGGACACCGACGGCAACCGGGTCAACGCCCACGGCGGCGGCATCATCCAGGTAGGGGATACCTTCTACCTGCACGGCGAATTCTTCTTGTATACCGCCGGCTTGAGCGAGGAGGTGAACAACAGCTTCCATGGCTTTTCCATGTATTCATCCAAGGACCTGGCGACGTGGAAAAACGAGGGGATCATTCTGCCCCAGCAGGCGCAGGGAACCGAGCTCGCGCCAGGTCGAAATGGCGAAAGGCCGCATATCATCAAGTGCCCCGCCACCGGGGAATTCGTTCTGTACGCCCATGCGGCCTCCCAGGACTATCAAACAGACAAGGAGGTCATCTACGCGACCTCGGTCACGGTCAACGGCAAGTACAGCTTCAAGGGGGCGCTCACGAACGCCGCCGGAACCAAGGCCGAACACAGCGACATGGGTGCCTTCGCGGATGGGAACGATGCCTATGTCGTGACCGAGAGTGGCCACATCTACAAGCTGGCGACCGACTGCCACAGTTGGCTCTCGGACAATTCCTACTCAGCCATGGGTGGCATGGAATCGCCCGCGGTATTCAAGGCTAGCGGCACCTACTACTGGATCATGTCCAACAAGACAGGGTGGCGGGCCAATGACGACGAATACGCCTCGGCGTCCTCAATGACGGGGCCTTGGACGAACCAGGGACTTGTTGCCCCAGCCGGCCAGAAGACCTGGATGTCGCAGAGTTCCTGGGTTCAACCCGTCGTAGGAAGCAAGGGAACCGTTTATGTGTACTGGGGTGATCACTGGTACGGAAACCAAGACACCACCGCTCCTGGCGAACGCAACGACCAGGCAGGATATGTGGTCCAGCCGCTGGTCTTCAACGGGACCAAGATCTCGATGCCGACTTACCTGACCACCTGGAAGCTCGACATCGGCGCCGGCACCTGGTCGCAATAGGCGCTGTTTTGGGGCCGTCGGCGCGTTTGCGAGGCGCGCTGGCCTGGCTGGTCACTTGGCAGCGGTCACTTTGCCCATCGCTGGCGGCCGCCTTGACTCGCTGAGTTTTTGCGGGCAAGGTCTGCGGCGTGGCCTTCCGGTATTGCCAACACAGGGGGCAAGGGACGCAGCGGACACGCCCGATGTCGATCGAGTGCCGGGTCTGTCTGCCGCATGGTGTCGGAGGCGAGGCGTGGCGCAGGCTTTCCCGCGATTTTCCAGGCAACTTGTTCAATCCGCAGCCGAGAACCTGAGACATGAGAAACCGACGCGTCGTATGTTCCAGGGCGCTGGCGCTTGTCTTGCCAGTGACATTGGGATTTGGCTGCGGCCTCAAACGAGATTGGAGCATCTGCGCGCCCGCAGACAAGCAGCCCTGCCTAACGGGGTACGTGTGCACCGACGATCTCCGGTGCGTGCGGGCTGGCGACGGCGGGAGTGATGCTCTTGTCAGGGTCGACAGTCACGGCGTATCCGACGTGGCTGGGGGCGGGGAGCGAGATTGGAGCGTTTGCTCGCCGCCCGCGGAGATGTGCCTGCCCGGGTTCGCGTGCACCGCCGATTTTCGCTGTGTGCTAGTTGCAGGCGGTGGCAGCGATGGACCCGCGAACGTCGACAACCGCGGCCCGACTGACGCGGACGCGGGGCCGGCATCCACCAGCACCGATGGGCCAACGGGGATTTCATCTGGGCTCGACGGACCCGAGCGAGACGGAGCGCCAGCGGTTGTTCCACCCGACGCCCTGGTGGGCGCTGCGCCCGACGCACCACCTCTGGACGGACCCGAGCGAGACGGAGCGCCAGCGGTTGTTTCACCCGACGCCCTGGTGGGTACGGCACCTGACGCGCCACCTGAGGCACCCCTTCCCGACGCGCCGCCGGCGAGCCTTCCCGACGCGCGCGTCCCCGATGCACCGCCCGTGGATGCACCAGGCACCTGCAGCACGGACCAGGACTGCTCGCCGCAGAGCCCGCTCTGCTTGAACAACCGATGCGCGAAATGCGCGGGGGACAGCGACTGCAACGGCCGGACCGGACCCACTTGCGCCCCGAGTGGCCTGTGCGTGGCCTGCACGGCGAGCAGCCAGTGCACCGACCCGACCAAGCCAATCTGCCAGGGGAATGTGTGCGTGGCCTGTGCGGCCGGTGCGGCCACCGCCTGCGGGGCTAAAGACAGCAGCAAGCCGACATGTGATACGGGGACTGGAAAATGCGTCGAGTGCACCACCAGCAACCAATGCACGACGCCCGGCAAGCCGATCTGTGGAAACGCTCAGACTTGCGTGGCCTGCGGGGACACGAGCGCCCCAACGAATGGCTGCTCAGCCAGGAACGCGAGCCTGGCCGCCTGCAATCTGACCAGCGGGATCTGCGTGGAGTGCACCGCGAATTTGCACTGCACCTCCAGCGGCAAACCCGTGTGCAACACGTCCACCAACCAATGCGTGCAATGTGTAGACAGCAGTCAGTGCGGTGGCGCAACCCCAATCTGCTCGTCGAACACCTGCGTGGCCTGCACTACGGACGCCCAATGCATGGCCAAGCTGGGCCAGAATCCCGGCGTGTGCATGTTCCACCAGGATGGCCGCTGCGCCACGGATGCAGAGACAATCTACGCGGAATACCTGACCCCTGGATGCTCGAACACGATCGGCAGCGGCGGAACAGCAACAACGCCGTATTGTGACACGCAGACGGCTATCAGTGCTCTGGCAGCCACCAAGCGGCTGATCGTAGTACGCGGCACGGTAGGTGGCTTCAGTTACGATACGCCAGGCCTGCAACTTACGGTGGTCGGCCAACTCGACGGGGACCTGTACCCCGCCGGCGTGATTCCCAATTGTGTGGAGATCTCGAACGGCGCAGATCTCTACATGCGCGATCTCATTTGCAACACGAACTACAACGCCGCCGCCGTGGCAGCCCACTCCGCGACCCTGCATCTGCTGCGGATGGTACTCTTTGATTCCGGCGGCGGTATCATTCTGGACGGCTCCAATTTCGAGATTGTCGACACGATCCTCTCCGGGAACAACGCGGGAGAGTTTGGGACGAGTTCTTTCGGCGGCATCTACGTGAACAACCCGCCCGCCGCGGGTCTGAAACGCCTGGAGCGCGTGACTTTCAAGGACAACAACATGCCAACGGACATCACATGCACCGCCCCGATTACTGGGGTTGGCGTGTATGCACCTGACAACAGGATCGACGCCACCTGCGGCATCACGCCCTGCGCGCCAGCCAGCGCGAACTGCGGCTCCAGCCTCACTTGGGTTTCGCCAGGCTAGCTCTACACGGCGGTATAGAATAGGCGCGATCAGTCGCCTGATCTGCGCGGCGGCCTGGTCGGTATCGGGGCGAGGTGGCACTTCCGGTCCCCTCGCCCCGCGAAAGCGGGGAGAGGGAAGGGGAAGGCGGACTGGCCCACTTGTCGATCCCCTGTTGAGCAACCGTGGCGAAATCCTGCCGAAAACCGCAACGTGGATCTCTCGCTCGCTCGTCGCCGCACCCTGCGCCGTACCGGCACCGACGCCGAGGCCGTCCTATGGGCTCGGTTACGGGCCAAGCGACTCATGGGTTTCAAGTTTCGACGGCAGCACCCCTTTGGCCCGTACATTTTGGACTTCTACTGTCCAGACAGGCATCTGGCCGTGGAGCTCGACGGCGGCCAACACTTCAACTCGGCGGCACAGAACTACGACCAGCGCAGGACGACCCTCCTCCTTCGCCGCGGCATCAGGGTCCTCCGCTTCCCGACCGACCTCGTCTTCCGCGAGCCGATTGCCGTCCTCGATGCGATCGTCCTCGCGCTTGGCGGAGGCCCCTCTCCCTAACCCTCTCCCCGCTTGCGCGGGGCGAGGGGACCGGAAAGGCTCACTCGGTCCAGAACTCTCTCCCGCTCCCGCGGCTCATCGTTACCCAGATCTTTGTTCGCAGGTTCTGAGCGGGACTCGCGTCCCGACACAGGGAGTCCCACTCTTCGGCCGCGGCGGCGGCCGTATCGCCTCGCCCGCGTAGCGGGAGAGCATCTGTGTTCC
>PMIX01000013.1 GCA_003158395.1 Myxococcales bacterium | reverse complement strand
CGTGCGCATGGCGCGCAAGCTGGCGAAGCAGCCGGTGGAGATCGAGCAGGTCACCATCGAGCGACAGTGCGACAACGAGTTCATCAAGGACCTGGCGCCCGCGGTGGAGCGCAACCAGGCCGTCGTCTCGTTCGGCTGCGCCGCCGGTGTGCAAGCCCTGGCTGAGCGCTTTCCCGGAAAGCCCGTGTACCCCGCGCTGGACACGCAGTTCATGGGCATCCTGGAAGAGCAGGCGACCTGGACGGAGAAGTGCATGGGCTGCGGCCAGTGCATGCTGGCCGAGTTCGGCGGCATCTGTCCGGTCACCCGCTGTGCCAAGCACATGCTCAACGGTCCCTGTGGCGGCTCGACCAGCGAGCATTGCGAAGTGGCGGCGGACAAGCCCTGCGCCTGGCAGCTCATTTTCAAGCGCCTGCAGTCCATCGGCCAGCTCGATCGCCTGGAAAAGATTCATCCGCCCAAGGACTGGAGCAAAGCCTGGCACGGCGGCGCACGCAAGATCGTACGGCCGGAACACCGGATCTAGATTAGCCGGCGGGGCTGGCGGGCGCGCTCGGTATTCGCGGGATCCCATCAGGGCGAATCATAGGACGCAGCCATTGCGCGTGTTTGTCAGGTACGAACCGCTTCGGCCACCGTCCCCGCCCAAGTAATTGTCATTTCGAGTGTTCGCCCGGCAGAGGGGCCAAACTCCAGTGGGGGCACAGAGCGCGGCGACCGATGGTCGCGCGACACCGTCCGCCGCCGGAAGGCCATCAACACAAGGCCGGGCGGTGTGCCGAGAAAAGACATTTCATCCCAGGAGATCACCACTTTCCCAACACTCTTCGAGTTTCCGCTTCCGAGTTCGCGCTCAACTTCGTGAAGGCAGGTCTGCACAGGTTCAGGCATTTCTTCGCTGAGAGAAGAGACCTCGACCGGACGCGAGACTTCGAGGTACACCACCCCGGACGATGCTGGGACCGCAGTCTTCAGCTGGCGATTCGCCTTCGCCAGAACCTTGCGAACGCGGCTTGCGTCGGTGCCAACACGAATTCGCTTGACCTCCACCCACACGTCGTTGTTGTCAACTTGCGCCCGGATGTCGGGATAGCCCCTACGCTCAATCAATACCGCTGAAATGCCTTGCTCTCTAAGCAGGATCCAGCACCTGACAACGGCAAGTTGGTCAGCAAACTTGTCTGCGCGGTCAAGTCGAGTCCTGATCTGCCGGAGCGCCTCCGGTTCGGCAACTTTCAGCCACGCTCCCTCACGCTCGCCGACGCCGAAGTCGAGAACATCAAGCACGGCGGCACCCGCCTGTCCGATGCGTTCAATGTCGCCCGGCCACGACATCGCCCGGTGCTCAAGAACGGCAAGTAGGGCTTCATAGCGGACAATCGCAGGATGAGTTGCATTGGACGATCGGAGACGCGCAAGCCCTGGATCATCAAACAGAGACTCAAGAAGTTGCATCGCTCGCTCTGCGAGCGGTCCGGGCTTCCCTACGTATGCGCATTCGCTCCACACACCGCGAGGGTCCTGTTGGTCACTCGCGGCAGCATTGCCGTAGTAGAGAAAGAGCACGGTGTCCCTGTGCGGCGACAACCGAGGAACCTTCACGTAGACGGTCAATCGCCCGCGGGAGGGGTCCCAAGCCCGAATCTCGTGCGACAATTTCGTCACCCCGTCATCGCTGGTAAAGACAAAGTCGGCCCCCGATGGTTGAGCCGCTTTGAACTCATCTGTTTCGTGATCGTACAATAGTGGGATGTTGACCAAGTCCTCCGAGCCGATGACCTTGTCACGATTCGCCGTGATTGTCCGCCGTCGACTCCAGGCTGAGTCGTACCAGGGCGGATCATGTCCATCGCGATTCTTCATTGCGTTGAGGGCTGCTGTGGCCTAGCGTACGACGCAGCACTCGAGTTCGGGTCGTATGCTAGCAGATGGAGTGCGGCCCCATCGCACGTGGAGAGCCAGTCAAATATCCAGGCGCGCGTCAAGCGGGCGCAGTGAAGACGTGGATATGGGCCGCCGTCACCCCATCCCGATCATCGCCCCCACGGCCCAGTCGTAGTCGACCACGTTCCCGTCCCACTCCGGCAGGTTGGTCTCCGCTCCCAGTTCCAGCCCCTGATCCGCCGCGCGCTCGCGCAGGAACACTACGGCATCCTCGACCATTTCGCGTGGCGGCTCCGGCGCAAGAGCCCGGCCGTCGGGCGCGGTGAAGGCCAGCGTATCGTCGGCATCAAGCTCCACCCTCCAGCCGCCTTCGTGCACGAGGTGGTGGTGCGCGGTACACAACTGCACCAAGTTCGTCAGGCTCGTCTGTCCGCCGTGGAGCCAGTGGCGCAGGTGGTGGCCGTGCAGGAAACGCGTGTTGGTGCAGCCAGGAAAGCGGCAGCCTCGGTCGCGCAGCGACAGGGCGCGACAAATGGCGGGTGGAATCTGGCGGCTGCGGCGGCCGATACTCAGTTGGTGGGCGCTGCCAGCGTCGCCAGACACGGCCACCAGGCCGCAGTCGCAGGCGATGCGGCGAAACGTTTCCGCGGAAAGTGCGCCAGGCAAAGCCTGGGTAAGGAGGACGCCATGTGAAAACCTGACCGAAACCTTACATGGGAACCCGGCGGGACAATCCCGCCCGGCAAAGGCTGGCGACCAGCCGGAACCGAGTGTTGCGTGGTTTGGGGGTGACCCCGGCTGCGAAGCGTACACAGGGAGCATGTGAGCCGTGTGATTGAGCCTCGAAATGAAACTGCTCGCGGGGGCCACCGTGGTTTTCTGAACGGCGGCAGCACCGACGCGCCTTATCGCCTGGCGCGGAGGCCCCACCGGGGTCGAAGAGCACGGCGCACACGCACTGGGGTTCCCCAGGAACCTGGGAGGTCCTGACGTCTCCACTTGAGGACCGGGATGGGCACCCCGGCAAGAAGCCCTGGCCCACCGCTGATGCGCTCGTCGGTGGTGGGAGCAAATAACGAGCGCCGGATGGTACCGCCAAGCGAAGGCAACGAAGCGCGGCGGGACGGACGGCAGGAAGTCGGAGCTCCTCACCGTACCTGTGAAGCGGGGGAACCAACCCGAGGGACCCCGTGGAGGGAGAGGGGAGCCGGGCTACGGAACCACTGGAGGGAAAGATGCAGGGAACACCGAGTCCCGCAAGCGTCTCAACGAGACTACAGCGGATAGCAGAACTGGCGAGAAAGGCACCGGAGCTGGCGTTCACGACGCTGGCCCATCACATCGACATCGAGCTGCTGCAGGAGGCCTACCGGAGGACCCGGAAGGATGGCGCGACCGGAATTGACGGCCAGACGGCGACCGAGTATGCGGCGAATCTGCAGGAAAACCTGCAATCGCTGCTGGACCGGTTCAAATCTGGAACGTATCGGGCGCCGCCAGTACGACGGGTGTACATCCCCAAGGCGGATGGCAAGACGCTCCGGCCCATCGGCATACCCACCTTTGAGGACAAAGTCCTGCAAAGGGTGGTCACCATGGTGCTGGAGGCAATCTACGAGCAGGATTTCTTGGACTGCTCGTACGGCTTTCGACCGAATCGGTCGGCCCACCAAGCGCTCGAAGCGCTGTGGCGGGGGTTGATGGACATGGGCGGTGGCGTGGTGATCGAAGTGGACATCAAGAGCTACTTCGACACCGTCGAGCACCGGCACATCCGGAGCTTTCTCGACCGGAGGGTGCGAGATGGAGTGCTCCGTCGAGCGATAGACAAATGGCTGAAGGCAGGCGTGTCCGAGGAGGGCAGCGTACATCATACCGACACGGGAAGTCCCCAAGGAGGCGTGGTCTCGCCGTTACTTTCGAACATCTACCTACACGAAGTCTTGGACGTGTGGTTCGCAACGGCCGTGGTACCCCGCCTCCGGGCGAAGGCCTTCATGGTTCGCTACGCAGACGACGCGGTCATCGTCCTCGCCTCCGAGGATGATGCGCGCAGGGTCATGGAAGTGCTGGGCAAACGGTTCGCCCAATACGGCCTGACGCTGCACCCGGAGAAGACCAGAATGCTGAACTTCCGGCGACCCCGTGGGCCTCAACCGCCCGGGGGACCATCGCCTGGCAGCTTCGACATGCTGGGATTCACCTGGTACTGGGGGATGTCCCGCAAGGGAACGCCCGTCATCAAGCGCAAGACATCGTCAAGCCGTTTCCGTCGAGCGCTCGGCCGCATAGCTGACTGGTGCCGCCAACGGCGGCACGAGCCAGTCGCCACTCAGCACGTTGACCTCTCGCGGAAGCTCCGTGGGCACTACGCGTACTTCGGCATCACCGGAAACACGCGTGCCCTCAGCCGCTTCCTCCACGAGGTGGAACGTGTGTGGCGTTACTGGCTGAACCGGCGGTCAGCGCGAGCCAAGATGGTCTGGGAACGGTTCCGACGGCTATTGCAGCGTTACCCGCTGCCGCCCATCCGAATCGTCCACAGCATCCACCGAACCGCAGCGAAGCCGTAGCACGAGGAGCCGGATGCGGGAAATCTGCACGTCCGGATCTGTGGGAGCCCTGGGCGAGCAATCGCCCAGGGCCACCCGACCGTCGTCGTGATCGCGGGCGGCGTTCTCTGTCGGGACGGGGATGGCGGCGCTTGCGCCGGCCAACTCGTTTGCGTGCTTCCTCTCGCGGGCGCAATCGAGCGCGCGCATCACCAGGTCGGCCTCATCGGGATGCAGAGTGATCTCCAGACGGACCATTCCGCCAGGCAGATCGCGACGGCGCACGGTTCGTTCCTCGGGCGCGGGCGGCTCATCTCCAGCCAGGGCCCGCCGGTAGCCGCGGCACAGCCGTTCGAGTTGTGCGCCAGTGGCGTAGGCGGACATCGCGACCAACTCGCCCTCGGTTTCAGGTTTCGCGACGCGGGTCAGGGCGCGTGCCTTGGCGTACGACAGCTTGCCGGTCTTCAGCGCCTGGTCGATCACGGGCAGCTTGCCGAGCGCCCGCGCCACCCGCACCTTCTCACGCGCGGTCGCGGGATCCCAACCAACCCGCCACGCCAGCCAGTGGGCACACGACGTTGCCCCCTGCTCGGCCCAACCAAACGCTTCATCGAAGTGGCGGATGCATTCGAGCAGCCGGTGCGTGGCCGCATCGATGTGCACCGCCAGAACCGCTATCTCCTGACCCAATTCCTCGACGGAGAACATGCCCATTAGCTAAACATATGTTCAGTCCATCGGCAAGTGAAAAGTCAAAGGACTTTGGAGATTTTCTCGACGATTTTCGTGCTGCCAATGCCCACCTACCACCCGCGCCTGGGGGACTCCTGAGCCACCACAATAGCGTAGCTGCGTGAGGCCGCTTTCTCGGACACCACGGGGTCTCAACCTTGACGTCGAGACCTGCCCTCGTTGCGGGGTAAAGATGAAGCTCATCGCGCTCGTCCAGGAGGCCGAGAACATCGCGCGCTACCTGCGCCATCTGGGTCTGCCGAGACGAGACAACTCGCGCTCAGCGGCCACGGCGAACAGCTCGGCGAGGAGGTCTCCCGTGGGAGTCCAGCCGTCTTCGCTCCCTGGGCTGGGCTTCCAGGCACCGATCACAGGATCGCCACCGCACCAAACACGCCCAGAGGCTCTTTGTTTCGGTTACGTCCCAGTCTCAATGAGCCGCCAACTTAGACTGGATCACGTACTGTGAGATGGGGAGATTGAGCGCTTGGACCCCCAGTGCCACCAAGCGGGCCATCTGATAGGCGCCTTCCGCATTGAAGTGCAGTGTGTCCGACCCGTTCAATATAATGGTCGCTTTGACTTGGGCATCGCCGATACTTGTGTAGTAGGCGAGACCCTCGGATTGCAGGTCAATGACCGGGGTATTGGTTTCCTCGCCTACCGCTATGATGGCCGCGCAATATTCGGGAAAGCCGTTCTGGAAGACCCCGCCGCTATATTGATGCCGCGGGGTCGGGGTGATCAGAACCGGAATGGCATTCTTGCCGCGCGCGCCGTCGATGTACTGCTTCAAGTAGGTTCTGAAGGTGGTGGCGGGGTCAGTCGCGCGATCCGGACCGGCCACGGACCGGTCATTGATTCCCCACTGGGCAAAGAGGTAGTCGCCAGTCTTGAGTAGGGCGAGGATTTCAGCCAAGTGCCCCTGGTCAGCAAACGACTTCGAACTTTCGCCGCCAATGGCCTTGTTCACCACGATCACGTCGCTGGTGAAGAATTCCTGAAGCCGCTGGCCCCACCCCTGTTGGTTGGACGGGTTGGTGGCGTAGGTTGAGACGGTCGAATCGCCCGCCAAATAGACCGTGGGTGTTCCCGACGACACGGGGTAGGTGCCCGTCGCTGGAATAACGATGGCACCGCCCGCGGCAGTTCCGGAGGCGCCGCCGGTGTTGACCGTACCGCCCGAGCCTGTGCCGCCAGTCCCGCCGGTGGTGGTCCTGCCGCCAGTGGCGACTCCGCCGGTGGTGGTGCCTCCGGAAGCTCGCCCGCCGGTTGCGCTGCCCCCTGCCACGCTACCACCGGCAATGCTTCCACCCGTGGCGCTGCCACCCGCCACACTGCCGCCTGTCTTGCTACCGCCTGCCACGGTACCGCCTGCCACGGTACCGCCTGCCACGGTACCGCCCGCCGAGGTGCCGCCGGTTGCGCTTCCGCCGGTGGAAGTCCCGCCGCTTGCGCGGCCGCCCGAGGCGCTACCACCAAGGGCTGGCTGGCCGGCCGCGCTGGTCACGGTGCCGGCGGCGGCTGATCCGCCCTGAGAAAACGAGCCGGCTTGTGGCTGCCCACCAGGTGCAGGTGTACCGCCGCTCGGCAGGGTGCCCCCTGAGCTAGGCGGACTCGTCGTGGTGCCGCCAGCGCCCACGCCACCCGAGCCCGTGACCGTGCCTCCGGAGGTTCCCGCAGAACCAGAATGGGTCGGGGAGCTGTCTGAGCTGCAGCCCAGCAGTGAAAAGGCGGCGAGAGTGAAAACGCCAGCGAAGACTCGCGCGAGAGAGGCCCGTTTCATAGACAGACTCCTGTGCGATGCACTATGGCGATGGTGGGGATGGGGTGGGTTGCCGGATTGACCCGTTCGGGCGGTTTTCTCCCCCATCAAAAGATTACCCCTGGAAAGTGGTTTGGGGGGAAGGTAAACAGCTCACGAAACTGAATAACGCGTGGGACAATCGGCCGCCCGTGTCCCTCCGCCGTGGTACACCACTCCGCTCTGTGCTGATTGTCGGCTGCCTGGAAGGCGGCTGCCATTTCATCGAGGGAAATCTGCGCGCCAAGCGCCGCACCGACCATCTGCGCGACATGCTCGACGAGATTGGTGTCGGCCGCGAGCGGCTGCGCATGGTGAATTTGTCGGCGGCCATGGCGCCGACCTTCGTCCAGAGTGTCAACGAGATGGTCCAGACGATTGAAGGTCTTGGCCCCAACCCCCTGAAGGCGTGCGACGCCCGTGAGATCAGACAAGCGTAGAAAGCGTGGAGTTCCATGATCGTTGCCAGTCCAAAATCCGTCACCGAGCTCAAGCAACTCACTGACCGCCATCAGAAGGTTCTCTTCGTCGGCTGCGGCACCTGCGTGACCGTGTGCCTGGCTGGTGGCGAGCGCGAGGTGGGCATCGCCGGCTACGGCGTGCGCATGGCGCGCAAGCTGGCCAAGCAGCCGGTGGAGATCGATCAGATCACCATCGAGCGCCAGTGCGACAACGAGTTTATCAAGGACCTGGCGCCGGCGGTGGAGCGCAGCCAGGCCGTCGTGTCGTTCGGTTGCGCCGCCGGCGTGCAAGCCCTGGCCGAGCGCTTTCCCGGAAAGCCGGTCTACCCCGCGCTGGACACGCAGTTCATGGGCATCCTGGAAGAGCAGGCGACCTGGACGGAGAAGTGCATGGGCTGCGGCCAGTGCATGCTGGCCGAGTTCGGCGGCATCTGTCCCGTCACCCGCTGTACCAAGCACATGCTCAACGGTCCCTGCGGCGGCTCGACCAGCGAGCATTGCGAAGTGGCGGCGGACAAACCCTGCGCCTGGCAGCTCATTTTCAAGCGTCTGCAGTCCATCGGCCAGCTCGATCGCCTGGAAAAGATTCATCCGCCCAAGGACTGGAGCAAAGCCTGGCACGGCGGCGCACGGAAGATCGTACGGCCCGAGCATAGGATCTAGAGCCGGCGGGCGCGGAGATTCGCGGGCTGGTGAGTGGCGGACGGTGCTCTCTCGGCCGCGGATGGTGGGCGTGTGTGGCCGACGCGTGGGCTCAGCTGGAACCCAGCTGCGGCTCAGGACATTCAAGACTCTTCTGGGCCTTGGGGAAAGTCAGCACAGGGGCAATTCCTTCAGCAATTTCGCGGCGGTCGCAGTTGCACGCACGAGAATCCAGAATGTCTTGGTTCGTGGCTGGGCTGTGGCGCCAGGCAAGGCAGCCGCGCCGGGCTCGAACGCCTAGTAACACGCCGATCATCGCGTCATTGGGCTGAGGTCCGCGTGATCACTTGGGATCTGCCCAATTACGCAATGCGGCGCCCGTCAAAGTCGGGCGATGGCCTCACTTGTCCACCGGCCTA
>PMIX01000426.1 GCA_003158395.1 Myxococcales bacterium | reverse complement strand
TGACAGCACCTGCCCCACGCCCGCCGAGGTGCGGGACCGCTTGGCCCAGCTCTCCGGTTCCACCTCGGGACACCCAGGTTCGGATCAGCATCGGGCGTATCTGTCCAGCACGGACGGGATGGTGCACGTTGAGCTGCTCGGATCGGATGGCCGTCTTTTGGCCGAACGTACGCTCAACCGGACTGGCTCTTGTGCCGACGTCGCGGAGGCCGTGGCTGTCGTCCTCTCGACCTGGGAGGCGGAGTTCAATCCCAATGTCGCGACTTCGGTGAGATTGCCGCCAGTGACCCCTTGTCCCACACCGGCGCCTACCCAGGTGGAAGAGATGAAGCCAGCACCCGTTCCACACCTGCGCTTTGATGTCGACCTCGGCCTGCTCGCCTCGATCGCAGGCGGCCAGGCTGTTCCCGGTGCCACGGTCGCAGCGTCGCTGTCCCCCGCGCATGGACACTTTGGCCTTGCGGTCGCGCTTTCGGCAAGCTCGACCCATTCCCAATCCGTCGGATCGTTGACCGGCGCTGCCCACTGGTCGCGCATGGCGCTGGTCGTGGGACCACAGTACCGCCTGGGCCGAAGCGCGACGATGTTGGATTTTCACGCGGGCGGCGCGATCGCGCTTCTGCACGTCGAAGGGGACGGCTTGCCGTCCACCACCTCAGACACGAGTGCACAGTTTGGTGTCGGAGCAGGGCTGCGCGGCCTCTGGGCCTGGAACAACGCGGCGGGTTGGATTGGCCTGGACCTGCTCGCCTATCCCGGACACGATTACCTGGAAATCGGCGGGCTTGGCGACCGGGGCGAGCTTCCGCATTTGGAGGTCCAGATCGCTTTTGGACTGAGCTTGGGTCGTTTTCCGTGAAAGGTATGGTTCGGCTTGCAACACAGGACTAGGTGAACATGCCGCTGGTCCGCCCTGACGCCACCCCCTTCATCGAGAGCCCCTCCGGCGTCCCGGACCTGGAAACCCTTTATCGCACCCATGCGCCCACCGTGGCACGTTGGGCGGCAAGACTGGCAGGGCCCCTGGTTGATATCGACGATCTCGTGCATGAAATCTTCCTGGTGGTCCGGCGTCGGCTGCCGGAGTTTCGCGGGGAGGCCAAGGTAACCACCTGGCTGTACCGGATCACGGAACGCGTGGCGCTCGAAAGCCGCCGCAAAGACCGGTTCCGGCGTTGGTTCTCACGCGCCAGGCATTTCGAGATCGAGCGGACTATAGCCCCCACGCATCTGACGCCGGTTGACGAGGTGGAGCGACGCCAGTCGAGCGAGACGGTCTACCGTATCCTTGACCGATTGCCCGCCAAGTACCGGAACGTGCTCATTCTTTTTGAACTTGAGGAATTGTCGGGTGAACAGATCGCCACCCTGACGGGACTCAAACCCGCGACGGTATGGGTGCATCTGCATCGAGCGCGAGTGCGGTTTGTCGCCGAAATGAAGCGCGATTCGGAGAGGCGCACATGAAAAAACCGAGAGGCAGGCAGACCGAGGCCGAAGAGCGGATGCCCATTCGCCACCGCTGGAGAGCGCAGCCTCCCGGCGACAGCGACGAGGCTCGGGCAGGAACTCTGCTGCGATCGGCGGCGGCTGTGCAGCCATTTGGGGCGAGGAATCTGGCCGAGGTGGCCGCACGACTGCGCAGCCGGGAACGGCATCTGTCGAGAAAATGGGCATGGCAGATAGCAATCGCAGTCGGCCTCTTGCTGTTCGGCGGGGCTGTGTCTGCGGCGGTCATGCATTTTCTGCGCGTGGCTTCCGTTGGCCCGGCTCTGCCCGACACCCCGGTTTCGATGCCGACCAGCAAGACAGTCCGGCGCAGGCACATGCTCGTCGCTCAACCTTTTGTTCCAGCAGTCTTGCCAGCGCCCGAGGCCCCGCCCGTCCCGGGCAGCACCGAGGAAAAGTCAGAATCGCTGCCGGTAAAGGCGTCGATCGAGTCGCCGCCAGCCCCGCTGGCCAATCCATCTGCGCTGGCGCAGGAATCGCGATTGCTCGCCGGGGCGATTCACAAACTCAGGCAGGAACGCAATCCCGGACGAGCCCTGGCCATGCTGGACCAGCATCGCGCCCGATTCGGTGCCAATGGCGCGCTTGAGCCTGAAGCGAAAGTAACCCGGATCGAGGCTCTTCTGCGCCTTGGCCGCCACGATCAGGCCTTGGGGCTGCTCGACGCGCAGACACTGACGGCGGCGGGGGTGGGGCGCGAGATGCTGGTGGCACGCGCTGAACTGCGTGCCGAAAAGGGAAGGTGTGGGGCGGCATTGAACGATTTCAACTTGCTGCTTGCCGCCGAGGCGCCGCCCGATCTGGTCACCCAGCGAGCCATGTATGGGCGTGCGACCTGCCGTGCGCAGCAGGGCGACTGGGCAGGGGCGCGCAGCGACCTCGAACACTATCTCGCCAGGTTCCCGAAAGGACGATTCGCGGATCAGGCCCGCGCGGCGATGGGCAAGTGAAAGGTCTTGCCGGGTTGGCTCCAAGAGGGAGAGCGGACGTCATGAAAAAGAAACTGCTTATCGCAGCGCTGACGATCGTCGGCGGGTGCGATCACCAGTTTGGCATCGGGGCGCTTGAGCCCGACGCTGGGGTGACGGACGCGCAGACTTCTTCGGTGGGCGGCACAGACGCGCAGAACCTCTTCCCCAACGGTCCCTGGGTTGGTTTTCTAGGCCCAACCACGTGGACCGGACACGTTGAAGGCTACCAGTTTCCGTCCGGCTCAAACACGATCAGACTCGCCTTCGCCGCCGATTCTCTCGGCCGGCTTGCGGGAGTCACTCTCCTTGGCGACGGTCCGCCGCCACCACTTCTCATGGACCCGAATCTCCCGTACCCACCTGACTATCTGGCATTGGCCAAGCAAGCCCCCAACGGGATCTATTGGGCCGAGGGGTTTGCCTACTCCATGAGTCTAGGGTATTCGGAATTCTCCGGACTTGGGTTCGATATCCAGAGCAACGAGTTGTGGTCAGATTGGTGCGCGAAGCAAGCGCCAGTCGCTGCGAGCGACGGGTGCCTGCCAAACTGGGGAGGCGTTCAGATAGTAGGGGCCAACGGCGCTGCTGACCAGTGCTATCAGCAGGATCCCGCCAACGGGCGAAAAACCGTTGTTGATTGTGGAAAGTACGAGCTCTGTGTCACCAATCACGTCTGCATGTGTTCGACAGCGGCCTGTGTCTTTGACCAGACTGGATACAATGCGGCTTCGTTCTCTTTGAGCCTTCCCAACAACCTCGCCACTGGCACCGACTACGGGATAGCCAACGATCCCGCCAACAACACCGCCACCGGCAAAGTCGCCGGGCTATTCGCCGCTGTCGCGAATGTCGACTTCACCCAAGACCTCTAGATCCGTCTAATGTTCTTCATTCGATGCTTTGTTCTCGCGCTCACCTGCGTGGGAAAGGGAGGGCTGTGAACAAAGACAATGCCACTGTGTAATCAGAAATCGCTTAGTCACGTGCGATCACCATAACTTTCTGACCGACTAGCCCCTGGAGTACTTCATGAAACTGCGAAGGAGCTGCGTAGCTTCCCTGCTCTTGCTCGCCACCTGCAACGCGGACCATTCCGGAAACGGCCCTGGCGTTGAGTCTTCCCACGCGGCTCTGGGTACTGTGCCCGCGACTGAAGTCGCCACCTGGACGCGCATCGGCCCCCCGCCCCTGGCGGAGAGCCCCGCCCCGCGTTTTCTGCAGTCGGCCGCCTTTGACGAGACCCGCAAGGTGTTGGTCGTGTTCGGCGGACAAATGTACAACGCCAACAATCCCGCAGGGTTTTCGGTTGACCCTCTGCCGGCGTCCCAGTACCTGTGGGAGTGGGATCCTGCGACGGGCAAATGGAGCAACCGCACCCCTGCCGGCAGCAGCCAGCCGAGCCCGCGCGCGGGCGCGAGCATGGTCTTTGACTTGGCCCGCAAGGTGTTCGTCATCTTCGGCGGGCGATCGGAAACCGTCGATGGCAACTACGACAGTTACCAGGATACCTGGGAATGGGATCCCGCGACCGGCATCTTCACCAACCGCACCAGCGCGGGCACGCCACCCGATGCTCGCAGCCAGCACGGCATGGTGTTCGAGAAGTCCACCGGCAAAGTGCTGCTCTTCGGGGGCGCCGTCGCCGGAATGACAATCGCGGGCAGCGACTTCGATGGAACCAATGTCGATAGTGCGTTTGGCGATACTTGGGAATGGGATCCCGCCACGGGCAAGTGGAGCAAACTTGTGCCCGCCACCGCGCCCAGTGCCCGCTACGACTCGGCCATGGTCTGGGACAGCAAGCGCAGCCGCGCCGTCCTGTTCGGCGGATTGGAAGTTCCGGCGGCCGGTCTGGTTGCCATCCCCAAGCAGGACATCTGGGAGTGGGATCCAGGCAACCCGGGCTGGACCAACCGCACGTCCACGGGGAGCAAGCCCAGCGCGCGCTACGGCCACGGCATGGCGTACGATCCCGGCCGCGGCTTG
>PMIX01000182.1 GCA_003158395.1 Myxococcales bacterium | reverse complement strand
GCTCACACGACTCCCTTGCCGGGGTTCATGATGCCCTTGGGGTCCAGGGCCTGCTTGATCCGGTGCATAAGGTCAAGCTCGACCGCGCTCTTGTAGCGCCGCGCCTCCTCTCGCTTGGCCACCCCGATACCATGTTCGGCGCTGATCGAGCCGCCGTGGGCCGCCACGATGGCGTGCACGGCGCGACTCACTTCGTCCCAGCGAGCGAGGTACGCCTCCTGGTCCATACCCACGGGTTGGCTGAAGTTGAAGTGCAGGTTGCCATCGCCCACATGGCCGAACGGCACGGGCCGGATGCCTGGAACCAGCTTGGCGACAGCGGCCAGCACCTGCTTGATGAACCCCGGGATCTGCGACAGGGGTACCGAAACGTCGTTCTTGATGCTGCCGCCTTCCCGCTTCTGTGCCTCGGAAATGGATTCGCGCAGCTTCCACAACGCTGCTGCTTGGGCCGCGCTGCCGGCTAGAGCCGCGTCGGTGATCAGGCCTTGGCTTAGCCCCTGCGTCAGAAAGGCCTCGGCTGTGGCGCGCGGAACCGTCAGGTCCACCAGGACGTACCACGGCGATGGTGTCGCGAGCGGATCAATCGAGCCCGCCACGTTCTTCACCACCAGGTCGAGGGCGAACCGCGGGATCATCTCGAAGGCCAGTACCCCGCCATCACCCGACACCTCACGGGCCAAGGTCAGAAGATCGAGCACCGCTTCCGGGGTAGGCACGGCGGCAAACGCAGTTTCCACTTGACGGTGGCGTGGGAACAGCTTCAACACCGCGGCGGTGATGATCCCCAGGGTGCCCTCGGCGCCGATGTACAGGTGCTTGAGATCGTATCCGGTGTTGTCCTTGCGCAGCCCGCGCAGGCCGTCCCAGACCTCGCCCTCGGGGGTGACGACCTCCAACCCCAGCACCAGGTCGCGCGAGTTCCCATAGCGCAACACGTGGATCCCGCCCGCATTGGCCGAAAGATTGCCACCGATCTGGCAACTGCCTTCGGCGGCCAGGCTGAGCGGGAAGAGCCGGTCCTTTTCGGCTGCCGCTTGCTGAATCGCCGCCAAGACGCAGCCCGCCTCGGCGGTCAGGGTGTTGTTGATCGGATCCACGAACCGCACGCGGTTCATGCGTGATAGATTAACCAGGACCTCGTGGCCGCTGGCGTGCGGGATCTGCGCGCCGACCAGGCCGGTGTTCCCCCCCTGCGGCACGATGCCCACCTCTGCCTCGGCGCATACCCGCACGATGGCCGCCACCTCGGCGGTGTTTGCGGGCCGTAGGAGAAGCGGGGTCTTGCCCTGGTAACGGCTGCGCCACTCCACCAGATGCGGCGCCAAGGTGTCCGGATCGTCGGACCAGCCGGCGGGACCGGCGATCTCCTTCAGTCGTTCAAGCGTGGCCGTGTCAGGGGGGCGGGGCATGGAGGGAGCATGCTATTACCTTCGCAAATGACGAACAATCTGCGAAGAAGGGGCCTATGCCTTGGCTCAAGTCTCCCATCGTGGTCATCGTCGGCTCGCAGGCCCTCTTCACCGCAGGGGATCTGCTTGCCCGTGCCAACATGCGCAGGGGTGGCTTCGTCCTTGCCGCCTTCGTCACATGGTGGTTCGTGCTCTACTTCACCTTGCGCACGGTGGCCATGTTCGGCCAACTCTATGTACTGGCCAGTGTTCCCATCGGCAAGTCGATGGCCCTGTACGGCGCAACTTCCATCGCCCTCGTGAATGTGCTTGGGGTGCTGCTTCTCGGCGAAGTCTTGGGCGCACGCGCCTACGCCGGCGTGTCTCTGGCGGTGTTGGCGTTCGTGGTCATGGCCTTGTGAACGCCATCATGGCGGGCGTTAGGGCGCGGGAGCGGGCGCGGCCGGCGGCGGGGGAATCATTGCGCCAGGCCTCTTGCGGTACACGGTCCAGGATCCGCTGCGAGCCAGGACTTCCATGCTGTTTCGATAGGGTCCAAAGAGGTCAGCACCCACCGGCGGGCTGCGCACGAAGAAGTAGTCGAAAATCGGCACGGAGTTGGCGAGGCGGAGGTCCCCGGGTCTCCATGGGTCCGGCAGTTCCGCGCCAGCGGGTTTTCGCGCGCACGGTATGTGGCGCATTCCGCAGTAAGCCAACGGCGCCATGCTGCCAGGCGCGGATCGAATGGCCACATAGAAGTCGGCCAGCCCCACGAAGGCCGACTCGATGCGCATGACGCGCGAGCTGCGGTTGAAGGGCACACCCACGGCCTTGCCGCCCGGCGGGGTCTTGTGCACCACCTCGACAAAATCCGCGGTCTCTCTTGCGAAGAGATGGTAATGCACGATCAGTTGGTATCCGTACAACGCGCACACGAGCATGGCCGGTACGGGAACCAGAAGCCGAAGCGGGCCGCGCAAATGTCCGAGCCCCGCCGGCACCAACACGATGCCCATGAGGACAACCAGTACCGCGAAGCGCGGGTAGAACGTCATCAGGTCGAGCTCGCCCAAATGGTGCGGCAGCATGAGGTAGGCAGCCAGCGCGGCGGTAAAGGCCACCAGGATGGCAGGGGCCATTCGTAGGCGGGGACGCGCCGATGACGGATTCGGCAAGAACCCCCAGCCCACCAGCCCGGCCAGCAGGTAGATCGCGATCACGAGGAGCAAGGCCCGGCACGCTTGAACGTCCACCTGATCGGCAAAGGCGCGCATGGTGTGCGACGGGAGGGCCAGGAGACGCCGGCCGAAATCGTGCAGGAAGGTTCCCCGGTTGAGATCCTTCAAGCGATGGCGCTTGACCAAATCCCAGGCCTGGCCAAGCGTGGTCTTGGCTGGTCCACCCGCTCCCGACACGGAGCCAACAAACTGCCAGTACGCCAAGGCGGCGAGAGCCGGAAAGAGCGTGCTCGCCCCCAGCAAGCGTCGGCGCCAAGGCAGGGAAGCCAACAGCGCGAACGCCAGGACCGCGCCTACACCATAGAGGAAGTTTTGCAGGTGACACAGGAAAAGGAACGCTGCCGCCGCGGCTGTCCACAGCCAGCTTCGCCGCACATGGCCCGGCTGGCTGCGGAGGTGCTTCACCGTCTGCGCCAGCAGCAGCATGAGCACCGGCAACGACAGCGCAAAGCTGATGAAACCGTAGTGCAGCGTCAGGTTGTACGCGAGCGGGAAGGCCAGCAGCGCCGGGATGCGGCTGCGACCACAGGCCACGAGCAGTGACGCCGTGGAGAGCGGCATCGCCGCGATGTAGAGCGCCACGATCAGCTTGTGCGCGGCGAGCAGGTTCATCACCTTGCCCAGCCCGACCAGCATCAGGTAGTGGGCCGCGTAGGGTGCCAAGCGCAGGCTGCCCTCGTAGAAGGCCGCGTAGGGAGAGGCCGGCGAGCCGCGCTTTCCCAGCATGTCGGCCAGCGCCAGATGGAGTGGCAGGTCCAGCCCGGGCAAGATTTCGGTGACGAAAAGTGGCGCCCAGTACAGGGGCAGAAGGACGAGGAAGCAGACCCCGAAGATCTTGGCGTCGGCCTCTGATATGGAAACCCTCAAGAGGTTTCCAAACCCTCCTGCGATGGTACGCCACGCGCGGCGCGGGGGGAGCCGGCGGGCTCCCCACGCGAACACCTTCATGGGAACGAGGCCATCGACAAGCCAGCGCCAAAGGCGTCTTTTCAACTCTGTGAAGCCCAAGTGAAAGGTCGTGTATACACCAANNAAGTCCCCTGCTAGCACCTGCAATCGCTGTGGTATAGATTCCGCCGACCCATGGGCCTATTCGATCACTTCTCGAAGGAGAAGCGCGAGGAGCGCACCCTGGCGAACCTCATCCGGCGTGCGACGCACAAGTACTTGCAGTCGCCTGAGCGCTACAAGGCCATGGAAGCGCTGGCCAACGATGGCTCCGAAGCAGCCCTCTATGGCTTGCTGTGCCGGTTCGGTGTCGTGTACGACAAGTCCATCGAGGACGAGCAAGAGAAGGAGTGGGCCTTCGACACGGTTGCGGCCAAAGGCCGCGCGGCGCTGCCGGCGGTCAAGCGCTACCTGCGCTCCGCGGATTCGGTGTCGTGGCCGCTGCGCCTTCTGCCCAAGGTGGCCAGCAAGGAAGAAGAATTTGCCCTGGTCGAGCAGGTGTTGGCCGAGCACGAACCGGGCTACGAACGTGACCCGACCAAGAAGATTCAATTGCTGCGCTATCTCAGCCAGCTCAAGGATGCGAGGGCGCCGTCGCTGGTAGTGCCCTATCTGGCTGACATGGACGAAGGCGTGCGCTTCGCCGCGGTGGAAAGTCTGCTGCGCCTGAAGAACGAAGAGGTGGCGCGCGAGGCGCTCCTGCAACTCTTTGTCTCCGATACGGAGGAGAGCTTGCGCCTGCGCATCCGCATCGCCGAGGGATTCGCCGAGCTCGGCTGGCTGGTGCATGGTCACCGGGGCGGCGTGGAAAAGAAACTGCCCGAGGGCTTCCAGCTCGACCGAGAGGGCCACATCCTTGACCGGAAGCGGTCCGAGTAATGCCTCGAAGAACCGATCTCCAATCCGTCCTCATCATCGGTTCCGGCCCCATCGTCATCNNCCAGGCCTGCGAGTTCGACTACTCAGGCACGCAAGGGGTCAAGGCCTTGCGCGAGGAGGGCTTCCGGGTGGTGCTGGTCAACTCCAACCCGGCCACCATCATGACCGACCCGGAGATGGCCGACCGCACCTACGTCGAGCCACTCACCGTGGATTTCGTGGCCAAGATCATCGAACGTGAGCGGCCCGATGCGCTTCTGCCCACCTTGGGCGGCCAGACCGCGCTCAACCTCACCGTCGAGCTGGGCCGCGCCGGTGTGCTCGATCGCTTCGGGGTCAAACTCATCGGCGCGCAGATCCAGGCCATTGAGAAGGCCGAGGACCGCGACCTCTTCAAACAGGCCATGAGCGCCATCGGCTTGCGCGTGCCGTTTTCGGGTTATGCGCATTCGCCGGCCGAGGCGCGCGAGATCCGCGACGAGTTGGCCAGCCGCACCGGGCGCGGCTATCCGGTCATCCTGCGACCATCCTTCACCCTGGGCGGCTCAGGCGCGGCCATCGCGTGGAACGGCGAGGAGTTCGACAGCAAGGTCTTGTGGGGCCTGCAGCAGAGCCCGCGCCACGAGGTGCTGGTCGAGCAGTCGGTGCTGGGCTGGAAGGAATACGAGCTGGAGGTGATGCGTGACGGCAAAGATAACGCCGTCATCGTCTGCTCGATCGAGAACTTCGACCCAATGGGCGTGCACACGGGTGACTCCATCACCATCGCGCCCGCCATGACCCTGACCGACAAGGAATACCAGTTCATGCGCGATGCGGCCCTGGCCGTGATCCGCGAGATCGGGGTCGACACCGGCGGCTCCAACATCCAGTTCGCGGTGGATCCGCACAACGGCGAGATGGTGGTCATCGAGATGAACCCGCGCGTGTCGCGCAGCTCGGCCCTGGCCTCNNACCAAGGTGCCGCGCTTCGCCTTCGAAAAATTCCCGGGCGCCGATTCGACCCTGGGACCGCAGATGAAGTCAGTCGGCGAGGTCATGGCGATTGGCCGGACGTTCAAGGAATCTCTGGGCAAGGCGCTGCGCTCGCTGGAAATCGGGCGCTGGGGCTTCGACCTCGATCGCGTGCCGCCGCTCGAGGATCTGCGCCGCCTGATCGCGCAGCCCGGACCGGATCGGCTGTGGCAACTGGCCGAGGCCCTGCGTCTGGGCATGACCGTGGACGAGGCGCAGGCGCTGACTGCCATCGACCCGTGGTTCCTGACCCAAGTCAAGCAGCTTGTGGACGAGGACGAAGCAGCCCGCCTGGCCGGCGCAGCCCTGCTGGATGATCCAGCCGGGTTGCTCCGTTGCAAGCAGCTCGGCATGTCTGACCGCCGGCTGATGAAGCTGGCCGGGGTTGCTGAGGAGGACGTGCGCCAGGCGCGCCTGCGCCATGGCATCCGGCCGGTGTTCAAGCGGGTGGACACCTGCGCCGCCGAATTCGAGGCGCATACCCCGTATCTCTATTCGACGTACGAAACTGGAACCCTGGGAGGGCACCCCATTCAAGGTGTCGGCGGGGAGCCAGGAGAGGCCATATCCGTGCCTCTCCCCGACGGGGAGAGGGTTTCGCAAACGGATCGACGTTGTCCCGCCGAATCGGAATCGCGGCCCACGGGCAAGAAGAAGATCGTGATCCTGGGCGGCGGACCCAATCGCATCGGGCAGGGGATCGAGTTCGATTACTGCTGCGTGCATGCGGTGATGGCCTTGCGCGAGGAGGGCTTTGAGACCCTCATGGTCAACTGCAACCCGGAAACCGTTTCCACCGACTACGACACTTCCGACCGACTGTACTTCGAGCCTCTCACCCGCGAGGACGTGCTGGAAATCGTCGACGCGGAGAAGCCCGAAGGCGTGATCGTGCAGTTTGGCGGGCAGACGCCCCTGCGCTTGGCCGTGCCCTTGCAGAAAGCGGGCGTCCGGCTGCTCGGCACCAGCGCGGATGCCATCGACCGCGCCGAGGATCGTCAGCGTTTCGGCGAGCTGGTGCGCAAGCTCAACCTGCGCGCGCCTGTCTGGGGGACGGCGCACGGTCTGGAGGAAGCGCGCGGCATCGCGGAAAAGATCGGGTATCCGGTCATGGTGCGTCCCTCGTATGTCCTGGGCGGCCGTGCCATGGAGATCGTGCACGACGCCGCAGGGCTGCACACCTTCGTTGGGGTGGCCCTGGAGGCAGCCCGGCGCGAGAGCCTGGCCTCGGGCGGCGGCAAGGGCGACGAGAGCGCGCCCATCCTGGTGGACCAGTTCCTGCGCGACGCCATCGAGGTCGACGTGGACGTCGTGGCTGACGGCCACGACGTGGTCATTGGCGGTGTGATGGAGCACATCGAAGAGGCCGGCATCCACTCGGGCGACTCAGCCTGCTGCCTGCCGCCCTTCTCCTTGCCCAGCGAGACCGTGCAGATCATCAGGGATCAGGCGCGGGCCTTGGCGCGCGAGCTGGATGTGCGCGGCCTGATGAATGTGCAATTCGCGGTGCCGCGTGATGGCCGCGGCGTATTCATCCTAGAGGTAAACCCGCGCGCCTCGCGCACAGTGCCCTTTGTGTCCAAGGTCATCGGGGTGCCGCTGGCCAAGGTCGCGGCCAAGATCGCGGCCGGCCGTACCTTGCGCGAGCTGGGCATCCGGGAGGTTTCGCCCGCGCACATGGCGGTCAAGGAAGCCGTCTTCCCCTTCGTCAAGTTCGGCGGCGTGGACGTTTTGCTCGGGCCTGAGATGCGCTCCACTGGCGAAGTCATGGGCATCGACAGCAGCTTCGAGGCTGCCTTTGCCAAGAGCCAGATCGCGGCCGGCACGCGCCTGCCCATTCCCGGCGGCGACAAGCCGGTCACTGCCCTCTTGTCCATCAAGGACGCGGACAAGACCGCCGCGGTGGACCTGGCCCGCCACTTGGGCAAGCTGGGCTTCCGTATCCTCGCGACCAACGGCACGCACACCCGCCTGAGCCAGGCCGGCCTGCCCTGCACGCGAGTGAACAAGGTGCGCGAAGGCCGGCCCCATTGCGTGGACCGCATGATGGACGGCGATGTCCATCTGGTGGNNGAAGCTGCGCGAGGAGCTCAAGCGCCTGCGCGAGGTGGAACGTCCTAAGAACGTGCTCGACATCGAAGTGGCGCGCGCCCACGGTGATCTCTCGGAAAACGCCGAATTCCACGCGGCCAAAGAGCGGCAGAGCTTCATCGAGGGACGCTCGCGCGAAATTGACAGCATCCTGGCCCAGTCTGAGGTCATCGATCCGGCCAAGCTGTCCGGCGATCGCGTCGTCTTCGGCGCCACGGTTCGCCTGACCGACACGGATTCCGGCGACGAAACCAGCTACAGCATCGTGGGTGATTACGAGGGCGACATCAAGGAGGGACGCCTCGCCATCTCGGCCCCGCTGGCGCGTGCCCTCATCGGTCGCGAAAAGGGCGACACCGTCAGCTTGCGCACAGGCAAAGGCACCCGGGAGTACCAGATCGTGGATATTCAGTTCCTTCCGGTACAAGACGCCTGACCGTCATGCCGGAAATCGAAGCCGTCTTCCTAGACCTGGGCAATGTGCTTGCCTTTCACGACGACGATGTGCTTTTCCGCCGCCTGTCCGAGTACGGCGGCGCCCCGCCCGAGGTCATCCGCGAACGCCTGCTGGCCCTCTGGGATCCCTGCAACCGCGGAACCCTGGCAGGCGACCAACTTCGGCGCGCGACAAGCAAGGCTTCCGGTGCAACGGCGGTGATGGATGCGGAGACCTTTTTCCAGGTTTGGACCTGCTATTTCCGCATCCACCAGGAAGTCCTCCCGATGGTGGAACGCCTGCTCGGTCGCACCAAGGTCGCGCTGATCTCCAACACCAACGAGCTGCAGTGGCGTTTCCTGCGGCCGCAGCTCCCCCTACTCGAGCGCTTCAGCGCTCTGGTGCTGTCCCACGAGCTCGGGCTGGCAAAGCCGGATCCCGAGATCTTCCGCACGGCGCTGCGCCGGGTGGGCAGCCCGCCCGAGGCCTGCGCCTTCTTCGACGACATACCTGCCTTTGTGGACGCCGCCAGTGCACTCGGCATCCAGGGCCAGGTCTTCACCACTGCCGCGAATTTCCGCGTCCAGCTTGCGCAGCTGGGGCTCGGCGGCCCGAGCTTGGGAGTGAGGGGGTAGACTGCCTCCCCCCTCGGCCGATTCTCTGAGCCTGCTGCTTGGTGCTGATGCCTGGCGTGCCGCCGGGCGATGGGGCACAATGCCCTGGTGCTAGTTCGTCGCCGCAAACCGGACCGTCGCTTCTTCGTGTTCACCTGCGACCGTGGCCGT
>PMIX01000092.1 GCA_003158395.1 Myxococcales bacterium | reverse complement strand
TCTGCGCCTTCCGTCGCCACCCCCGCCGCCCACGCCGCTCAAGCACCTCTATCCGCGCCTTCCGTCGGCACCACCACGGTCCGCGCCGCACAAGCGCCTCTCTCTGCGCCTCCCGTCGCCGCCCCCACCGCCGACGATGCGCGAGAAGTCACTGCCTCGTCGAATGCTCCAGTCCCCTCGCTCGTGGCGAAGCCCTCCGACGCGCAGCAACCTGCGCGGCCAATGTCCCCTCTGGTGCCAGAGCCGGCTGCCACGTCTCCGAACCTTTTGGACGGCTCGGCGGCAGCTCCGCCTCAGTTTGCCCCGCCAACCTCCGCGCCTTCCGGCGTGCCTACCGCGCCGGTCGAGCGCACAACGCCTTCACCAGCCGCGCTGCCTCCAACCCCAACGGCATCCACGGCCCTTGAACCGGAGCCCTACGCGGCTCCTCACCCGCGCCCCTCGGCGCCGCCTGCATCGCCATCGGCTGATGCGATTCGCGGAGCCTTGGCCACGGCAGCGCATAGCGCCCCGTCAGCGCTCAATCGCACTTCCGGCGAGATTGTGCAGCCCTCGACGCCACCACGCGGAAGCGAGGCACGGCCCTCTCTTGTCGAGCTGTCAGAGGACATGCAGGATCCGGCCGCGTTCGTGGACACTCCGCCACCTGAGCCTGTCGTCGCGGCGAACCTGGCGCAACCCACTCCGAAGCTGCTCCCGCCGCCTACGCGGCGGGTGGACCCGCCGACCGTGCGGCTTGTGGCCTTCGCTGCCGACCAGCGCGAATCACGTGCGGTCGATCGCGAAGACCCGCGATCTGGCTCGGGCAAGCCACGCGCCCGACGCGGGGTGGGCGACTGGCCTTTGCTGGTTCACGTGGTCCTGGGTGTCGTGCTGGGTGTGGCCATCGTGGTGGCCTACTCCAGCTACTACGGCCTGCCGTTGCCCTAGATTCAGCTTGGCGCTCAGACGCCGGAGCGCTTTACTGGGCCCTTGACCGTGAGCCTATTCTCACAAATCGCCGATTCATACCGGCGCACGAGGAAGCCTAGGGACATCCTGTGGAATCGTCTGGTGGCGCGGCCACTGGCTGCGGTCTTGGTGGTCCCCCTTGCAAGGGGTCGCGCCACCCCCAACCAGGTCACCTTCGCCTCGCTGGCGGTCTTTGTGGCGGCCGCGGCCTTGCTGCTCACCTTGCCTGGATGGGGTGGCCTCCTCATCGCGGTCGCCGTGCTTGAGCTGTCCTATGTGCTCGACTGTGTGGACGGGCAGCTCGCTCGGCTGCGAGGAACCTCGTCGCCAGTGGGTGCGCACCTGGATTTCCTGATGGACGAGCTGAAGGCTTTTCTGCTAGTGGCCGCCACGGGCGTGCGCCTGTGGCGTGGCGATAGCCGCACGCAGTGGTTGGTCGAGGCGCTGGCCGGACTCGTGGCGGTGGCCTCGGCCATCAGCCTGACCACGTTCGTACGCCGGCCCGAGTACCTGCGCGCCACCGGTGCGCCCCGGCCGCAGGCCGCTGGCGACTACGGCGATGGCTTGGATGGAGGCGTGCCGGCTCCCGCCCTGCCGCGGTCGGTTCTTGCCAAGGCGCTGGCAGCCGTGGAATCCCTGGGCCGTTTTCTCATCCACTATCCGAGCTACCTGGTGTTTGTGGCCGCCGCCAATCGCCTGGATCTCTTTCTGCACGTGTACCTGGCCATCAACGCCGCCTATGCCGCCCGCACGATTCTTGCGGTCCTGCGCAAGCTAGGTAGATCAACCGGGTGAGCAGCAGCAAAGCCATTATCGTGGCCGCGGGCCGCGGCCGGCGCCTCGGCCCGGAGACCGAGGACATTCCCAAGTGCATGGTGCGCGTGGCCGGCCAGCCCATCCTGCATTGGCAACTGCGCGCCTTTGCGGCGGCGGGCATCTCCGACATCGTGGTGGTGCGCGGCTATCTCGGCGATCGCATTCGCGGGGGTCGCGCCGCGCTTCGCTTCGTCGACAACCCCGACTGGGTCCACAACAACATCCTGGCGTCGCTGTTCTGCGCGGCTGATCATCTGCCGGATGGCTTCTTTTTCTCCTATTGTGACATCGTGTACACGCCGGAGGTGGTCGCGCGCCTTGCCGCGCGCGCGCGCACAGCCGACGGGACGCCTGTGTTGCTGGTCATCGACCGGCGCTGGGCGGACGCCTATCAGGGCCGCACGCTACACCCGGTGTCCGAGGCCGAGCTGACCCTAACCGACGGACAGGGCCTGCGGGTCGTGCGCGTGGGCAAGGGTGCGGTGGCGCGCGAAAAGGCCGCGGGTGAGTTCATCGGCCTGGCGTATTTCTCCGCTGCGGGAGTTGCGGCACTGCGCGCGGTCTGGGACGGGGCTCTTGCGACAGGCGGGCTGGAGGCTCCTTTTGGCCGCGCTCCGACCTTGCGACAGGCCTACTTGACCGATGCCCTGAACGCCCTGGCCGACCAGGGCATTCGACTGGAGCCAGTCTTCATCGACGGCCACTGGCGTGAAATCGATACGCCCCAGGACCTGGCTGCGGCGCAGGCAATCGTCGCGGGCTGGGGTGAATAGGACTTCTGCCATGGCACCGCTTGCGAGGAGAAGTGCTATCATCCGTTCCGCGCGGCGCGTTGTGCGCACTTCTGCGAGGACTCATATGGGAAGAGTTTGCTTGAATCCATGGCTGATGCTTTCCCTTCTTTTCCCGATAGCCTGCGGGATACGAACTCCGCTCGACCAGGCCGCTTACAGCCAATCGGGCAGCACAGGTACCGGTGGCGCCGCGTCCCAGGGTGGCGGCACGAGTGGGGCGGGCGGCACCACCGACACGATTGTCGCGAAGGGCGGCTCGGGCGGTACCACCTTGGCAACCGGCGGCTCGGTGAGCGCAGGTGCCGGCCCTGGTGGCAGGGCAACCGGCGGCTCGGTG
>PMIX01000451.1 GCA_003158395.1 Myxococcales bacterium | reverse complement strand
CTAGTAACGCAACCCACAAACCCGATTGGAGCAACCATGAAAAGTGACATGCGCACCGAAAATATCGTCCGGGAGAGCGTTCTGAAGCTGCTCTCCGACGATGAAGTCGCCAGCGTGAGCACCGCAGAGACGGCCGCGCGTCTACTGGACGGTGAGGAGTACCTCGATTTGGAGCAACTTGAGCGAGGCGTGCAGCAAGCGAGGAAGGCCGGCCCAGCCATGGGACGTGTGCTACCACGAAGAACCGTGCACAAGGATACGTGGAGCAAGATCCTGACAGTATTGGGGCCGGTGCACTGCACGGAGAATTGCTGCAAGGGCGAGAAGGCAAAGCCGGTTGCCTCCCCATGAGGTGCTGAAGAGAGAGCGAGGCGGCTGCGCGCGCTAGGCCAGGAAGAGCGCCGAAGTGGGCGCGTTGGGTGACTGCGCGCCGCCGTGCTCGGGGCGGACGACGGTATCGCGTCGACCGCGAGCTTGATGATTGGCGTTGCAGCTTCGTCGGCGATCAGGAGGTTATCCTGGAAACCAAGCATGGCACCCCCTTCTCTCCTTGTCAGCCACTACGGCACGACCGCGTGCGCGACATGAAGATGGTCTGCCCGTGCATTCCGTTCCGTGCCCATAGGACAAGGCTCGAAGCCGGTTGGGTCGAGATTGCTCTTGTTTGGGCGCTCCAGGGCGGCTTGCCGAAGCGGGCGGTATAAGCAAGGTCGTGCTGAAGGTTTGATTAGCCATGCCTCTCATCAAATCAGCCTCGAAGACAGCGCGAAACAAGAACATCAAGACCGAGATCGCAGCGGGCAAGCCACCCAAACAAGCTGTGGCAATTGGCTACGCGATTCAGCGTAGAGCGAAGGCGAAAGGGCAAACATCATGAGTTATCAAAGCGTCAACCCGTACAAACTCCTGAAGACGTTCGAGCACCTCGACGACAGGCAGGTCGAAACGGCGCTTGAAGGCGCTGCGCTCTGTTTCGAGAAGTGGCGGCAGACGAGCTTTGCGGAGCGGGCGGCGGTCATCGCAAAGGCTGCCAGCATCATGCACGCCTGCGTGGATGACTTCGCTCTTCCGACACAGATATGATGAACGCCCACACAGCCCTGCTCGACGTCCGCCNNCCGTCGCACGGCAGATCGCGCAGCACTATTCCGCGCGTTCCGTCACGGTGCTGTGTGGTCCCGGCAACAACGGCGGCGACGGTTTCGTGGCCGCCCGCCACCTTGCCGAAGCCGGCTGGCCCGTTCGGATCGCGCTGCTCGGGCTCAATGAGACTTTGCCGGAGGAACTGCGCCCCCACGCGGAACGGTGGCGCGGCGCCATCGAGCCCCTCACGCCCGCCGTGCTCGACGGGGCGAACTTGGTGGTGGACGCGATCTTTGGGTCAGGGCTCGCCCGGCCGGTCGAGGGAGCGGCCGCCGAGACTTTGGCCGCCGCCGCTCGTAGCGACGTTCCGATCGTTGCCGTCGACGTACCGAGCGGGCTGATGGGCGATACCGGCGAGGCCCTGGGAGCGGTACGCGCAGTTCTGACCGTCACCTTCTTCCGCAAGAGGCCGGGCCACCTGCTGTTGCCCGGCCGATCGCTGTGCGGCGAGGTCGTCGTCGCCGATATCGGCATCCCCGCTTCGGTGTTGGAGCGGATCGACCCCGACACGTTCGAGAATGACCCCGGACTCTGGATTTCGCACTTGCCGCGGCCGCGCGACGATGACAACAAGTATACGCGCGGTCACGCGCTGATCGTCGGGGGCTACCCGATGACGGGGGCCGCCCGGATGGCGGCTCGCGCTGCCGCCCGCGCCGGCGCTGGACTGACGACCATCGCGGTGCCCGAGATCGCCCTGTCAATCTACGGTGCGGCGCTGGCCAGCATCATGGTTGAACCACTCGCGTCCCCAGAAGAGCTCGATAGACTGCTCGGCGATTGTCGCTTTTCGGCGTTGCTCATCGGGCCGGGTGCCGGAGCTGGCGAGACCACCCGCGGGCAGGTGCGGGCCATGTTGGGGACCGGGCGACCTACGCTGCTCGACGCGGATGCGCTGACGGCCTTCCAGGACGATCCTGTCTCTCTCGACAGGGCGATCGTCGGGCCATGCGTTCTGACACCGCATGATGGTGAGTTCCGTCGTTTGTTCGACCCGAGCGGCGACAAGCTCACTCGAACGCGAGCCGCCGCCCGTCGCAGTGGTGCCGTCATCGTCCTCAAAGGCAGCGACACGGTGATCGCGGCTCCAGACGGGCGGGCGATCATCAACGCCAACGCACCGCCGACCCTGGCCACCGCCGGGGCCGGCGATGTGTTGAGCGGAATCGTGCTCGGCCTGCTCGCCCAAGGCATGGACGCGTTTCTTGCAGCAGCGGCCGCAGTGTGGCTGCACAGTGCCGCCGCCAACGAGTTTGGCCCCGGCCTCATCGCCGAGGATCTGCCCGAGCTGCTGCCGAGCGTGTTTCGCCACCTCTGTGGCGCGGAAACTGCCACCCAAGCGGGAACATCATGAGGCCAAGCCGATGCCTGGCCAGACCGGGACGCAATCCATGCACGCAATGACGCTAAAGAAGATCGGGGCTCCCCTCGAATGGACGGAGCTGCCCGATCGGCAGCCCGGACCGGGCGAGCTTCGAATCAAGGTGGCCGCCTGCGGCGTCTGCCGCACGGATCTGCACGTCGTGGATGGCGAACTCCCCAATCCCACGGTACCGATCATTCCTGGCCACGAAATCGTAGGCCGCATCGATGCAATTGGGGCTGGCGTCGTGGAGCTGAGCATCGGCGCGCGCGTTGGTATTCCATGGCTCGCCCGTACCTGTGGCGTTTGCCCCTATTGCACGGGCGGCCAGGAGAATCTCTGCGATCATCCACTTTTCACTGGATACACGCGCGATGGAGGCTTCGCCACNNCTTATTGGTTGGCGCTCGTTGGTGATTGCGGGCGACGGCAAGAAGCTGGGGCTCTACGGTTTCGGCGCCGCGGCTCACATCGTGGCACAGGTGGCGAAGTGGCAAGGGCGATCGGTGTTTGCCTTCACGCGGCCGGGAGACGTTGCCACCCAAACCTTCGCCCAGCGCTTGGGCGCGTCCTGGGCTGGCGGATCTGACCAAGCACCACCCGAGCCGCTCGACGCCGCCATCCTTTTTGCGCCTGTGGGTGCTCTGGTGCCGCTTGCCCTGAAGGCGGTCCGCAAGGGCGGACGCGTTGTTTGCGCCGGCATTCATATGAGCGATATCCCGAGCTTTCCCTATCGGCTGCTATGGGAAGAGCGGCAGCTTGTGTCGGTCGCCAATCTCTCGCGCTCGGATGGAATCGACTTTCTCCGCTTGGCCCCGGAGATCGGCATTGCCACCAAGACGACGCAGTATCCACTCATCCAGGCTAACCAGGCTCTTGCCGATCTCCGATCTGGTCGGTTCGAAGGTGCGGCCGTTCTAGCGTGAGTTTACCGGACG
>PMIX01000126.1 GCA_003158395.1 Myxococcales bacterium | reverse complement strand
TGGCACCACAGCTACGACGTGGGGTTGCACGTGGACGACAAGGTGCTGCTCCTGCGCACGGCGGACGGGCGGCATCTGCCCCTGCCCCCACTGGCGCCGGGCGAGGAGCACTTCGATCGCAAAGAGAAGCTGACCCTGCGCAGGGACGAGCACGGCTACAGCGTGCGCGCGGCTGACGGTCTGGAATTCCATTTCGGCCCAGGCAGCCACTATCAGCGCCTGGTGCGCATGCAGGACGCGCTTGGAAACCGCATCAGTCTGCACTACAACCCGGCCGGGCTGCTGGCCCAGATGGTGGATTCAGGCGGCCGCGTTTTTGCGATTCATCATGACCGGCACGGGCAGATCGAGCGTATCGAGGGGCCGCACCCCGAGAACCCGGAGCAGCGAGTCATTCTCGCGCGCTACCAGTACGACGATCGCGGCAACCTGGTGACGGTATGGAACGCGCTGGAGCAGGCGATGCGCTTCGAGTACCGCGACCACCTGCTGGCGCGCGAAGTGAACCGCAACGGGCTGTCGTTCTACTTCGAGTACGACGGGAGCGACGAGCACGCCCGCTGCATCCGCACCTGGGGCGACGACGGGATCTACGACCACAAGCTCCGCTACCAGCCCGGGGTGACGGAGGTTGAGAATTCGCTTGGGCAGAAGACCGTGTACCACCACCGCGACGGTCTGGTGTGGAAGACGGTGGATGCCCTGGGCAACGTGACCCTGAGCGAGCGCAACAAGTTCAACGAGGTGGTGGCCGAGACGGATGCCCTTGGCCAGGTGACTGAATCGGTGCGCGACCAGCGGGGCAATCTAGTCGAGGAGAAGTCGCCCGACGGCAGCGTGGTCAAGATTGCGTACGACGCACAGGATCGGCCGGTGGCGCTGCAGGGACCGGCAGGCGGCGAGTGGAAGTGGCGCTACGACGAGCAGGGACGACTGATAGAACGCGAGGACGCGCTCGGTCAGCGCACGCGGTTTGTGTGGGCCGGGCCGCGGCTGGAGGCAGTCGCTGATCCGTCTGGGCACTCGACTGTCCTGGGCTACGACCGCGCGGGCAACCTGGTGCTGCTGCGCACGCCGGACGGGGCGGAGACCGGGTGGGAATACGACGGGTTCGGCCGCTGCGTGCAGGTACGGGATCCAGCGGGCAACATCGAGCGGCGGCAAGTAGATGCGCTGGGCCGGATCGCGCGGGTATATGAGCCCGACGGCAACGTGCGCGAGCTGCGCTACGACGGGGAAGACAATGTGGTGGCAGTCAAGGACCAGCAGTACGACGTGCAGTTCGCGTACGGTGGGATGGGACGGCTGGTGAAGCGTGCTCAGGCCGGAACCACGGTGCACTTCAGCTATGACACCGAGGAGCAGCTTGTGGCCATCCACAACGAGGCAGGGGCCGTTTACCGGTTCGTGCTGGGGCCGACCGGCGAGGTGAGCGAAGAGTACGGCTTCGACGGCCTGTGCCGGAAATACCAGCGCGACAAGGCCGGCCGGGTGCACAGGGTACTGCGGCCCGCGGGTCTGGCCAGCGAGTACAAGTACGACAAGGCCGGCCGCGTGGTGGGCGTAAAACACCTGGACCCGGCGGGCGCTCCGGTGGGCGAGGAGAAGTACACCTACCGCCCCGACGGCGAATTGGTTGCGGCAGACAACGGAACCGCGGTGGTGAAGTTGGAGCGCGACATCCTGGGCCGGGTGGTGAAAGAGAAACAAGGGGTAGACACCGTCGCAAGCGAGTACGGCCCCCTGGGCTTGCGTCTGCGGATGAAGACCAGCCGCGGCCACGCGCTGGAGATCGAGCGCAATGTTGTGGGGGACGTGATCGCGATGCGGGCTGGGGGCGGACCGGTGGTGTCCTCCGGTAGCGAACCGAAGAAGGACGCTGGATCCTCCCCCTGGGAAGCGCGATTCACGCGCGACCAGCTCGGCCTAGAGCTGGAGCGCCATCTGCCCGGCGGTGTGCGCAGCCGCTGGGAGCGCGACAAACTAGGCCGGCCGGTCAAGCACGAGATCTGGTCCGGTCGCAAGCTGGTGGGAGCCAAGTCGTACGTCTGGGAGCCCAACGACCGACTGAAGATGATCGTGGATGCTCTGCGCGGCCCGGTGCAGTTCAGCCACGATGGGCTGGGCAACCTGGTGTCGGCGGCCTACCAAGACGGCAAGGTGGACCTGCGCATGCCCGATGCGGTCGGGAATCTGTTCAGGACGAATGAGCGGCGCGACCGCAAGTACGGCTTAGCCGGTCAGCTGCTCGAGAGCTACGCCCCCGAGGGTGTGACGAGATACTCGTACGATCCCGAAGGCAACCTGGCGCAGAAACTGCTGCCCGACGGCCGGTGTTGGAAATACGAGTGGAACGCCGCCGGGATGCTGGCCAAGGTGGTGCGCCCCGACGGCAAGGAAGTAGAATTCGGCTACGACGCCCTGGGAAGGCGGGTGTGGAAGAAGTACCAGGGCAAGACCACGAAGTGGGTCTGGGACGGCAACGTGCCCGTGCACGAGTGGGTGGAAGTGGATCCCGCGGCTTTGCCCGCCGACGTCGCCCCCGCGCCCGAGGGCCAGGCCGCCGCCACCGAGGCCGCAATCCGCCAGCGCCAGGCCGTGCTCTCCGAGCAGCCCGCCCAAGGCCCGCCGCCCTCCGCCCCCCTCACCCCGCGCAGCGGGGAGAGCGGGAACGAAGCAAGCTCCGGCTCCCTCGCCCCGCGCAGCGGGGAGAGGGGCGACGCTCCTTTCACCACCTCCGGCCCCCTCGCCCCGCGCAGCGGGGAGAGGGTTGGGGAGAGGGGCGACGCTCCCTTCACCACCTGGATCTTCGAACCCGAAACCTTCACTCCCATCGCGAAGCTTGGCGGCAACGAACAGCACAGCATCATCACCGACCACCTCGGCACCCCCACCGCGATGCTGGATGCCGCTGGCAAGACCCTGTGGTCCGCCGACGTCAGCATCTATGGCGAGCTACGCAACATCGTCGGCGACCGGCAAGCGTGTCCCTTCCGCTGGCCCGGCCAGTACGAGGACGCGGAAACGGGGCTCTACTACAACAGGTTCCGGTACTACGACCCTGAGGCGGGCGAGTACGTCAGCCAGGATCCGATCGGGCTCAGAGGTGGGCTGGCGCCCTACGCCTATGTTGCCGATTCGTTGGCATGGAGGGATCCGTTTGGACTGAACGAGTTGTGTGGAACAACGAAGGCTGCGAAAACCAGGATCGGCTACCATGCGACGTCACCCGAAGCGGCAGCCGCAATTCGCAAGAGTGGCTTTCGTCCAGGCACAAAGCCAGGGCGGCTTGGTAGCCATGGAACGTACCTCAGTAACACGCCCGAAGGAGCCATCGCGGAGTTCACTCACCATAATCCAGGTGTTACGCCCGAGGTGTTGACAGTCCAATACAGACCTGGCGCTGAAGCGGTGAGCGATGTCGTCCCGCGCAATTACGTTGTGGAACATCCTATCAATGCGGACAGTATCACGGCTCCTTCGGTTCGTGCCCCAGGAACGCTGAACACAAACGTACTCAATGGAAGTGTGGAGGTTGTCAAGTGAAGAGCGAACCGGTGCGATGTTGGCCGATTTCGCTTGCCAATAGTGCGGGGCAGTTGGAGGACGGCCACTGGATAACGTTTCCCGAGGAGAACCAGGGACATGACCTCATTGTGTGCATAGGCTGTGGACATCTCTATGCAGTCAACATTACCAAAATGGTCTACGTAGGACCTCCACTCAACGAAAAGCTAAAGACGCTTAGCTGTTCGCAGTGCGGTGAGATGCTATGCCGGAGCGGAAAGCAATACCCCGAAACTTTTCGGGACAGCAATGGTGTGGTGCTGGCCTACGAGCGGCCTCGTGAGATTCCGGCTGATGGCCTGAGTGTTGTTCGGGATTTCGAACAACTTTACTGACGGCCCGATCTTGCCCGAGATGATCACTGAGGAATCCGTGCCTGTGGATCAGGGACCCTCGTCAAGCTCAACGGAGCCGAGTGATGTCAATGTGCACCTGGGTGCCCCTGCACGGTCGAGCTGAAGTGGGATGTCCTGCGTGCTTCACTCGGCAGCCCTGCTCATCTCCGTGCTGGCCAGCATGTCGCCGGCCAGCACGCTGGGGCAGTGCCAGAGTTTTGCAGGATCCTCGACCGACAGGCGCTGTGAAGGGCTGGCAAGGGAGGCGAGGAGCAGGTGAAGCGCCGGCCCCGGCGCCTGTTGGAAGGCGAGAGCATCTCGGCAGGGCCGACGGGGATGGGGAGGGTGCCGAAGTTTCAGTGCGTTCACGACGCCCGGACAGACTCCCACCGCTGGGCCTGGGATTTCCGCGCCGCGGAGGGAGTGGACGCTATCGCCGGTCAGGCTGCCGCATCTGTCCCGGCATGGTCAAGTTGAAGTAGGATGTCCTCGTGCTACGCGCCGCAGCCTTGCTGCTCTCCTCGCTGGCCGGTCTTGGTTCGGCAGTGAGCGATCCGTCTGGGCACTCGACCATGCTGGGCTACGACGGGGCGGGCAACCTGGTGCTGCTGCGCACGCCGGACGGGGCGGAGACGGGGTGGGAATACGACGGGCTCGGCCGCCGCGTGCAGGTACGGGATCCAGCGGCGCGCAGGGGCAGTGCCAGAGTCTTGCGGGATCCTCGACCGGCCGGCGTAGGGGCAGTGCCAGAGTCTTGCAGGATCCTCGGATCCTCGACCGGCCGGCGGGCAGGAAAGCTGCGAAGGAGCCCATGGGCAGTGGAGATGCCGGACAGGACGCCTACTGGAAGGCCCGAGGTCCTCGCGAGGGCAGGCAAACACGGGCAAGGCCGCTGCAGTTCGATGCGCTCGTGGGGTCTGGAGAGACTCCACCCGTCGCTGGGTCTGCAGCTTCCGTGGCGTGGAGGCGTGGACGCGTAGGACGCTGTCGTCGGTCAGGCCGGGGCGTTGAATGGCAAGGCGGGCGGGAACGACCACAAAGGGAACATTTCCGCGAAATCGGCAGCCCGCGCCTTCAGCCGCCAAGCGCCTGAGCGAAACGCATCAACGTAGACACGGTACTTGGCGCGGAACTCGAGTGCCGTCTGTTTGTCCGACGCATGGACAAAGGGTGCCGGGCTGCGGTCCGTGGAGGCCGGCCGCGAATGTGGATCCTGCGCAAGGATGGCGGCCACTCCCATAGGCGTGCGTCCCTTGGCCAGATTCTCCGCCTCGGCCTGGGCTTCGATTTCCCTCACCATGTGCCGAATCTCCGCCTGACGCTGGGATTGAGTCAGGTGGCGCAAGCATGGGAGCGGGGTCAGGTTGACGTCGAAGGTGGTGGCGAACTGCATGGCGAGGACGGACTCGCCACGTTGCCTGGCCTTGTACTCGGCGCCGCGGTCGAACCATGTTCCGCGCAGCAACTGGCCACTGGAGAGAGCCGCGATGCAGTGGGGGCCTGGCCAAGACCCTGGGCCGCCCCCAACCAGGCCTTCCTTCGCCCCGTGGGCCAGGACATAGCGAAGGCGTGCCAGGGCGGCATTATCGTCGGCGATGACAATTGACCGGTACCGTCTCGACCACAACCGTTCCGGCCACAGGTGCAAGCGTCCGGCTTCCTTGGCGATATTGGCGTCCACGAACTGCATGAACCGGGCAAGCTGCTCGGCGCTGGTGGGGGACAGAATGTAGTGTGCGTGTGTCGAGGTCACAACAAAGGCGTGAATGACCATTCTGTAGCGATCTTGGGCCTTGCCGATGACACCAAGAACCAGGTCGTTCAGTTCTGGCGACGGTCTGAGCAGCAGCCTGCCTTGCAAGGTACGGGTGGTGACCTCAACGAGGGCATTCTCAGGTACGAAGCGCAGTGATCGCGGCATACGTGATTTTCGGCGGGGGCGGGAAATGGTTGCGTGAGGGTCAGAACGCGGGCGCTGCCCAGCTTCCCCCACCCCCCTCGCCCTGACGAATCTCTGCCTTGTTGCGACGATTGGGCTGGCTCTGCGCGCGCAGAGAGCCACCTTCCAGCCGCTCGCCGTGGGCGTTGCTTTCGGGTTTCCTCTTCGGCCTCTGCAACCTCAATCGCGAAGAGGCGATATGGCTGTCGGCCACCTTGGCACGCGACGATGTTCGGCGAAGAGTGGGCTTGTCCGCCCTATGCTCACGGTGGGCCAGCGATGAGCGACGGTTCGCGGCTCAGAACCGCATTCTGTATGGGGACGTGCGGTGTTAAGATGGTTCGCGCTGTGCCACTCATGAGGTATCGCAGACCGACGTTTGTGGCGGTGGCAGTGACCTTGCTGCCAGCGATGGCGTGCTCGAACACCAAGGCCGTGACGAGACCGGTTACGCCTGCGGCCGCCCAAGCGGTGCTGCGCGGAGTATCCGATCGGCGAATGGAGGTGGCTCTGCAGCCATCCGGTAGCACGGCCACAACCCCGGAGCCGCGCGCCGGGTACTTGCTTGGCGCAAACGCTGGCTCCTTCATCTTTCGCGAGGACAGCCGGCTCTCTTCCCCTAACCTGACGGAAATCCCCTTCGACCGTACGCGGGCCATCACCTACAAGAACCGGAGTCTCGGGGCCCTCGAAGGGGCCTTGATCGGAGTATTGCCCGGTCTTGTGGGGGGACTACTGCTCGGCTCAGCAGCCGAATCGATGCAATGCTCGAGCGACGAAAGTCAGCGCGGGGAATGCAAGTCATACGCGCTCAAGTACGGACTCGGCTTGGGCGCCTTCACGGCGACGATCGGAGCCCTAATCGGCCTCGGCATCGGCCACCGCACGACGCTCACGTTTTGACCCTGATCAGCCGGAAATGCTCTGCCGCCCTGGGACTGTCACCGACCCTCGTTGGGGGCGCTGGGGCAGTGCGCTGGGGTAGTGCCAGAGGCATATTCAGATCTGCGGCAATTAGTACAGGCCAAGCGGTGAATGTAGGTATTGGCTAACCCAACTTCCGCAGGGGCAGTGCCAGAGTCTTGCGCAGGGGCCTCGAAAGCGGACACCTTCCCGATGGCTACTACGTCGCGCACGGGATGCTGTGTCGTGTTCATATCGAGAACGCGATTAGCGATCTGAGGCTAGATGTCGATGTGAAGGCATTGGAGCGGGTGAGGAGTCTGAACAGAACGCATCGTCGTTCGCCATCGCATTGGATTGAGATGGCTCATGCCTATAGCGACCTGCTTCGTTCTTGCATCGGGCAGATCCTGTCGGAGGGCTCCCGAATCTTCCAATCCCCCAAGAGCTCTATCTGAATCAATCCCCGACTTAGGTTGATTTCCGTGGTGCGGCAGCACGCTCGATGGGTCCGGGGTAAGCGAAGCTGAGTACCCAAACTACACAAAGCACGCAATTCGAATCGCCAAACTTTCCGACAATGAGAAGATGGCAATTATTGCGAAAGACAAGAGCCAATACTTGGGTTGGCTCTGCGACGACGAGCCAATGGCGGGCTGAAGAAGGTTGCGCGGGCAGCGCATTGGGTGCTCCCAGCGGCCTCCCACAGATACGAGATTGTGAAGCCAACCCCGAGTGTCAGAAGTGGCCGGCCACTACCACGCCCATCCGAAGTGGCTATTTCGCGTAGTAGAGGCCTTCCTGCAAGAGCTCCTCGAGATTGTGGGTGTCTATCCACGGATAGGTCTTCAGGATCAGGCCTTGCGCCTGCAGCGGGTCCCCTCGTTTCGCAAGAGTGGTGGCGACGATCTCGAAGCAGGACCTCATGACGTGTCGGCAATGGGTATCCAACTCATCGGCGTGATCCGGTGCGACTTCGGGCCGCCGTTGGCGCAGCCGGCGTTGAGTTGCCACAAGCCCTTCCAGGGCGAGCGATAGGACTTCGTTCTCCAAGGATCGGCCCGCTCTGCGGAGTTCTTCCGGAACTCTGTCGGATGGTGTGCGTCGCTTTCGTGTCATCTCGCAATCCCGCACGGAGAGTGGACCAAATCCTGCGGACAAGTCAAGATGTCCATCTCTCATGGAGATTGCTGATGGCCAGCCCTGAATACCAGCGCTTTCTGCAAAGTGTGAACATTGGCTACGTGGAATGGCATGATGGGATTGGCTACGACCTGGAGGCTCTGAAGAGTCTTTGCCCGACGGAAAGGCAGCAGGCCGAGGATCTGTTGTTGTCCCGCCGCAGCGACTTTCGCGACATCGAAGCGCTGGACACTCTGGGAACGGCTCGCGCGCTGGACGGGATTGAGGGTCTGCTGTCGAGCCGCAATCTCGAACTCCGGTTGCACGCGACCCGGCGCCTGGCGGCGCGAAAGCGCATTTCGAGCGACAAAGTCGAAAGCATTCTGCTTGATACCCTGCCGAATGTCACCCCCGGCAAGGGCCTGACGGAGGCTTTGTCGCTGGCTGAGGCACACCCGACCGAAGCCGTACGCCGGCGGTTGCTGTACTGTGCAGTCAAGGGGAACGACGATCTCCGCGTACACGCGGCGGCGTTGGCGCATTTCCTTTATGGCGGTTCGACCGCGTCGTTCGACTGGACGCACAGACCGCTGTATCTCCGGTTGGGTTCTCGCGTTCGCGCGGAGCGGCAGGCGGCGTACGAGGAGCTGTGCCGTTCCGTGGGCGTGGATCCAGCATGGGCGCTCGAGGATGGTCCGAAGCGGCGGTCGAGGGGGATCTACGCCAGGCGATAGCAACGGGCGTGTCTTCGGGACGACGGGCAGGGAACCAGGGATTTAGAACGGCGGGCTTGCCGTAGGCGCGCGTGTGACCCGCCACACCCTGACCGGTATTACCACCGATCCCGCCAGCAGTACTGGGACGCCAACCAGTAACAGGAGCGCGTGGGTCACGCCGCCGTGCGCGCGCCAGGCGAAGCGGAGCAGGCCATGCCCGCCTTGGGCCAGCTCGCCACGGATGACCTCGAGCAACAGGCCCGTCCACCACAACATCAAGACCCCACCGATGCAGGCACCCGCGCGTATCCAGCGTCGTCTGGAGGGTGCCCATGACTGGTCCACCTTGCCTTTGCGATTCAGCCCAAGGATCTCCAGCGCGCCTTTCGGGTCGAAAATGAACACCAGCGCGATGAGCACCAGCAATGGTGTCGACCACAACACCGTCGCGGCACCCAACCACGACATCATCTGACCTATGGGGCCGTCAGGACTCAAGATGCTCTGGTTCTAGCACGGGCAGGCGGGGGCGCGAGGATGGCGGCCACTCTAATGGGCGCGCGTCTTTCTTGGCCAGATTCTCCGCCCCGGCTTGGACTTCAATTTCCTTTCCCACAGAGGCGAATCTCGGCACGGGGGATGACATATGCGCCATAGTCGTGTCGTCCTCGCTCCCGTCAACGGCGCGAGATTGCGCCGTACTTGGCTTGGCAGCGCGCTTGCATTAGCGTAGGGGAAGACACTCGCAATGGTTCGTTGTCTTCATCAATCCTTCCCGTGGCCCGGCTCCGAAATTGTCGACGGTGGCGGGGTCGTTTTCTCTCGGCCGGCGGGAACTTCAGTATGGGGAGCCTCCTGATACGAAGACACTCTAGCGCTGCTGGGTTTTTCGCCGCTGTCGTAGCACTCGGCTGCGGCTCCAAGGAAACCCGCCAGGGCGGCACTCCCGATGGCGCGGTCCCGGCTGGCGGCGCAGTCGGCACCGGAGCTGACGCTCCTTTCACCTGGGACTCCGCGAGCGATCTGACGAGCACCGGCGGCAACCCGGGCAGGGCTGACGTGGGAAGGACTGGCGGCGCAGTCGGCACCGGCGGCACAATCGGGATGGGCACAGGAGGCGCCGCCGGCAACGACGCGTCCGTTGCCGCAGCTGGCGCGTCCGGTTTCGCGCGGGTGGGCAACATGACTGCGGCAAGGTCCCACCACACGGCGACATTGTTGCCCGGCGGCAAAATCCTCATCGCCGGAGGTGTCAGCAACAACCAGGCTCTTGCGAGCGCGGAGCTCTACGACCCGAGCAGCGGCACATTCACAGCCACTGGCAACATGACGGTGGCACGGTCCGGCCATACGGCGACGCTCTTGACCACGGGCAAGGTCCTTGTCACCGGCGGAGGGGGCGGTGCGGGCGCGGAGCTATATGACGCAGCCACCGGGACATTCGCGGTCACCGGAAACCTGACCGTACCAAGGACCGAGCACACCGCCACTCTTTTGCAGAGCGGGATGGTGCTCCTCGCGGGCGGATACTCGGGCACAAGCGCGCTGGTGAGCGCCGAGCTGTACGAGCCAGCAACTGCGAGATTCACGCCGACCGGCAACTTGGCCGTCGCAAGACGTCAACACGCGGCCACTCTGCTGCGAGACGGGACCGTGCTCCTTGCTGGCGGATTTGTCGCGCCGACTGACACCGGGAACAATGACGGACTCGTCAGCGCGGAGCTCTATGACCCAACGGCCGCGACGTTCACAGCGACAGGCAGCATGAGCAATCGAAGATCATCTCCCACCGGCACGCTGTTGCCGAACGGAAGCGTGCTTGTGGCGGGCGGGCCGCACGGCTTTGAGGGCTATTTCGCGAGCAGCAGCCTGGAGCTATACGACCCCGCGAACGGGAAATTTGCGTCCACCGGCTCGATGACTGCGGCAAGGACTTGCCACACGACGACCTTGCTCCCGAGTGGGTTGGTGCTCATTGCTGGGGGATACCAGGGCGGAGGGACCTGGGGGAATTCCCTCGCGAGTGCGGAGCTGTACGACCCTACCGCCGGCACCTGCGCGGCCACCGCCAGCATGGCCGCGGAAAGGGAGTTCCACGCGGCGACGTTGTTGCCGGATGGAGCCGTGCTGATCACAGGCGGAGACAGCTCGGGTTCGTCGCTCGCGAGCGCCGAGGTCTACCGATAGCCCACGTCATTGCCGGCGACAATCACGCGTGCCCCGGCGCCGGAGATCCGGTGTTGACGCCTGCCCTACGGGCTGCGATTTTTCTCTTCCGAGCAAATTCGTGCCCGCAAGGTGAGCCTATGTCAGCCAAACTGAAGCGCCGCAAAAGGAAGTTGGGTCGCCACGCCACCGGCCAATCAGTCCGCGAGGACCTGGCTTCGGCGATACGCAAGCATCAGGAAGGCCACATTGAAGAGGCAGCGAAGGTCTATCGCGCGATCCTGGCCGCCTCCCCTCACCACATTGATGCCCTGAACTTCCTCGGCGTGGCCGAGCATCAACTGGGTCAGTCGGAGAAAGCCCTGCAGCTCATGGGACGCGCGCTTGCGCTGAAACCCGACCACCCAGATATCCTGAACAACCGGGGCAATGTGCTCAAGCAGCTTCGCCGCCTCGATGAGGCCGAGGCGGACTACCGACGCGCGCTTGAGTTGCGCCCCAGGGACGCAAACGCCCTCAACAACCTGGGTACGGTTCGCCGCGAGCGGGGCGACCTGGAGGGCGCGGTCGTCACATTTCGTGAGGTCATAGCGCTGAGACCGGATCATGCGCCGGCCTGGCAGAACTTGGGCAACGCGCTGGGGAGCCTGGACCGTGTGGAAGAAGCCCTGGATGCCTATCGCGAGGCGATGCGTCTCGCGCCCCAAGAGGCAGAGTCCCATCGCCAGCTGGGCGCGCTGTTGAGTACTGTCGGCCGCGTCGAGGAGGCCGCCGAGATCTATCGCCGATGGCACGCCCTCTTTCCCGATGATCCTCGCGCACGCCATTTGCTCGCGGCTTGCTCTGGCGAAGCCGCACCCCTTCGCGCGTCGGACGAGTACGTGCGCGCTGAGTTTGAGAGATTCGCTCCCAATTTCGACGCGAATCTGGCTCGACTCGACTACCGCGGACCCGCGCTCATCGCCGAGGCGGTTGCTCAGGTCTTCGGCGAGCCTCAGGGGCGGCTGGCGGTGCTCGACGCCGGCTGTGGCACCGGCCTATGCGGCCCGCTCTTGCGCCCCGCCGCTCGCGTCCTGCTCGGCGTCGATCTATCCGCCGCCATGGTCGAATTGGCTCGCGCCCGCGGGGTGTACGACACGCTCGTTGTTCAAGAATTGACAGCGTTCCTCGCTCAGCACGTCCTGACGAGTGACTTGATCGTCTCGGCCGATACGCTCGTCTACTTCGGCGATCTCACTGATGTCATCATGGCCGCCGCTAGAGTGCTGCGCCCCACAGGGGCTCTGATATTTACTGTTGAACGCGCGGAGCCCCAGGACGCGCCGAAGGGCTATCGCATCAATCCCCATGGCCGCTACAGCCACACCCTTGGATATCTGCAGCATGTTCTCGGGGAAGCGGGGTTTGTCGATACGGCCATTCGAGAGGTGACCACGCGCAAAGAAGCAGAGAAATGGGTGCGCGGTTGGCTGGTGAGCGCGCGCATTCCGGCGGTCCCGACCATCCGCGGCGCGGATCCCACCGCGTAGCTCACGCCCGGTCCGTAACTATGGCCGGTCTCGGGCATCGAACAGGGAGCGAGGGGGCTTCTGTGCCGCAGTTCTCGGGAGAGTTGTCCAAGGAAGCGCCCGGGGACCATGGGACACCCAAATCACGAAGGGAGAATGCGATGAAGAAGCTGGCATTGATCGCACTGACGCTGGCACTGGGCCTGGTGGGCTGCGCCTCGACCAAGGAATGCGATCAGAGGGTTGCAGCCCTGGAGAAGGAATCGCGTGTGCTCAGGGCCGACGAAACGAGACTGAAGGCCGACCAGGCCAAAGTCGATAAGTTGACCAAGGCCAACCGGGCCCTTTCCAGGGAACTCCAGGACGAGATGGCCAAGGGACAGCTCACCATCAAACAACTCAGGGATCGACTTACCATCTCGGTCGTCGAAGAAGTCCTCTTCAACTCCGGGAGCACCGAGATCCACGCCGACGGAAGGCAGGTCCTAGACAGGGTGGCGAATGCCCTGAACAGCATCGAGAACCGCATGATCATGGTGGAGGGCCACACCGACGATGTGCCGATCGGTCCCAAGCTTCGCGACAGGTTTCCGAGCAACTGGGAGCTTTCCGCCGCGCGTGCGGCTACGGTCGTGCGATACCTCCAGGAGAAAGGGGTGGCCCCCAAATATCTGGGCGCTGCGGGCTTCTCTGAATATCGGGCGCTGGCGCCCAATGATTCGGCCGCGAACCGGCAGCGGAACCGACGGATCGACGTCGTGCTCACGCCGGAAATCCAAGAGAGGACGTTGGACTGAGTGGTGACCCGAAAACTGCCAGCAAACCAAAGGCTGCAAGAAAGAGCGCCGACCCGCCGAAGCTTTGCGTGCTCATGGAACAGCTTCCCACAGTCGAGCTAAGTTGTTGGTCTCTTCGGCACGTTGCGAAAATCCACGAAAGGCTTGCGCTCGGTGGGCTGGCAGATAGGGCAGAAGCAGGCGTCGTCACGGCCCACGCGCACCCGGCGGATTGTGGTCCCGCAGACCAGGCAGGGCTCGCCGGCGCGGCCGCGCACCTTGAGGAAGTCGCGCACCTTGACCTCGATGGGCAGGTTGCGGGCCTGGATCTCGCGAATGGCGCTATCCAGTGTGTTGCGGATAGCCGCATAGAGGCGCTGCACTTCGTCGGGCTGCAGCTTGTGGCAAAAGGTCTTGGGGTGTAGGCGCGCGGCGAAGAGGATCTCGTCGGCGTAGGCGTTTCCGATGGAGGCCAGCGCGGTCTTGTCGAGCAGGAACTGGCGGACTTGATCACGCCGGCGGGCCACCAGGCGCCGTATGTACGGCAGCGTGAAATCCTCTGAGAGCAGGTCGACGCCTAGACTGGCGAAGCCGGGGATCTGATCCAGTTGATCCACGCGAGCCACATAGATCTTGCCCATGCGGGTCTCGTCCGAGTAGCGCAACTCGGTGCCGCCCGAGAGGGCCAGCGCCAGGATCGGGTCTCGTCCAGGCGGTGTCCCCACCGTCGCCAGCGAGTACCGGCCGGTCAGCATGGCGTTCACCACCAGGCACAGCCCATCGTCCAGGTCGAAGCGCAGGAACTGACCGCGCCGCTTCACGTCGGCGATGCGCTTGCCCAAGAGCACCGCCGGAAACGGCTCCGGCAGCATGAGCCGCAGGACCACAGGATCGCCCACGCGGGCGTCGACGATGGGCAAGCCGCACACCGACCGGGCCAGCACGGCTTCGACGTGAACGAGATCAGGCAACTCGGGCACGAGCCCACGTTACCACCAATGCCGGACTGTTCGACAGCAAGTTGCGCGTCGGCAAGATCCTCGCGCGCAAATTCGGCGTCAGAACTGAACGCCGGTGTCGATAACCACGCCACCCGAGTATAGCGGGTCACCTGTTCCTGGCGCTCCGCCGGTGACCTCCGCACCACCTGTGCCCCGCGTTCCGCCCGAGTCTGAGAAGGTCTGCTCATTTGCGCCACAGCCCCCAGCGATCAGCCCACCCAAGAAAGCCAGCGGGATCATCCGGGCCCAGGAAACACCTGCGCAAGGAGCGGTACTGCTTCGGTCCATACCGCCTAGTTTACTCCCCCCACGGAATCCGCGTCGCGTGGGCCTGGTACGAGAGCGTCAGTTTCACATCGCCACCGTCGGGAAAACGTTGCGGATGATCTCTTGGCGAGGCACAGGCCAAACCGAAAACGCTGTCTAGCGTTCTGATACGAGATGGCCATGACCCGTTTGGGCGGTTCTCTCCCCCCTTTATAGATGTCAGGAAGCCGGCCCGGCGACCCTGTAATCTGAAAGGAGCGACACGATGAGATTCAAAGGCTCTTGGTCTTGTGTTTTCCTGGCCGCTGGCCTCTTGGCTGTGCCTGCCCACGGGCAGCGCATCATGGAGAGACTGGGCCGGGGCTTTGTCGCGGTTGGGGGAGGAACCGGAACCCTTCTGTCGTGGCGGCTCTTCGGCACGGAACAGGGCACCGATGTCGCCTTCAACGTGTACAAGGGGACGACAAAACTCAATGCCGCGCCGATAACCGACTCAACCAACTACCAGGACACTGCCGCCGGCGGCACCGACTACACCCTGAAAGCGATAATCGGGGGCGTCGAGGAAGCGACAGGGACACAGGCGATGGCCTTGCCAAATGGCTATCTTGAGATCCCGCTCAAAGACGCAGCCGGCAGGAAAATCCACCTTGCCTATGTCGGGGATCTCGACGGGGATGGCGAATACGAATATGTTGTGGACCGGTTCCTGAACAACGTATCCCAGTATGTAGATGCATACAAGAGAGACGGGACGTTCATGTGGCGGGTCGATATGGGCCCCAACAGCACGAATACCGACCTTTCACTCTCCGGTCCGGACACCCTTAGTTGTGGGCATGCCGACGATGAAACCGTGTATGACATTGACAGCGACGGCAAAGCCGAACTCCTGCTCAGAGGGGGCAACGGCATGATCTTCGGGGATGGAAAAGTACTGAACGCGTCGACAACGCAAACCGACTCGTTCATCGTCGCGGTCGACGGAGTAACCGGCGCGGAAAAAGGCAAGGAAGTCGCTGTCCCCCAAGATCTTAAAGCTACTGGTAACGTAACCGGCCATTTCAGCATCGCCTATTGGGACGGCGTGCATCCGAGCCTGTACTTCAAGGGAAAAGCCGGTGGGACGAGGGCTATGATGGACATGGGATTTGATTTCACGAATGGCGCCTGGTCCATGCGGTTCAAGGCCGTCCGTACCCCTATGGGTTCCTTTCCAAACGACCACCAGGTCAGATGTGTCGACCTTGATCGCGATGGCATCGACGAATGTGTCAACGGCGGCTATGCCATCAAGGGGGATGGAACGGTCTTCTGGAATATGGGTTCTCAGGGCATAAGCCACGGCGACCGGTGGCATATAGGCGCCATGGATCCCAACCCGTCCGCCGACCTGTTGGGTTGGGCCGTTGGACAGTCTTCTGGATATAACTGGGCCCGTTATAACGCCAAGACCGGCACCGTACTTCAAAAGTTTGGCAGCGGTTCATCAGATATCAATCGCGGGACATGTGGAGATGTCGACCCGACGAGTCCGGGGTACGAATGCTGGGACGCCACGGATGGGATATACAATCTAGACGGTTCCAAGAATTTGAAGCCTGGCAATGGTACGGCCGGTACGACAGTGGATTCCTATGATCCTGCGGTGAACTTTCGCATCTGGTGGGACGGCGACGTGCTGAGTGAAAACCTGGACGGAAACATCGTATCGAAATATGCCTATCCCGGCATGCCCGCCGGCAGTTTCAGCAAAGTGACGCTCGAAGGTATCTATGGAGCCCGCAATGCGGCCCCTTTGTACGGCGATATGTTCGGCGACTGGCGCGAGGAAGTGCTGCTTGAAAAGACCGACAGTACGGGGTTTAGGGTCTACACAACCGCCATTCCGACCGACAAGCGCATCTATACCCTGGTGCATGATCCCGAATATCGAAACAGCATGTGCGAAAAGGGCTACATCCAGTCGCACATGTTGGACTACTACTTGGGCGACGGGATGACCGACCCGCCCAGGCCCAATATCGTCTATCCTGACGGGACCGGGGCCGCGGGCGCGGGCGGCGGCGGGACCACTGGCGCCGCGGGCGCGGGCGGCGGCGGGACCACTGTGGCTGGTGGCTCAGGCGGTCGGGGCGGGACCACCGTGGTCGGAGGCGCGGGCGGCGGCGCTGGTGCGGCGGGTGGTCGCGGTGGCAGCGGGAGCGGTAGCGGCGGAACAACCGGGCCCGGAGGCACTACCGGGACAAACACCGGAGGAACAGGGATTGTCGGATCAGGCGGGACGTCCGCGTTGGGTGGGGGGCCCGGAACCGGCGGAGCCGCAGCCGGCAATCCCGCGACCGGGGGCAGCACAGTGGCAGGCACCGGAGGGGCGGTGGTGATCGGAACCGGCGGAACGACTGCGGTGGCGCCCAAGACCGGGGGTAGCACGGGCAGCGGATCTGGGGGCGGCGCCGTGGGCGGAGGAAGCGGCCCCAAGGCGGCGGCCTCGTCGGGCTGTTCATGTGCGATCGGGGCGACCTCCAGGGGCTTCCCGGCGGGTTCTCTCGTCGCTATGCTGGGCGCGCTGTTCCTAGTTCTGAACCGGCGACGTCGGCGAACGGGCTTGCGGCGATGATTGCCGGAAAGAGGTGGTTCGTCGAGGTTGGGGTGCTTTCCTTCCCCCTTCTGCCAGGTATTTGGAAGGGTTTCTGACCTACGTCGCTGCGACTGCGTTCTGTCTTCTTGCGAGTCCGCATCTTCCGGACTGTTGCGCGCAAGAGTGGGACGAGTCCCGCGAGCGGGGAGTGACGGCGAATCAAAACCTTGACTCCGAGGGCTTTTGCCCGCATCACTACCGCTGCTAGTTATCAACCAACCTCGAAGTGGTCGTCTCGGATCGTTGCGCGTAAGGGCAGGCTCGGATGGCGTCTCTCGGGGACTGCCGAGAGAAAAATGAATACCATCAGCTCTTTTGCACAGCTTGACATCATCGATCCCATTCGCCGCGCACTTCACACCGAGGGTTACAGAGTGCCTACGCCCATACAAGCGCAGGCAATTCCGTTGCTCCTTGCCGGCCGCGACCTGCTCGGCTGCGCGCAAACCGGCACCGGCAAGACTGCGGCCTTCGCCATCCCCATCCTGACCCGCCTGGCTGCCTCTGCACGGCGCGATGGTCTGCGCGGCCCACGCGCCCTGGTGCTGGCGCCCACGCGCGAGCTGGCCTCCCAGATCGGCGACAGCTTCGCCACCTACGGCCGCAATCTTCCGCTGCGCCACGTGGTGGTGTTCGGCGGGGTCGGGCAGAAGCCGCAGGTGGACGGCATCCGGCGTGGGGCTGAGATCCTGGTGGCCACACCGGGCCGCCTGCTCGATCTCATGCAGCAGGGACATGTGCGGCTGGACGCCGTCGAGGCGCTGGTGCTCGATGAAGGTGATCGGATGTTGGACATGGGCTTCATCCAGCCTATCCGGCGCATCGTGGCCGCGACGCCGCGGCAGCGCCAGACCATGCTCTTCTCGGCCACCTTGCCGCCCGACATTGTCGCGCTGGCCGGCGGGATGCTACGCAATCCGGCGACGGTCTCGGTCACGCCCACGGCCAGCACGGCGGAGAAAGTCAGCCAGTGGGTGCTGCACGTGCAGTCAGCTCACAAGCGCAACCTGCTGGCGGAGGTGCTGCGCGATCGGGCCATGGCCCGCGTGCTGGTCTTCACCCGCACCAAGCACGGCGCCAACCGTGTCGCCGAGCACCTGAACCGCGGCCGCGTGTGCACAGCCGAGGCCATCCACGGCAACAAGAGCCAGTCGGCGCGCGAGCGCGCCCTGGCTGGCTTCAAGAAGGGCAGCGTGCGTGTGCTGGTAGCCACCGACATTGCTTCGCGCGGGATCGACGTGGACGGGATCACCCACGTCATCAACTTCGAGCTGCCCAACGAACCGGAGAACTACGTGCACCGGATCGGCCGCACGGGCCGCGCGGGCGCCGCCGGAATCGCGCTATCTTTCTGCGACCCGAGTGAGCGCACCTTTCTGCGCGACATCGAGCGGCTTACCCACGCCCGACTGCGTGTGGTGGAGAGCCACCCGTACAGTGGGCAGCCGCGCTCCCCCGACGCCACCACGTGACGAGCCAGTATCTGACGGAGCGCGATCCAACCGTTGCTGGTTCGATTCACGCCCGAGCGGCACTTGATCTCGATCTCGCCGCGCCCTCACCGCTCCCAGGCGTAACCGAGGCTGAGGAACACCTGGCGTCCCACGCCGGGCAGCGGAGCGTGACCGCCCCGGTACGGCTGCACGAAGACATCGCGGCTGTCGAGCAGGTCGTTCACGCTGAGGCCGAGTAACAGACCCCGAACCCCTACGTCCTGACAACGTGCCGACAGGCCGAGCAGCAGCCGGGCACCGACGGTCGTCACGAGGTAGCTCTGATCGACAGGGTTGATGCCGGTCACGGCGTAGCGGACACCCGAACCAATCGCTGTGGCGCCGAAGAGCCAGTGCCGCGTCGGCCGCCAGCTCGCGCGCACAACGCCCTTGTGCTGGGGAGCGCCCAGCGTGGCGCCACCGCCGCCCGCGACCCGGTAGTCCTCGGGGATGCTGGCCAGCGCGTGGTAGTAGGAGTAGCTGGCACTCGCCGCCACGTTCCTGCCGCCAAAGCGCAGCTCCGCCTCGCCGCCATAGGTACCTGTCCGACCGCGGTTGAAGTAGGACTCCTTGCCCGTGGCCGGGTCGTAGCTGTAGATGATGGGGTGGTTGATCGTGCCGAGGAAGCCATCCACCACGAGCTGCAGCCCTGTGGGCAACCCGTACCCGACCTCTGCCTCAAGGGCGTTGGTGCTCTCCGGCCGCACGCGGTTCGCCGGATCGATCGAACGCTCAAGGGCGTAGTTCATGAAGGTCGGGCTTTTGTAGGCCTGGCTGCCCAGGAGCTTCAGGTGCAGCCCCGACGAGAAGACACGGGTTAGCGCCACGCGCGGCACCGCCGACCAACCGAAGTAGCTGTGGTGCTCGCCCCGGCCTCCCACGGTGATGTTCGCGATGGGCGTATTCCACAGCAGCTGCCCAAAGGCGGCGACGGTGGATAGGCTTCGCGTCCCCTGCACGGACGAGCCGTCGCCGGGGGTTCCACCGGCGCGCCCTACATCGGAAAAGGCTTCCGCGCCGGCGATGACGTTGAGGCTAGGGCGCGCATCCCAACCAAGCATCATCCCTGCGAGCGCCCTGTCCATGCGCAGCCGCTCAAGCAGTCCGGCGTCGATGATGCGCTGTTGGTCGGCTGCCGAGGCCGGCAGGGTAACGTACGACTCCTGGATCTTGTAGGCCAGGCGAGGGGTCAGCGTCAGGTTGCGGCCCAGCTGGAGAACCGTCGTGAGATCGCCGTAGATGCCGCCGAAGCGATAGTGAGTGGGCGCGCTTCCTGCCACGTCGAAGTCGTCCTGCGCCTGGTAGGTGAAACCGTCGGCGATGAAGCGCAGCCGCCAGTCACGCCAGGCGGCTTGCAAATTTGCCAGCAGCGGCCGGCGCGCCGACGCGTTGGCGGCATTGAAACTGGTGCCGAAGATGTCGGTATAGGTTCCCTCGCTCTGTACGCTGTACCCACCAAACAGCGACAGCGACAGCTCGAAGTCGCCGTAGGTGCGCCCGGCAGCGAGGTAGGTGTCAACAAATGGGTGCGCGACATCCGTGCCCACTCGCCCGACCGCCACGCCGGCTCGCTGCAGGACCTCGACGCCCTCGATTTGCTCGGCGCCACGTGTGGTTACCTTCACAACGCCCAACTCGGCAAACCCACCGTAGATCGCCGACCCGGGCCCGCGGATGATCTCGATACGCTCGATCGCCTGTACCGGAAAGTGGTGCGCGATCGAGACCGTGCCGTACGCCGTCTCGTTGATCTCCTGACCGTCGATGATAAGGAGGATCTTGCCCTCCTGGCCCCAGTTGCCGCGCATCCCGAGACCCAGGTTGCCTTGCACGTCGACGCCGACGAAAAAGCCGGGCATCATCTCCAACAGGTCCACCAGGTCACGCGCACCGGAGGCTTCGATCTCCTCACGGGTCAGCAAAGACACGATGCCAGGGGCCTCGCGCACGCCCGTTGTCTTGATCGAGGCCACCGATACCTCGTCCATCTGCAGCAGGCTGCCCAGATCCACGTCCGAGACCCCATCCCCGTCGCCGCCACTGACAGGCACCGGTAGACGCGCGGCCTCTGGCGCGGTCGACTCGGAGGCATTCCGATCCGCGGCGGGCGCGGCCAGCACGCGTGCTTCAGCCGCGCCTAAAGCGGCAAGAATAGACACGGCGGCAACCGCCGTGATTGTGTGGCGGCTGGGCGCCGCCGGTCTCGCGCCGATTCTCATGGCTCCCGCTGCCCCTCTTCAGCCCCGGCCTCGATCAGTCGATCCACCTCGCGCAGCCTTTCCTCGCGGATCGGAGCCAGCGCACGCGCCATCCCGACGTTGAGCACCTTCTCGATGGCGACAGGCAGCAGCGGGCGGTGCGCGCCCACCACCCAATTCGCCTCGGCCAGAGTGTCGACTAGCCCAGCCGCCTGCCTGCCCAGCGCGCGGTGATCGGGGAGCACCGCGAATATTCCGAAAGCCAGCTTCGCCGACACCAGGGACGACACGCCCACCATCACGGGTATATGCCCGTGCCGAAGTACGGGCAGCCACGCCCGCGCCAGCAACTCCGGAAACAAGAGCGCGCTGTCGTTCAGCACCCAGAGTGCATCGACATGGTCGTAGTCGAGCAACCTCCGCAGGCCACGTTTGACCGCCTTTACTCGATCCCCGTCGTCGAGGACGCGCCCCGCGAGCGTGAATCCCTCGGCGGCTGCCAGCTCGCCCTGGCGGGCGACGACGCCCTCGAAGCCATGTCGGAAAAGAACGCCGACCTTGCGGAGCGGCCGACCCAGCAGGCTGCGCAGGTTCACGAAGCCGATGACTGCCGGAACCTCGTACGAGATCCCAGTGGTATTTTGCAGGCCGGCCGACGCCTGTTCGAAGAAAGCCGCCATCAGCACCACCGCCGGCTGAAACCGGGTTCCCGGGGGTTGCACGGCCTGGAGCGCACGGTACAGACGCACTGTCGGGTTGTCGAGCAGCACCAGTACCCGTGGCTCGACCTCGCGGATGATCTGCGACAGCACCTCGACCGACGTCGCGGCGGTGACCTTGCGCTCGACGATCTGGTAGTGGTCGGCAAGCTCGTCCCTAAGGCCGCTCACCACTTCGTTCGCGGCGGCTATCTGCGGTCCCAGCACCAGCACGGTACCTTCCGCTGCCGGCGTGTCCACCAGCCCTCGGGCCGACGCGTCCGGGTGCCCTCCGTCAGGCGTGGGACTTGCGTCGCCCTCGCCCGCGCCAGCCGCAAACGCGACCAGGATCACACCCAGCATCGCCCTCACGGCCGCCTCCAGTCATCCACGCCCAGCAGCGCCTTCACGGCGGGCGGAAGCCCCATCAGCCTGCGCTCCATCTCGGTCGAGACCGGAGCGCCGGCCGCAACGCCCACCGCAGGCAGGCCTACCGACGCGGCCTTCAGCTCGGTCACGCGCAAGTCAAGCGCGCTCTTCTCGCGCAACGATGGCACCGCTCGTGCGGGCATCAGCACAGCGCCCGCGAATCCCAGTTCGAGCAACGGCAGCAGGTCCTCTGGCTGGCCGACGCGGATCAGTTTGGGAAGCGCGGTCGTTCCAAGCAGTCTGGCGACCAGGACGGGCATCCCTTTCTTCCCCAGCAGATCGACCACGCCGATCCCCAGGTCTGGGATGTCCGCCGGATCGACCGCGCGGCCCACCGATACCAGGACGTAGGGCTCCTCAGCCCGCTCCGCAGCGAACCCTTGCAGCACAGGCTTCCATCGGTCGCACCTGTCGACGAAGGGGCGAGCACTGATGATGAAGTCGGGCGGGGCTTCCTCGACGCTGGTCTCGAAGTCGCGCAGGTGCCGAAACACCATCACCTCGGCCCCGGGTAAGGCCGCAGCCAGCACCCGCTGCAGCATCGGCGGGCGCACATTGCTCGGCAGGTACACATAGATCTTCTGCCCGAGCGCCGGCGCCGCCGCCCTGACCGAGCCAGCGACCAACGTCGCCGCCACCACGAGCGCGAGCGCAATCCGACAGGACTTCGCGCCCTCACCCATGCGTCAGCTCTCGCTTTCCGTGCGCGCTGTCTGCTTCTCGGCGCGATTGGTTGTCGGCGCCGCCCACGGAGTGCAGCGGAAGTCTGATGAAGAAGCACGTCCCTTTGCCAACCTCGCTTTCGAAGGTGAGCTGTCCCTTGTGCTTGTCCACGATCACGGATCGCGCAATCGGCAACCCCTGACCCGTTCCCCGCCCCACCTCCTTGGTGGTGAAGAAAGGATCGAAGATGCGGTCGCGGATCGCGGGAGGGATGCCCGCGCCGGTGTCCCTGACCGAGACCAGAGCGAAGTCGCCGTCGCGCTCGGTGCGGACGGTGATGCACCCCTTGGTTCCCGTCTTCCCCGCCACATCGCCGACCGCGTGCGCGGCGTTGATCACGATGTTCAGGATGGCCTGGTTGAATTCCCCCTCGTAACAGGGGACCGGCGGAAGCTCGCCGAAGCAGGTCTCCAAGTCCGCTACGTACTTGTACTCGTTGCGGGCGATGGTCAGCGTGGTGGAGATCGTCCGGTTCAGATCCACCGCCGCGATCTCCGTCTGCCCCGGGTGCGCGAACTCTTTCATCGATCGGACGATGGTGGACACGCGCGCCAGTCCCTCGATCGATCGATCGAGGGCTGCCGGTATCTCCTGCATAAGGTAAGGCAGGTCCGCCTCCTCCTCCGCATCCGACAGCTCGCGCGCAGTCTCCGCCGCTGCCTCGCCGCGCGAGAGCGTTTCGCAGATTTCCCGATAGCGCTGGATCAGTCGTTGAAGACTGTCCATGGAATCGCGCACGAAGTGGATGCTGTCGTTCACATACTGCGTCGGCGTGTTGATCTCGTGCGCGATCCCCGCTGCAAGCCGCCCGACCGCTTCCAGCTTCTGCGCTTGCCGCAGCTCGATCTCCATCTGGAGGCGGTCGTTCATCTGCTGCCTCAACTGCTGGTTGGCAAGGGCGAGATCGGCATACGACGCCTCAAGGGACTGCACCATGACGTTGAAGTAGGTCCCGAGCACCTCGATCTCGTCGCCACTGTGGATGCTCACCTGGATCCCAGATTGGCCGCTCGCGATCGCCTGCACGGCGCGGCTCAGCTCGGCCAAGGGTTTGGTGATGCTCGCCGCCTGACGACGCATGGTGAAACCTCCCAGGCCCATCGCAAGAATGCCGATTCCGCCGATGAGTACAATCGCCTCAATCAGCCCCCGCCGGGCTTCGCTGCGTGCCTGCTGGTGCGCCTTCCGCATGGCCGCCAGCGATACGCCGTAGCGGACCACGCCCGCGTCCTGTCCGTCGACCGCGATGCGGGCCGAGAACTCGGCGATCTCGTCACCGCCGAAGCGCACCCGGCGGCTCGTCACTTCCTCGGCGTACGGCGGTGGCGGCGGCATGCCCTGCCAGGCAACGTTTCGAACCGGATCCGCAGTCGGAGAGGTGCGATCACCGTAGGCCCAGGTCCGGCCGTTCCGGTCCACGAAGGCGCCGTACAGGAGATCGTCCTCGTGGGCCATTGTGTGTTGGATTAGCTGGCGCACGTCGGCGAACCCGTTGCCGGCCACGAACGCGCGCATGGCCACCGCCTGGTTGGCCACCAGCAGGCGCCCCTTGGACTCCAGCGCCCGTTCGATATGGATCCAGTTCGCCGTGAGGTTCCTCTGTGAGATGCGCAGCTGCAGGATGACCGTGACCAGCACGACGGCAAGCCCCACCGCCCCCAGAGTGATGAGCGACGTGCGAACCAGCTTGGTCCGAAGGGGCGTCATGCCGGATCTCCGTTATCCAGATTCGACGCCGGCCACACCCACCGTTCAACACGGCGCGGCCTCGTCGGCATCGTGCCGCTTGCATCTGAGCGCGCCATCGGCACCACGATCTGGATCACGCTCCCCTACCGATGGGTAGTTTGATGGTGAACGTGGCTCCCTGGCTCACGGCACTGGCGCAAATCAGCAAGCCGCCGTGCTTGTTCTCCCGGGTTCCGTCCATTCCTTTGCCATTCCTCGCCGTAAGCGGATCCTATTTACGCGTTCGCGCGCAGCAGAGGTGCTGCGAAAGGCGCGCTCAAGCTAGTATCGTCACATGCGGCTCGGACATGAATGCCGGCGCTCGCACCTTTGGCTGCTGGCCTCAGGTGCGGGCCTTGGCGTTGACCACCACCCACTTGCCAGGACCCGGCCCGTCACGCTTGCCGCGGTGCCCCGGGGCAAGTCAGGCAGGGTTGGCCGGCTACTGGACGGTCAGCCCCAGGAAGCAGAAGTCGAAAGGCGTAGCGCTGGTGTTGCTACCTGGCACGAGAAGTTGTACCGACGTAATGGGAGTGCCAGATGCAAACGAGCTCCCACCATTGCTCCAGCACTGGGTGTTCAGACTCGCAAATGGAATCGTTTTCGTAGTAGCGCCAGTCGAGAGCGGCAGCTGGTAGCACCAATAGTCACTGCCATCAAAGAGCTGAAATCTCAGCGGAGACCCGCCATTGTTGACGTAGCTGACAGAAAATGTGCTGCCCGAGAGCACCAGCGGACTTGAAGATCCACTCGCGCCCGATGGGTCTTGGTTGACGCTGAATCCTGCATTGGCCCAGGAACTGTAGGTACCATTCATACCTACCGTGCCCGACGCGCAGAAAGATGTCGGTCCGTAGGTCAACGCAATCGAAGATCCGGAGCCGCCCTCAGCGGATGTGACGAATCCGGCCAGAATGGTCGTGCCCGCAGACACCTTCACATAGCCGCTGTCATTGATCGCAGGGGCACCGGGCGCTGTTGTCCCGCCGGTTGCTACGCTACCACCAACAGGCGAGCTGCCGCCGGTGGCTCTGGTTCCGCCGGCCGACGAGCCGCCTCTGTTCGTTGTCGCACCACCGACCGTCGAGGTTGCTCCCCCGCTTGCCGTGCGGCCTCCGCTGGAGATCGTCATGCCACCTGCGGACGAGGCGCCGCCGCTACCCGCGGTGCCAGTAGTCGCACCTCCCTTCGCCCCAGCCAGGCCAGGGGTTCCTCCGCTCGATGAGGGTCCCCCTGCCCCCCCCGCGCTCCCCTTGCCTGCAGCGCCCGCGGCGTTCCCGCCGCCCGATCCTGCCGCGCCCACGCCAATCTGTCCCCCGGTGTCAAGGGTGTCATCTGGCTCCGAGGGGTTTCCTGTGGAAGACCGGAGCGGAGTCCGCGCCGTGCAGCCCAACAAGAGCAGGGGCGCGAGTGCGTGCAGCGCGGCCAAAGTCCTGCAGGGACGCGGACCGAAACTGACAGGGCCGGTTTTGCGTCGGGGTGCGTTCATGAGTCCACCTCCACAAGACTAGGAGTCACACAAGCACCTGCGCGGGTCAACCTTTTGGGGCGGAGAGCCACGGGCACCGTAAGCGTGGTGGCCCCAGGGTAGCAGACGAGCACAGGCGTGGAATGGAACCCGTGTACCCGGGGAAGGCGGTCGCGGCACCCGGGCCGGCTGCGTTGACACGCTCCGGCTTGCCCAGGAAAACGGATCCACAACGACGCGGGTCCTGGTCTGATCGTCGATCTCGGGAAGCCTGAACCGTCTCTTGCCCCTCTAGACGGTGGTATCTTTTCCCATCTCGAGAACCGACACCACCCAACTAGGTCATGGAATGACGAAACCGGTCCTGCTCTCCATTCGAATCCCTGTCTGCCTTCTCGCCATTTGCGCGCTGGGATGTACCGGCGTTGTGCCTCCAAATTTCGGTGCTGCCGACGCTGTCGCGTCTGGCGGCCCGGGTGGCACAGGCGGCGCGGGCAGCACGAGCCTGGGAAGCTATGCCGGCATGGGAGGAGAGAGCGAAGACGCGGGAATATCGGTCGGCGGTGGTGCGATCACGACCGGGGGGGTGGGTGGAGGCTCCGGTGGCGCGGGCGGCCAGCCCTCGGCCGGCGGCAGCGTCGATGAGAAGACAGATGCCCCCGCCGGGGCAGGTGGAACGATCGGCACGGGCGGGGCTGGCGGCACGACTGCAGCTGACGCCCCCAGGGCCGCAGGTGGCACGGACGCCATCGATGCGCCCGTGCTTGTTGGTGGTGCCAGCGGCGGTGGCCAACCGGTGATCGATGCACTCGTCGATAGCCGCGCGGGCGGCGCAATCGCCCTAGGTGGTGCGACGACAACCTCTGGAGGAACGACGAGCACGGGTGGGACTGCCGGAAGCGGAGGCTTCGTCGGCACGGGTGGCTCCCTGGGCACAGGTGGAACGGTGGCGGTCTGCCAGGAAGGCGCCACTCAGTGTTCGACCAACGGCGTTCAGACTTGTACGAATGGACAGTGGAGCACGGTTGTCGCGTGCGGGGCACATCAGACCTGTACTGGGCCGAGCGGGACAGCCAAATGCACGTGCAAGACGGATCCCGTGTGCAGTTCACTCGGAGGTACGTGCACCAGCGGATCGACCCTGGCCTCCTGCTCGCAAGATTCGCAGGCCTGCTTCTACCAATCATCGGCTGCCACTTGTACCAATGGAGCTTGCAGCGGCGCCGCCGGTGCGGCATCGTGCTGCACAAACGCTGGTGCGGCTGGGATGACGTGTCTGTCGAGTACGAGCCTTCAGACATGTACCGTCGGGACCAATGGCTGCACCGTCTGCACCACCTCGACATGCACCAACGGAGCCTGCGGTGGCGCGGCTGGCTCGGCATCCTGTTGCACGAACGCTTGTACGACTGGGGCAACAGCGTGTTTTTCGGGCACGAGCCTCGGGACGTGCACGCTTGGAGCTAACGGTTGTACTGCGATCACAGCCACCACAACCTGTTCAACTGGGCTGGTTTGCGGGCCCCAGGTAACCTGCTTCGATCCCAACTGGGTCGGGTGGCCGATGCCCAATAGTCAAGCGGACGTGACCGCTGGCGCACCCAACCTCGAGAGCTACACGGACAACAACGACGGCACGGTCACCGACAACGTCACCGGCCTTATGTGGCAGCAGGCAGTATCGACCGCGACCAAGTACACCTGGTCGCAGGCGGTTGCCACCTGCCCGACGCTGGCCCTCGCCGGCCACAGCGACTGGCGCCTCCCGTCGATCATCGAGCTTGTGTCCATCGTGGACCTCGGGCAGGTCATCCCAAGCATCAACGGCACATATTTCCCCTCGACGCCGGCGGCTTCGTTTTGGTCCTCGACTGCGGTGGCCGGATCAGCATCCAAGGCGCGGTACGTCACCTTCTATAGCGGCGGCGCGGAGAGCTGGGACGTATCCTCTCCGTATAACGTTCGTTGTGTGCGGGCGGTCGCCTCGCCAACCCCGGCTGACGCCAGCGCTCCGGCCGGACAGTACGTTGTGACCGCTGGCGGAACCGGCAGCGGAACCGTCTACGACACGAAGAGCAAACTGACCTGGCAACAGACTCCCCCGACTCCCTATTCTTGGGCTGACGCCAAAACCTACTGTGCCAGCCTAGGCGCGAGCCTTGGAGGCACAGGCTGGCGCCTTCCGACAGGCAAGGAGCTACAGACCATCGTCGACTACTCGCAAGCGAGCGCTCCTTTGATGGACCCGAACGCTTTTCTACCCGGGACACCCAGCTGGTTTTTCTGGTCTGCCTCTGTGGTGGCCGACTCGACGTCCAACGCGACGGGGGTCTCTTTCTACGACGGCACTACGGGCTACGACGCCATGACCAGCAAGAACGATGTTCGTTGCGTGCGCTGAGGGCAGCCATTCCATCGTTCGACTTTCTGACGATCTTCTACCTGCAAGAGAGCTCGGCCAAAATCTACATGCTGGACCATACGGTGAGATAGCCTCGCACCCGAAGCTGGACTGGCAATAGGGAGGCTCCGCCCGGTATGGACAATCTGGCTCGTCCTTGGTTTCGTCTCCGCGCTGTCTGGGACCGAACCGTCCACGCCTGCCGCACTTCTTTGCACTCGCATCCGCGCGCGATGGGGGCCTTGGCGATCGGCGCGCTGGTCTTGGCGGCCTATTTCCCCGCGCTGGGCGGGGGCTTCGTCTGGGACGACGACGACAATGTGACCAACAACTTCACGCTGAGGAGCGTGGACGGATTGCTTCGCATCTGGAGCGACCTGCTGGCCAACCAGCAATACTACCCGCTGACCCACACCAGCTTCTGGGTGGAATACCGGCTCTTCGGCCTGAACCCCTTCCCGTACCACCTCGACAACATCCTCTTGCATGCGGGCGTCGCGTTCCTGTTTTGGCGCGTGTTGCGCGCCCTTGCAATTCCGGCGGCGTGGCTTGCTGCCGCCTTGTTTGCCGTTCACCCCGTGCACGTTGAGTCGGTAGCGTGGATCACCGAACGCAAGAACGTGCTTGCGGGCGTCCTCTATCTTGCGGCCGCTTTGGCCTTCTTGCGTGCCGCCGGGATTGGCGTAGCTCCCGCCCAAGGCCAGCGCCCGCTGGTGCGACCGTCGCTTTGGCGCGCGCTGGCCCTCTTGCTTTTCGGCCTGGCGCTGCTGAGCAAGACCGCGGTTGCCACCTTGCCTGCGGCTCTGCTGGTCGTGCTGCTGTGGAAACGACCGCGGGGTTGGAGACGGTCAGCCGCTGCGTTGGTCCCCTTTTTCGTGCTGGGAGCGCTCGCCAGCACCATCACAGCGTGGATCGAGCAGACCCATGTGAACGCCGACTGGACCTATCCTTGGCTGGACCGGTTCCTGATTGCGGGCCGGGCTTTTATCTTCTATCTGGGCAAGCTACTTTGGCCAGCGGAGTTGATGTTCGTGTACCCGCGCTGGCACATCGACGGGGCCGTCTGGTGGCAGTATGTCTTTCCTGCTGCGGTTGTGCTGGTCCTTGCCGCGGCGATCAGACTCGGCCGCCGGGTCGGCTGGGGTCCTCTGGTGGCGTTGTCTTGCTACACCTTGACCATCGCGCCGGCACTGGGATTCTTCACCGTCGCCTATCACCGATTTTCCTACGTCCAGGATCATTTTCAGTACCTGGCCAGCATGGGCCCGATTGCTCTTTGCGCCTCGGCCCTATGGGCGCTGACCAGACGGTTCGGGCGCCGGCCGATCCCTGCCGCTCGCTTGGTCGCGGGGCTCTTGCTCGCACTGCTTGCGGCCCGTAGTGCACGTCAGTGCGCTGCCTTTCACGACTATGAGGCGCTCTTCCAACACACCCTGCAAAGAAACCCCGACGCCTGGATGGCCGAGTTCAATCTGGCGGTCTACGCGAAGGACCACGGCCGGCCTGACGAAGCCATCGGCCATTACCAGGCAGCCATCCGCATTGCGCCGACTGAGCCCCAGCAGCACAACAATCTTGGGGCGGTGTTGTTGCGGGTGGGTCGAAGCGCCGAGGCGGTCGAGGAGCTGAAAGTCGCCGTGCGACTGCTGCCCAGAAACGCCAGTGTGCGGGCGAACCTCGCAGCTGCGTTGAAAGCCAATGGGCGTCCAGCCCAGGCCATCGCTGTTTGGAAAGAGGCGCTTCGGCTTCATCCCGGCTGGGCCAAGGTGGAGCGAATGATTGCCGAGACCTATGCCAGCGCGGCTGGTGACGGGCAACAGGCGGTACCCTAGCCAGGGTCCGGGATACACCACGCGCCTGGCATGGGCGCGTAGGCACTCCGGCGTGCACGGTATCGCATTCACAGACTGACGACCTGGGGATAGTCTGGGTCATCACGCCTGTGTCGTAGGGCGAGGCGAAACGGGCCCTGTCTTGCCAACCAAGCGGCCACTCAGCCCGGGCCCGCAGGCGAGATTTCGGGGCACATTCTCAGCCCGAGTATTTCTTCAGTTTCTCGCGCGGGAGTGCAAGGAATTGTCGACACGGTCGCCTCCGGTTGGTGGAACGGGATCACGGCTCCCTGCGGTGGCACCGATAGCTTCGGCAACGATCTGGGCGTTCTCTACTGTGTGGCCGTCCCCTGACCCCGAGGATACATCTGTTCCGGGCTACCGCCGGAGGCGCCTCATGGCTGGGCCCCGCACGTGGTGCTGGCGGTGGCGCAGGAGGTGAAGCCGCAGGTACCGGCAATGTCACCGCCGGTATTGCCGGATACAAGCGCGCTTGTAGGCGTGGGGTTCAAGAGAGAGGCCGTACCCGAGGCACACGCCACACCAATCTGCTGGTTCGAGGTCACCGTAAACAGTGCCAGGGACTTCGGCACTGCGGTCGAGGTTGGCACGTTTTGGATGAGCATGCCGCCGAAGGCCGATGAGCCGGCTATGTTCGGGCCATTCCCCCTGACCGTCGTGTTCCGTATGTCGAAGCCTGCCCCGTCGAGTAGGATGCCGCCGGCGGTGTTGTTGGTGACGTCGACATGGTCGAGGCGCACGACTGCCCCCCCATCTGCCCAGAGCCCAGGCGAGCCACCGGTGATCGTGAGGCCCCTCATATAGAGGTCGCCGCCGGTGACATGCACCGCCGCGCTCCCTGCCCCAGCCCCGGTGATGGTGCCGCTGTTCTGACCCACGATACTCATCTGCGGGCCGGAGAGCGCCCAGACCAGGGTGCCGGATGCCGTACCGCGCACGACCACCAGGTCCTTGCCCGCCAGGCTGGCCACACTCGGCAGGGAGCCTCCAGCGATGACGACGGCCGTCTCAGCATCGGAGGCGCAGCGGGCATCCTGGTGGCTCATGCACACGCCGGGACCACGACTGGAGCACTCCGTGTCCGCGGTGCAGCCGCGACAAGTGTTGGTTGCGGTCGCGCAGACGGGTGTGCTACCGGAACAGGTGGTGTCGTCGGTGCACTGCACGCACGTCCCGCTGGCGGAACAAGCCGGGGCGGCGGGGTTCTTGGCGAGACACTGGCTAGCCGCGGTGCAGGCGGTGCACACGTTCGCCGAACAGATGGGCGTGGCGCCCGAGCAGCCGGCGCTGGTGAGGCACTGGACACACTTGTTCGTCGTGGCGTCGCATACCGACGTGGTACCCGAGCAGGTGGTGTTGTCCGTGCACTGGACACACGTGCCGCTGGCGGAACACGCTGGAGCGGTGGGGCTCTTGGCAGCACACTGACTAGCCGCGGTGCAGCCGGTGCACACATTCGCCGAGCAGATGGGCGTGGTACCCGAGCAGGTGGTGTTGTCCGTGCACTGGACGCACGCCCCGCTGGCGGAACAGGCCGGGGCGGCGGGGTTCTTGGCAGCACAGTCGCTAGCCGCGGTGCAGGCGGCACACACGTTCGCCGAGCAGATGGGCGTGGCGCCCGAGCAGCCGACGCTGGTGAGGCACTGGACGCACTTGTTCGTCGTGATGTCGCACACCGGCATGGTACCCGAGCAGGTGCTGTTGTCGGTACACTGGACGCACGTCCCGGTGGCGGAACACGCTGAAGCGGCGGGGCTCTTGGCAGCGCACTGGCTAGCCGCGGTGCAGGCGGCGCACACGTTGCCCGAGCAGATCGGCGTGGCGCCCGAGCAGCCGGCGCTAGTGAGGCACTGGACGCACCTGTTCGTTGTGGTGTCGCACACCGGGGTGGTACCCGAGCAGGTGGTGTTGTCCGTGCACTGGACGCACGCGCCGCTGGCGGAACAAGCCGGCGCGGCGGGGTTCTTGGCAGCACACTGGCTGGCTGCGGTGCAGGCGGTGCATACGTTACCCGAGCAGATCGGCGTGGCGCCCGAACATCTCGTGTTGTCCGTGCACTGGACGCACCTGTTCGTCGTGGTGTCACACACCGGGGTGGTACCCGAGCAGGTGGTGTTGTCCGCGCACTGGACGCAGGTCCCGCTGGCGGAACAAGCCGGTGCGGTGGGGTTCTTGGCGAGGCACTGGCTGGCCGCGGTGCAGGCGGTGCACGCGTTGCCCGAGCAGATCGGCGTGGCACCCGAACAGCTCGTGTTGTCCGTACACTGGACGCACTTGTTCGTCGTGGTGTCGCACACCGGGGTCGTCCCCGAGCAGGTGCTGTTGTCCGTGCACTGGACGCAGGTCCCGCCGGCGGAACAAGCCGGTGCGGTGGGGTTCTTGGCGAGGCACTGGCTGGCCGCGGTGCAGGCGGTGCACGCGTTGCCCGAGCAGATCGGCGTGGCACCCGAGCAGCCGGCACTGGTGAGACACTTCACGCACTGCCCACCAACGCCAGCGGTGTCCGCAGGCGCACACAGCAACCCGGCACAAGCAGTCGCTCCGGCTTTGTCGCAACCCACACAGGCACCCGCCACGCAAAACGCCCGCGCCGGATCTTTGCAGTCACCCACGGCCCCGCACTCCACACAAGCGTTGGCTACGCACACGGCCTTACCTGGGTTCTTGCAGTCAGGGGAAGTCGCGCACTCCACGCAAACACCGCCGCTGCACGCCGGTCGAGCATCCGAGCAATCCCCGTTCACTTTGCACCCTGGCTGCACCATATCGGCAGTGGCATCGGCGCTCGCGTCGCCCGTGGCCCCGTCAATACTCGCGCCGGCCGCCGTGTCCGCGGAGACGCCACTCGCATCGGCCGTCGTGTCGGAGGAGACGCCACTCGCGTCGGCCGTCGTGTCGGAAGAGACGCCGCTTTCCCTTGCCTCCGCTCCGTCTATGGTTGCTGGGCCGCTCACGTCGCGGGAGCCCCCATCCCCACAATTGGGCCCTGCGCAGACACAAAACTGACGCTCGTCGCACACCTCCCCTGCCCGGCAGTCGCTCGTCTTGTCGCACCGTCCTGACTTCAGTTCCGTCAACCAGTTGCACCCGCCGAGGACCCCCATCACCGAGACCAGCAAAGCTATCTGTCGCATTCCTAGAACCCTCCTGCGAGCGCAACACTATTGGGCCCCAACCACAGTGCGACCCGTGCCCCGTCGTTTCCTGAGCTGAAGTACTGCCAAATCCCGAGGCCCAACCCGAGAGCCCCTACCCCCCCCACGATCAATCCCGGCGTTATTGTCTTGAATCGACGCGTACAGTCCCCTCGCGTATCCGAACACCCCCAGTCTCTCCCGTTCATCACCAACAGCGCGCCTCCCCCCAACACCGCCGCACCACCCCCGGCCATCAGCCAGATCGGCCAGGTTGGGCTGCCCTCTGTCCCATTCATCTTGGAGCCTTGAACGACGGCGGCCGGCGGGATGCCCACCCGTTCTTCGGTAGCACCTGAAGCCCGTTGATTAGTTGCACGGGGCGCAGCAGATACGGTCGGGGTCGGAATCGGCTCTGCGGGCGCTTCCACCTGCCCCGATTCCGCCGTCCGCTGCGCCGCTACCCGCGCATGTTCAACCATCGACGGGAAGGGGCAAGTGTCACAGTTCTCTTTCTCTCCTCCGATCCTCGCACCGGTTGCGCCACTCCTATGTTCAAGCGCCAAGCGCCACCCAAAGTCCTTGTACTCACCCGTTACCACCAAGACGTCCGTCGCTTTCGCCGCGACTGCGACGCCCTTCCAGCACACTGACGTCGTACACGTTGCCCCCGCTCCCGCCCACCCTATTGCCACTTCGCACCCCGCTGCCCTGATACCCGCCCTGATTGCAGCCAGAACCTTCTCCTCCTCGGCAGGCCGTAGTTCCATCGGCGGCCACTCAACCAGAACGTACTTTTCGACAGCGGCAGCATTCGCGCTGCACAGCAGGCCCAGCAGAAATACTAGTGATCGCATCGCACCTCCGAGATCTCGATTGCCTTTGTCCCCACGTAGCCCTGAGCTACACACGCTATCTAGCCGACGTCCCTTCAAATTCA
>PMIX01000357.1 GCA_003158395.1 Myxococcales bacterium | reverse complement strand
TTGGGTGTTGCCGCCGGGCGGGGCAGCACCCTGACCGCCAGCTCCTCCGGTGGCAGCGATGCCTCCAGCCGCAACGCCGCCAGCGCTCGTGGAGCCGCCGCCGACTGCTCCTCCGGCCGGCGAACCTCCGATCTTCCCGCCCGTTGCCGTCTGTCCACCTGCGCTGGTCGTCCCACCCGCACTGGCCACGCTACCTCCAGCAGCGGCTCCGCCAGCTCCAACGCTGGCATCATTGTTGGCGCCACTGCTACTGCAGCCAAGAGCCATCGGCACGCCGCCGGCCAATAGCACGAGGACAAGAAGATGTGCTTTCGGATTCATGTACATGGCTTTTCCTCCCAAGGTGGTTGGACGGCCTGGCTGATCAACGCAGTGCCGCGTCCCTAGGCGTGCGGCTCATCTAATATTGCTGGCCAAACGGGCCAAGCGAGGACAGGAGAAAGGGCGGGATCTGGATAGGCGTGTTCGAGGCCCATGGCAAAGCCTTCTTGGGACCCCGCGTAACCCAGGCGATGAAAAGGACCCCCTTCATGGCGATCTCCTGCCGCCGGCGGCCTGGTTCAGACCCAGGGCGGCCAACTTGCGCGCAAGGCCTGCGCCGTCGCCCAGCGTGTGGACGAAGGTGCCGTTGGCCCTAGCATACGAAATGATGCCGCCCCCGCGGACCATCGCCACCAAAACGCGATCAGCCGTTTGCGCACCGCGCGCTTCGCCGAATTGTAAATCGCCGAATAGGTCGCTGGGCGCCGAGGCAGTCGGGCAGCCCGCCAGCAAGTAGCGGCCGGGGCAGCCCCGCATCGGTCGCCAGGGAAAGCACGCCAGCAGCTTCTCGAAGGTCACCTCGTCGGGCGCCATGACTCTACCGACCACACTCTTTTTTGACGCGTGCGTCGCCCTTCGCTCGCCGGCCGACGTTCATTCGGTGCTTCGGTTCGGGCCGGGTGAAGGCTGGTTCGATCCCCGACGCCGGGTCCGCCTCACCCTGGCGATACCCAGAGAGACGGCAAAAGAGCCGATGGTGAGTGGCCACGAGGATGTTCCGCCAGCCGCGAGGGCGCACGAGCAGCCGCCCTTTTCTGCTTGATTGGGACCCACGGCGGCATCGGCCCGCGCGCCACCTCCGGAGCCGGCCGCACCGCCACTGCCCACGGCACCACTGCCCGCGCCTCCACCGCTGGCCCCTCCCCCGCCGCCCGTGCCGCCGCTGCCGATCTGCCCGGACACGGCCCCGCTGCTCGCGCCGCCGCTAGCCAGGCTGGCACCGCTCGCGCCGCCGCTACCCCCTCCGCCGGCCCCCGCGCCGCCGCCGGCAGTTTGCCCGGACACACCGCCGCTGCCTGCCCCGCCGCCGCTAGTCTGCCCGGACCTGCCGCCACCACCCGCGCCACCGCTTCCACCGCCGCCGCTTCCCCCGCCGCTGCCCGCTTGCCCGGACAGGTTGCCGCCCGCCCCACCGCTTCCCGCGCCGCCGCCCCCGTCCCGACCGCTCCCCCCGCCCGCACTGCCAGGGGCATCCGGCGCATCTCCACGTGGAGCGTCGACCGGCTCGACCCCCGCATCGCTGGCCCCGGTGGCAGGAGTGATGGTGAGCAATGAGATCCCGAATCGGGGAAGGTCGAAGCTCAGACTAACCGAGCCGCCGCTGACTGCGATCGACTGCGGCGGGTTCAAGGGCACGGGATCCATCGCTTGCTGCAACGCTTGGATCTGGGTCGCTGAAGGCGCGGCCGGGCTACCCTGCGATGTCCACACTGTGTACGCATCCCCGTGCGTCTCGTCGACCCGCATGTGCGTGACCGTCACGGACGAACCGAACGCAGGCGGGACCTTGACCGCAACTTGCACCGGCGATGCGGTCGTCGCCACTAGATCGTCATGGTAGTTCCAGATTAGGACCTGGACGCTCTGTCCGTTGAGAGTCGCCATGGCATCGATGTCGGGACTGCTGCCCCGCACGCTGCTCGCCAAGATGGAATCAAGCGCCGCAGCGCCGCTGCTGGTTACAGGCAGGCGCGTCCCCGTCAGGCTCCCCAAAAGCTTGAAGGCGCTCAGCACCGGCAAGCTGATGCCGTTGGTCGCCAGCGCGCGGTAGCCGGCAAAGTACGGGGTTCCGGGAAACGTGAATGCCCAGGCCAAGAGCCCCCCGACCTTCACGCCCATGCTCGCCTCCAGCTCAAGGGTGTGCTTCATCATGGCGATCTCGTAGGCACCGTAGGCCGGCGAATATCGGTACGCATCGGATGGCGTCGACGTCGCCGGGCAAGCGGCGCATCCGTCAGGATCCGCCTCAGTGATGTAGATGGGCGTCTGCTTGTATGCGGATACGGCACTCACCGCGCTGAACCCGGTCCGGTGCAAGCTCAATTGGTGGCCGAGGTTCATCTCGACGTGGCCGCCGGTGACGGTCGTGCCACCCTTGGCGTGGAAGGTGATCAGATCCAGGCGTGTGCCGGTCTTGCCGGTGACGGCATTGGTTCCGGTCGAGCAATGCTGCAGGAATTGCGACAGGAACGAGCTCCCTGCGCTCGCCACAGCCGGCCCACCCACCTGGGCCGTCGGCAACACGCCGTGGATCGCCGCTTCGGTGTAGTCGTAGAGCTTGGCGTATTCTGCGAACGTTCCGTGCCAGTAGCTGTTGTCAGGTTCGTTCCACAATTCCCAGAGCCATGACGTTGCGACATTCGGATATCGAGCGTTTGAGTGTGTCGCCCAGGCCGTGATGAGACTGCCCCACTTCGTGTAGTCGGTCGGGGGGTAGAAGCAACCGCCATCGAGGGCAGTCACGGCCGAGTTCTGATAAGGAGTCGGATGCGTCGACAGCGCCTCGGGCATGAACCCAATCTCCACCAACGGAAATGCTCCCGCCCCTGTGACCGCGTCCATTATGCCGTCCATCAACGTCCACGAGTACACCGGATTGCCCGCGGCGTCTTCCGCATAGACGTTGGTTGATCCCCACTTGAGCGAGGGAGTACCGTCCCCTGTGTTAAGCAGAAAGTGAGAGCGGACGTGCACTGGGGCTGTGTGGGCCGTAGCCAGGGTCTTGAGCAGAGCCTCCCCCTCAGCGGTGGTCGAGTAGTTGACCTCGTCGTAGCCGTGGTACGGCCAGACGCGTTCCAGCGGCGTCCCAGCCGCCGTGGCGTCAACCGACACGTTGACCGTCTGCGCCTGCACTCGACCAATAGAGCCAGCGCCCACGGCGGCCGCGATGGCAGCGACACCGTACTTCACGTGCGTTGTGGTCATCTTGTCGTTGACCTTTCTCGGTGGCGGTCAGCTTTCCGGCAAATCCTCCGCTGGCCAATCTGTGCGGGACAGTCTACCCCATCGCGTCCCCCTACGAGCGCCGTTAGTCGCGTCAGAGCCAACCAGCATCGCGTGGACCGCGGATCGAAGTTAGCTGTTCCTCACAGAGACACAGAGGCCACGGAGGCTGACGGGAGAAGGAAGGCTTGGGTTCCACCCTGGCTCATCACAGCGGCGGGTAGGCGTTCTGCATCAGCTGCTGGAACTGGGCCGAAAACCACGCACCGGCGAGGGGCGAGTTCGGCAGGGCACCGGACATGTTGTTGCCGTTGCGGGCATTGCCGGTATAGGTCGGATCGCACATCCGGTCGAAGCCCTTGCCTTGATCGTTCGCGATCACCGAACTGGCGCCGTCGGACTCCCCCGGAGGCTTGATCCAAACGTAGGCATGGATGCCATTGGCCCCGACCGCCGTGGGCCGCTCGCCGATGCCTGCCCCGCTCTGGTTGCACCAGTTGCCGAGATGGATCCGCCTGTCGATTCTGGAGGCATTGATCATGGTGTTCACATCGGTCGAGGTGCTGAGCGCGGTCGGCCGGGCCGCGCCGCCCCAGCCGTTGCGGGAGGTGTCGATCAGCATGCCGATGTTCGAATTGAAGCCCGAGGAGATCAATTTGGCCCGATATGCGATCGCGAAGCTTTGCTCGTCGACGTACCGGTTGAAGTCGATCCACTTGGACTGGCGGGTCGCCTCGGTCACGGTGATAAAGGGCTCCACCAGCGCACCGTAGTTGGCAGTATCGGTGATGAAACCCTGAACCGTGTCGAAGCCGCCCACCGCACTCCTCGCCGTGGTCGCCATCAGCTCAGCAGTTGGGCCGAAGTTGCTATCCCAGCCGATCCAGCCGTGGTGTGCGGCGTCGATATAGTTGTAAGTATTCGGAAGCATGTGCAACTTGCCCAGCGCGTACGCGATACCTGAAACGTAGTTGCCGTTGGCCAACATCGTGTCGCACATGGGGGTGGCGGTTGCCTGGCCGCCGGTGTTGGTGATGAGGTTGGGGAGCGAATCGATCTCGATGATGTTGATGATCCGTAGATTGATGTACTTCGCGTCACTCATTATCAGCGCGATGGGGTCGATGTACTCGGTCTTGTAGCGAGGGAGGTCGGTCGGGCCCAGCTCGCCGTTGGAGGCGAGCGCGGCGCAGTCGCGGCCGGGCAAGTCGTAGATGACGAACTGAATGTAGCCCGCGCCCTGAGCCAGGGCGGCGTCGAGGTGGGCTTGCAGACCCATGGCTTCGCTGGTGCCCACGATCGCGGCGATCCTATCGAGCCACACCCCCGTCGGATTGTTGGAGATGCGATTGCCACCAGCCTCGGCGTCAGCCTTGGCCTTCCAGTCTGGGTTCACGTACCCCTTTGCGCCCTGGTACGGATTGTCGACGCGGGGAATAGCGGGCCCGGTATAGGGGGTCACGGTGATGGAGATCGCCGTCGAGCTTGCGGTCTGGCTGGCGGTACCGGAGGAGGGGGTGGTGGGCGATCCGGTAGTCGAGCTGGGGTTGGAGGTTCCGGGGCTCCCTCCTCCCGTGTTGGTCGGCGAGGTCGTGGGAGATCCCGCGGTCGAGCTGGGGTTGGAGGTTCCGGGGCTCCCTCCTCCCGTGTTGGTCGGCGAGGTCGTGGGGGTCCCTGCTCCCGTGTTGGTGGCGGTGCGGACGCCGGTCTGTGTGCGGGTATTTCCGACCGGGGTCGCGGTCGAGGTGGCCGAGGTGGTGTTGACGATTCCTGTCGAGGTGGTGGTTATAGCAGTGGGCCCGTTGTTTTGCGCGGTGGTGCCGGCGCCTCCGATCGGAGATGAGGTGGTGGAGACGACTCGTGTCGAGGTGGTGGTCCCTGTGTCCACGGAGGTTTGGACGGTGGTGGGGATGATCGCGGTCATGGTGGCGGTGAAGGTTCTCGTGGAGGTCACGATGTCCGATCTCGTTCCCGTCTCAACGTAGCTGACCGTGGCCGAGGCCGTTACCGTGCCGGCGACAACGCCTGACACGACGGCTGACCTCGAGACCGTCCCGGTGCTCGTAACCATGGAGGTGACGGTACCGGTGTAGATGGCCACGATTGTGCCGGTTGGGCCAGTTGGTCCACTTGGAGTGCTAACCGGACATGCCGGAGCGCTCACGGACGTACCAGTCGAAGGCGCCGACGGACCAGTCGAAGCCGCTCCCGTTGCCGAGCGTTGAGAGGGGGTTTCATTCGAGCAGGCCCCTAGATGGAGGGTCAGCAAGAGAGTGGAGAGTGCCCGCCATCCCCGGAGAGTGAGTTTTGTGCTTCTCATGACTTCTCTTTCTTCGCGGCTTGGGAGAAACCGAGACGTAGTAGGGACATGACCGATCCGCCACGCGTCTATCCCTTGCAATAGGATTCGCTGAAATTGGATCGGCGCGCTCGGTTTGTTGTGGCTAATACACTTACGCTTAGGAAGTGGGAACGGTAATTCGACGGATGCACCGTGGCACATCCAGGTGACGGGTGATCGGAATCGAGTTGCGCAGAGGTTACGCGTCGCTTCCCTGTTGCCCGAAGGCCAGAGGTAGAGCGCCGCAGGCTCGGGCCACCGGCGCGTGCCCAGTCGCAGGTACTGTCCATCCCTCGGCCCCGATGCTGGAGAGCTGTCGGCAAGCGACTGCAGGTTGTTGCTTTGGTTCCTGCCGGCCCACTCAAACGAAGTCGAGCCCAACCCCACCGAAATCGACGACGGTTCTTGGCCCCAGAAATCTCGGCCACCTTCCCCGAAAGAGGGCACGCAATGGCCGCCGCCCCGACGGCAGGATCCATTCGGATCTTCAGGCCGCGTGCCCTTGCGCCGCGACGCGTCTGTCGAATTCCCGTTCCCAATTCCTGAGCGTAAGTGTATTAACCACAAGAATCGACTGCGCCCCGATCCCCGTTTTCAATGAACCTTAGCCTCAAGGATCAGCGCGTTGTGACCATCTGGCTGGGATAGTTGTGTCCCGCCGGGTCTCGGTTGCTCCCAAGCCGCCGCGAAGAAAGCGAAGTCATGAGAACTACAAAACTCACTCTCCGGGGTTGGTGGGCACTCTCTATTCTCTTGCTGACCCTCCACCTAGGGGCCTGCTCGAAAGTATCCGACTCACAGCCCTTGGCAACTGGAGGGACTTCGACGGTTAAGTCCGTGAGCTCTCCAGCATGTCCGGTTACCACGTCAACTGGCCAAACTGGCCCAACCGGCACGGTCGTGGCCCTCTACACCGCGACCGTCACCTCCATCGTCACCAGCACCGCGACGGTTTCGAAGTCAGCCGTCGTGTCAGGCGTCGTCGCCGGCACGATAACGGCCTCTGCCACGGTCAGCTTCGTCGAGACGGGAACGAAATCGGACCTCGTGACCTCCACGAGAACCTTCACCGCCACCATGACCGCGATCATCCCCTCCACCCCGCAGACCTACCCGGGCACGGGCTCGACAAGCTTCCCATCCACCACCACGCAGACCTACCCAGGAACCGGCAATACGAGCACCCCATCCACCAATGGACAAACCGCCCCGGGCACGGGCAATACAAACACCCCATCTGTCACCACCCAAACCAAGGCGGGCACAGGCACGACGCCCCCTTTGTCCACCACCACCCAAACCAACCCGGGTGCGGGCAATACAAGCACCCCATCCAACCCAACCCAACCCAACCCCGGCACGGCCAATACAAGCACCCCATCTCCGACCTCCAGTTCGACCGGCACGGGCACGGCCGCCACGGGAATCAGCGACGGAGGCGAGGCAACATTCACCGGGGGTACCTATCCCCAGGGCACCGGACAGGTTCTCTTGGACACTACCCCCAACACCTGGCGCACGGCCTGGGATTCGGCCAGCAAGCGCTATGTCTTCATCTCACCGACAGGCGACCAGACCGTGCTCCACGGCGTTTCCATGACCGGTCTGGAAACCGGAACCCGGGAAACCAAGTCGGGCGCGGGTTTCTGGCTCTACCTATCGGGCCAAGGCAACGAAACGGTGAACGCCCCCACGGTTCTAACCAATGTCGTGAACACCTTAGTGCAAAACTGGAAGACCGACATTGTTCGCATTCCCATCTGCGGCTCGGCCTGGATGCAAAACTACACGGTCCAGGATTGGGGCGGAAACAAGGTTTCTGCCTATAAGGACTGGGTGGACCTTGCGGTCCAGCGGGTCCGCAGCCAAGGCAAGGTCGCCATCATCGATCTGCACCTGTGGGCCATCGCCAAGATGTCCAAGGGAACCAACGTCCAACGCGGCACCTTCGTCAGCAACGGACAAACGCGCAACTACTCAGACTACGAGGACGGCTGCACCGGCATCAACAAAGTGAACGGCATTGACAGCTGCGCGCCCAAGGATTGGTACACCGATGATGCCAACACCTGGGAATGCGCTATTGCCAACGCCGACGGCGTCACCTTACACAACGCCTATTACAACAAAGAGTACATCAATACCATGTGGGCTGACGTGGCCAATCACTACAAGTCGGACAGTGGTATCTGGTTCGAGCTAATGAATGAACCCTACTCGCGCAAGGCGGTCACGCCCTTCCCCTCCTTCGGCGCCAACGAAAACGAGAAGGACTACTCCTGGGATCTTTGGAACCAGATAATGAGCGAATGGATTGCCACGATTCGCGACACCGCCCAGGCCAAGAACATCATCATCGTGAACGGCCTCGACTGGGCCTACAGCTTCGGACCGCAGTACGGGCCCCTGGCCAATCCCGACACGTATCTGACCTGGAAAACCAAGTACGCCAACATCGCCTACGGTTTCCATCCCTACCAACACGGAGCATGTTGTGGGCAGATCGGCGCAGGGGACACTGACCTCAGCGCGACCGATCCCTATGAATCCGGATACTGCGCCTACTATCCCGATGGGAGTGTGTATGGGAAACCCAGTGGCGCAGCCCTGCCCGGCGGATCGAGTTGTATACAAAACGGCTATGCTGCCAGCCAAGACAAGAAGATGCCTCCCTGTCACTGGGTGGCCACGGCCTACAACCCTGCCACCAAGACGAACGGCCTCTGCGGCGGCGACCGGACTGTGTGCTCCCAGCTGGACCAGGCGACCTGCAGCGCGATGGACTGGAACAGCCCCAAGGCCGGCGGTTGGTCCACCTACGTGCTACCCATGAACCAATTCGGACCGCTCATCGCGAGCGAATTCGGCTCGTTCGATTGTTCCTCCGCGTTTGTCAAAACCCTGCTCAAGTACCTGGCGGAGAACAAGATCTCCTACACCGCTTGGGCGCTCTGGCCGCAGGACAGTGGCGGTCCCGGTGGCCTGGGTGCCTGTGGCTACCCCAGCGTGATGACCCCGGTCCCGGGTCAAACCGGCGACTTCCGCCAGTGTTTCGACACGGCTGGGTGCACCTCGCTCATACAACCCCTGCGCTGGGCGGGCAAGCTGGTCTACGCCGACATCCCAAGCCACTAGGCTTTCCGTCGCCCAGCTTGACTGCGACCTGACCCTCTGATGCATGCAGGCGCAGAGCGAAGGTAACTCGGTCGTCCAGCCCCGCTCGCCCGCCACCCTATTCCGTGCGCTTGACCTGGAATGGGAAGGGCGCGCCCTGCGCCTCTGACCAGTCCTCCACCACGCCCGCGACGCGGGCCCCGAGCGGACCGCCGCGCAGATAGGCGAGAAACAAGTTCAGCTTCGGTTCCGCACCTTCGGCCTGGACCTCAACCGTGCCGTCCAGCCGGTTGCGCACCCAGCCCGCAAGGCCCAAGCGCCGGGCTTCATCAAAGGTAGTGGCGCGAAAGCCCACACCCTGGACCGAGCCGCGTACCACAGCGTGCAAGCGGCGGTTCTTGGCAGGAATGCGGTCGCTCATCGGGCGATTGAAAGGCTGGCCTGTTCACCACACCGGACACAGAGGCCACAAAGCTAGATCGGAGAAGGAAGGGGTGGGTCCCATGTCAGAGTGGCCCCTCGGTCACGGTGATTCCCACCAGGTTGTTGGGCACGAGCGGCAACTCGGCGAAACGCGCCAGCACCTGGCCGCCGCCGCCCTTCACCTCTGCCTTGGCCAACACTACATACTCGACCGGCCCCTTCACCGGCGCGCAAGCTGTAACTGTGCCGACCACCTGTGCCCCGGTGTCGAAGGTGAACGTCACCCGGTGGCTCAGCATCTCCCGAAGGCTCTGATGATTAGCCATGGAGCGCAAATCTCCCAGGCTGGCCGCCCCTCGTCAACCCTGGGCCGCGCCCATTTCTTCTCTGACGCCCCCCACCGCTCGCGGAACCCGCCCGAATTACGCTACCGGTAGTAAGATAGCGCCGTGACGCTCGTCCTCCGCGTAGGTTTCGCTGTTTTCGTCGCCCCTCTTTTCGGCTGCGCCGGTAACGAGCCAGAGCCACGCATCGATGCCGTCGATCCCGCGCAAGCCTATACCGATAGGGACCTCCGGCTCACCCTGACGGGCGCGGGCTTCCTGCCATCGTTCCGCCTCGACCCTGTTTCAGGTGAACGGGTGGCGACGATGGATGGCTTCTCAGGCCGGCTTGGCAACGAGCCAATCTGGGCGCCCCTGACCAATTTCGGTTGGGTCGGCCCTACGCAGATTTCGGCCAGCCTGGAGTTAGAGGACCCGGACGACCTGGGCGTGGGTCCCTGCAACGTGGAGATCACCGATCCGCGCGGCCACCGGGCGGCGTTGCCGGCTGGCTTTCTCGCGCTGGGCCGGGACACACCCCCGGTTGTGACGGTGACGAGCCCGGAGGGGAACGACCTCTTCGCCCCAGGCAGCGCGATTCATGGAATTGTGTCCGCCACGGACCAGGCACCCGGCCAGATGACCGCGCTGACTTGGACCTACACTGAACCTCCGGCCGTCGATGGGTCGCAACGTGACCCCGTGACCACCTCCTGTCCGTTCCGGCCGGGCCCGGGCGAGATCGAATGCACATTCGACGTGATCATCAGCCCGGGCTTGGCCCCGGGCGTGACTGTTGACCTGAGTTTCTTGGCCTCGGACGATGCCAGACCGCCAAACCAGACCTCCAAGGACATCTCCATCGTGCTGAGCCAGCACCCCTCGGTGTCTGGGGTCACGCCGCAAGGAGGTGGCGTGGCGGGTGGAATCAATGTCGTGATTTCCGGATCGGGCTTTGTTGCCGGAAGCCGCGCCTACTTCGATGATATCCCGCTCATCCCCGATGGTGGCATCGTGGTCGACCCACAGACCATCACGGGCTACACCCCGGCCCATGCTGCCGGAACGGTCCCCGTGACTGTGCAGTCTCGGCTTGGCCTGGCCACCCCGAACGGGACGTTTCAATACCAGCCCCCGCCGACGATAGAGTCGGTCATCCCCTCCTCGGGCACGCAAGGGCAGGACACGCCCGTCACCATCTACGGCAGCAACTTCTCCGACACCACGATCATCTTCGTGGGCCAGACGTGGGCAACCGCCACCGCCTTGGCCGACCAGTCCCTGGCAACCGTCAACCAGATTCCTGATCACATCACCGGCGTCGTACCCGGCTCAAGTGGGCTGACCCGGGCCTGGGTCTGGGCGTTCGACCCCTTCAACGGCTGGACCCGTCTGCCGGATCCCTTTTCCTGGACTGCCCCTTGAAGCTGCTGCCCAAATTCGCGCTCCTCTCCATCGGCGTGGCTGCCGCGCCGCTGGCCATAGCCGGCTACTCGTCGATTCGGGTCAGCCAGGCCGCCTTGCGCGAGGCCATCGAGGGCCACGAGGTTCTGCTGGCGCGCCAGATCTCGGAGTACGTCAGCAGCCACCTGGCCAACCTGCAGGCCACCATGTCGGTCGAGACACGCATCCTGGATTTGACCCGAGTGGGGGGCGCGCTGCCGACTGCCGAGGCCCTGCGCAAGTTCCTCCAGCTCGTGTACCACCAGAGCGACGATTTCAGCGTGGTGGCCTTGCTGGACACCGAGGGACAGCCGCTGGTTCCGGCCGCCTTCCAGTCGGTCGCACCCAGAAACGATTCCTTCGGAACCCATGAGATCCTTCCGGCTGAGGACGTGGCCCGTCTCCCGGGGCATGTTCCCGTCGAAGCGGTTCTGCGTGATGGGAGCGTTGTGGGCTCGATCTTCGTGACCGGCAGCGCGCACGTGCCACATCTGGTGCTGGCGGTCCGCTACCAGGGCCTCGCCGACGAGGATCCCCGCATCATTGTGGCCGCCGTGTCTCTGCGCCGCATCGCCGATCACCTGGCTTCCCTTTCGTCGAGTGACCGCGACATCCTGCTTCTGGATCGCGAGAGCCGTACGGTTGCCTCGGGCCAGGTCGCGGGGGCCACCCCGCTCGAACTCAAGCGCCTGCCACAAGGCAAGCCAGGCTCGCTCCCATCCGCGCCGTTTGTGGCCGAGTACCCGAGCCACGGCCACTCGGTTATCGGCGCCTACGTGCCAACGCCTGCCTTTGGTCTGGGCGTGGTCGTCGAGCGGTGGGTCGAATCGGCTTTGCGGCCCGCGCGGCGTCTCACCTGGACCACCATCTATTGGGTGGGCGTGGCGGCCTTTGTCGCCGCGGTCGTCGGGGCAGCGCTGGCCCGCTCGCTGGCCAGCCGGGTCGGCACGCTGGTGCAGGGATCGCGCCACATCGCCCAGGGCGAGTTGGATGCCGAAATCGAGGTCGCCTCCAACGACGAGCTGGGCGAGCTGGCCAAAGCTTTCAATTCCATGGCCAGCTCGCTCTCGGCGGCGCGCAGCGAGATCCTCTTGCGCACCGACGAAATCCGGGGATGGAACGTGACCCTGGAAAAGCGGGTCGAGGAGAAGACCAAGGAACTGCGCGACGCGCAGGATCTCTTGTTGCGCTCGCGCTCGTTGGCCGCCATCGGTTCACTCGGCGCCGGGGTTGCGCACGAGATCAACAATCCGCTGACGGCCGTGCTGGGCCTGGCGCAGATCCTGTTGGCCGATCTGCCTGAGGGCCATCCCGCTCGACCGCTCATTCAGGACATCGAGGAGCAGGCCGCGCGCATTCAGGGCATCGTGGCCAACCTGCTGCGCTTCTCGCAGAAGCAGTCGGGCGAGCACTTCCGCCCCTTCGATCTTTCCCAGGTCATTGACGACGCGCTCGAGCTGTGCGCGCCCAAGACCTTGGCCGATGCAGGCATCGCCGTAGTCAAGCACATCCCCAGCCCGAGCCCACCTGTCCGCGGAAGTGCCCTGCAGGTGCAAGCCGCGGTCATCCAGCTCATCCAAAACGCCAGGGCGGCCATGGACGCGGGCGGCACCCTGACCCTCGAAACCACGCGGCCGGAAGACAAGCTGCTGCGGCTCCGTGTGAGTGATACCGGACACGGCATCAAGCCCGAGCAGCTCTCCCGCATCTTCGATCCCTTCTTCACCACCAAAGCACAACGAACCGATACCGGCATCGGCCTCTCGATGGTGCACAAGATCATTGAGGATCATGGAGCGAACATCCGGGTCGAAAGCGAGGTTGGGCAAGGCACGACGTTCTGGCTGACTTTTCCCATCGCCGAAGGAGCCAGTCTCCTCGCATGAGACGGCGACGCGGTCGTCCCAGATCCGGTTTCCAGGTGGCGGTCATCGTCCTGGTGGCCATCATCCTCGCGGCGGCCACGCTGTTGTCGCGCTTCTTTTTCGAGCGCCGGCGGCCCGAAATGCCGGCCGGCCTGCCGCCGGTGTCGCCCCGCATGGTGACGGCCGGGCCCACCCAGTTTCGGGTCAGCGCGCTCGCCGGCAATGTAGAAGCATTCCAGAACGGCCAGTGGTACGTGGCGCGTGCCGGCCACCTGCTCTCGTCCAAAGATGTGGTCCGCACCCATGGCGGGTCACATGCCCTTCTTCGTCGGGGCAGCGTCGAGATCGACGTGCGCGACAACATGGACCTCCGCCTGGACACGCTCGAGAAGACCACAGCCAAGTTGGGTCTCCTGCGCGGGGGTCGCGTTTCCGCCAACGTGGGCAAGGATGACGAGAAACTGGAAATTGATGCCCTCGACACGCGCACGACCAACGTGGGTGCCGCGCGCTTCGCGGTATCTGTCTCGCCCAGCGGGAAGGTCAGTGTGGCGGCCTCCGAGGGCGCAGCCCGCTTCGAATCCCAGGGCAAGCAAGTCCTGGTACGCAAGGGGAACGAAAGCACGGCTTTCCCCGGGGCAGCCCCCAGCGATCCCGAGCCCATCCCCGAGCAACTTCTGCTCTCGGTCATTTGGCCAGAAGACGACAAAGCCGAGGGCGCGTCCCCAATTCGAGGACGCGCCAGCCCCTCGTCGCGCGTGCGCGTGAACGGCGAAGAGACTCCCGTGGCGCCAGATGGCAGTTTCCTCGCGCGCGTACAGGTGTCAGCGCCCCAGACCCGCGTCCATGTGGAAGCCGATGACATAGCCGGGCGACAGAAGTCGTTGGACAAAGTCCTGCACCGCCCCCCGCGCGCTCCCTCGCTGGAGCCCTCGGGAGGAAGGCTTTGGAAGGAATAATGGACGGGCCAGTCGCACGCGCCTGCGGACCACGGACTTCGGCAGCCGCCGGGCTGCTCCTCATTCTGCTCTGGGGCGCGCGGGTCGATGCGGCCCAGGATCCACCGGATACCGCGACGGCCTCTCGTCCGGAAAAGCCCGGAGATGGGAGCCAAGCGGAGGCTGCCAAGCCCCCGGCAGCGACCGAACAGGCCTTGCCAGAGAAGCGGGTTGCGCCCGAGACGCGCGCAGAGCCGCCCGCCTCGGCAGCGCGGGTGACCCTGTCGCTGGCAACAGCGTCGCCGGTGCTAGGGATCGACGACGAAACCGAGCTGCGCATCGTGGCCACCGGCACCTTCGCATCGCCCCTGGCTCTTCCGCGAATCCTTTGCAGCGCTGGCCGCGTGGAGGACTTGGTGCGTGAGGGGCCGACCAGTTTCTCGGCCCGTTTTCTCCTGCCCTCGGCCCGTTTTCCCCAGGTGGCCATCGTGGTCGCCGATTTCTCGCATGATTCCCTGATGCTGCGCGGGGCCCTGGCCGTGCGGCTGCGTGCCGCGGCCAGTCCGGCCTTCCGCACCGACCCAGGCGCGCGGGTCACGGTGAAGGTCGGAGACAAGGATTTCGGGCCCGTCGTCGCGCCCGCGGACGGCAACGTCCATGTGCCCGTGGTCGTGCCTCCGGGCATCGATTTCGCACTGGCGCGATCGGTGAACCGCTATGGCAAGGCCAGCCAGCAGCTCTTGGATCTCAAGATTCCACCTGCCCAGCGGGTGTTCGTGGTGGCTCCCGACAGACTGGCCGCGGGGAGCGCCTGCGAAATCGCGGTTCTGGCGGTGGACCCTTCGGGGCGGCTGGTCAACGCATCCACGATACTCTTGGCGTCGTCCGGACCGCGGCCCGAGCCCCTGGGAAGCCGCTCCGCAGGTGAGGCCCGATTCCTGGTGCGCGTGCCGGCCTCCCTACAAGACCCGACTCTGCACCTCGTCGCGTCGCTGCTCGGTCAGCCGGGCGTGGTCGCAGAGGCGGATGTGGTCTTGGTTTCGGCGCCGACCGCCCAAGTTCTGCTCCAGCCCGAGGCAACCCGGCCTGATGCCACCCCTCTTCGCAGCCTGCGCGTGTTCCTGAGTGCACACGATGCGTTCGGCAATCCCACCGACGCAGGAGAAGCCTCAGTGGTGGTCGACGGCAAGCCTGCGTCACCCCAGGCCACCGAGGATGGCCGCGCGGTACTCGTGCTTCGGCCGCCCGCCGTGCTGGCCGGGCGTGATGCCATGGAGGTGGAGGCCGTCCTAGACAGCGGTCACGCCACCGAACGTATCCCACTTGCCCTCTTCACCCGCCGGCCGCCGCCCGACCCGGTGCAGGCTCAGCGCATCACACTGACCCCTCGCCTCGGCCTGCTGTGGAACCTGAACCAGGCACCGGGCGCGGCCCTCTTGGTTGAGGCGATGGTGTCGCGCCACCTCAGCGTCGGTGGTTTCGCATTTGGCGCGACGATCGGCTACGTGCACAGCCGTTTCTTCGCATGGAACAGCGCCGGGGCAGGCGACGTCGTTCTCGACCAAATTCCCCTGCTGGCCCAGGCCCGCCATCGCCGCCGTATCAACCGGCTCGCCCTATCGGTTGGTGCGGGCGCCGGGTTGGTGGTGGCGCAGGCCCGCCTGCGTGTCTTCAACAGCGAAATTTCTGGGCACAGCGTGGCCTTTGCCTGCGAAGGCTCGACCGAAGCCGCCTTCCTCCTGCACCGGTCCCAGGTGGTGTTCGGCCTACGCTATCTGGCCATGTCCCTGGGCAAGCTTTCGAGTGGCGACACGATCGTGGGCAACTCAGGGGGCTTTATTGTCGATGCTGGGTACCGAATCGGATGGAAATGACATTCTCAAGTCCATGGAAGGAGTCTCAGCGGCAAGCCAAGGCGGGTCCGACCAACCCCAACAGCGCGCCTGCCACCAGCGCAGTAAGCACCAGAATTGCCGCCGACTGCACCACGTTCTTGAGCCGGTTGATCCGGCTTAGCAGATCGGCGTCGCTCGCCTCAGCGAGTTTCATCAGCATCTCACCCAGGGTTCCGCGCCGCTCGGCCGCTTGCATGGCG
>PMIX01000123.1 GCA_003158395.1 Myxococcales bacterium | reverse complement strand
ATGGAGTTCCTGCAGGGCGAGGCCCTGGCGGATCGTCTCAAGCGCGAGGTAGTCCTCGATCCTGCGCGTGCTCTCGCCATCGCGGCTCAGGTCGCGGACGCACTGGCTGCCTCACATGCGCATGGCATTATCCACCGCGACCTCAAGCCCGAGAACATCTTCCTCATCCACAAGGGCGGCANNACGCCTTACTATATGTCGCCCGAGCAATGCGAAGGCAGGCCCAACATTGACCATCGGGCCGACGTCTATTCCTTGGGCGTCATCCTGTTCGAGATGATGACCGGCAAGGTGCCATTCGGTGGCGACGGCTATGGGGAGATTATCGTCAAGCACATCACCTCTCCGGTGCCTTCGCCGCGCGTCATCAACCCGCGCCTCTCACCTGCGCATGAGATGATTCTGTTGCGTGCCTTGGCCAAGAACCGCGACGAGCGATTCCGCGGGATGGAGGATTTCCGGGTCGCGATGCTCGATCCAGAACAATACGCCCGGGCTCCTTCAATGCTGCCCACGCCCGGCCCGCTGGCCGGGTATGGCTTGGCAGGGGCGTCGTCACCCTTGCGGCGGGTCGGCGGCCAGGTCAACGGCGAGGTCCTGCCCGGTGGTGGCGCGGAGGTGGGCGCTCCCGAGGCGCCCACGCCATCGACCTTGCACGATTCGGTGGTTCCGGTCGAAGCTGAGGATGCGATTCCCAAGTCGCGGGGGGCCTTGCTGGCCGGCATCCTAGTAGCCGCGTTGGCGGCCGGTGGTTTGGCGGCGTCCCTGGTGGTGCGCATGGGATCGAACGAGCGGCCCCCGGCTGTGCAACCTGCCGTGGCCAAGCCAACACCTGCGCCTGCGCCTCCCGCACCTTCGGCGGCTCCCGCGCTGCCAGCCAAGGTGACCATAGAGTTCCGCTCTGAGCCGGTCGGCGCCGCAGTCGCACGCCAGGATACCGGCGAGCAACTGGGTGTGACACCCTTTGAGATTGAACTCCCCCAGGGCGAGTCTGCCTTGGCGGTGGTTTTCAAGAAGGCGAACTTCAAGGACGCGTCACGTTCCGTCGTTCCCAAGGAGTCCGGCCTGCTGGATGCAACGCTGGAAGCCATGCCCCCCCTCAAGCGCACGCCTCCACAACGGACAGGGAGAACTAGTGCGAGGTCCTCCACCGGTAAGGCGAGCGGTGCTCGCCACGGCAAGGGCGGCAGACCCATGGACGAAGATGGCGTGTTGGCGCCATCCTTCTAGTCGCGTGGGGAGTCCATCAGCCCCCTGCGGGGCACCGCAAGGAGATGCAGACGCATCGCATTGTCGTTGCGTCGCGAATCCTTGAGCCGGCGTCACGGCTCTAGGCCACTGCTTAAAGTAGTGTCAGTCTGTGACCGCAAGGGCAGAGACAGGACGCACGGGGTCTTGGGTGCTTGAATCACAAACCAAACGAGAAAAGGACACAACAATGCCGGTAAATCGACATCCTATGCGCCGCGATTTCCTCAAGACCGCCGCCGCGGGCGCCGCGGGCGCGGTGGGACTCAGTGCCCTGAAATTCGACAAAATCTTCGCCCAGTCGACAGGGGGGTGGGTGAGCGGCATGCAGGTCAATCCGGCCATTGACAACATGCGAGTCATCTGCTGCCACGACACGAATATGCTCACCAGCACGCCCACGAACACGACCTTCACCAGCCAGAACGCCGCGGTCAATGCGACCCTGGTCGCCTCCAACATGGACCAGATGGCCATGCAGCTGGCCCAGAAGGCCACGGCGACCGACGCCTGGAGCACGATCTTCCGGTCGAGCAAACCCTGGGCGAGCACGAAAGTGGCGATCAAGACGAACGCGATAATTGCTACCGGAAACCATCCCCGCGTCGCGGTCATCAAGAAGATCTGCGATGTGTTCGTGGATCAGTTGGGAGTTCCAGCGGCAAACATCATCCTCTACGACGCCAACAGCGACGCATCGAAGTGCTACTCCACCTATGCGAGCTTGACGGATTCAACCAAGATACGCGCAACCGTCAGCGTCAAATCGCAATCATTGGGCGGCCAGGTAGGGGTCACGATTGCCGCCTCCACGAAGACCATGTCGGGCGTCGCCGACCTGGTCAATGGCGTTATCGACATCCTCGTGGATGTCGCTATCATCAAGAGACATAGCGGTCCAGGAACAGCATACGCGTACGGCAGTTGTTCCTTGTGCATGAAGAACCATCTCGGCACATTCATCAATTCCGGGAGCGACACGGGTGCGGGGGACGCTAGTGCGACAGGGCTGCATAGTATAGACGCCATCTGCAACATCAATAAGCATGCGGCCATTCTCGGCGGCACTCCTGTCCGCCAGCAACTGTGCTTCATAGATGGGCTACTGGCGAACGCCAACAGCGCCGGAGGCAGTTTCGACACCAGGGTAGACCGACTCATTATGGGGACCTTTGCCCCCATCGTCGATTATCTCACCGCAATGAGAATCATGCAGGACGTTATGGACAGGCCCGACGCGAACAACAACGTGCCAAAATTCCTCACGAACTTCGACTACGCTGAGACGGACCCTCTGCAGTGGGTTGAGTACGTTCCGGGCAGTGCACCCCCCATCGGTGGAAATACCGGCAGCAGTGGTGGGGCGACCGGCAGTGGTGGCACGACCAGCCCCGGTGGATCGAAAGCAAGCGGCGGTACGCCTGCGAGCGCCGGCACGACCAGCCCCGGTGGATCGAAAGCAAGCGGCGGCACGCCTGCGAGCGCCGGCACGACCAGCCCCGGTGGATCGAAAGCAAACGGCGGCGCAACTGCAAGCGGCGGTACCACCAGCGCCAGCGGGTCCGGCTCGACTGGCGGCACCGCCACCAGCAGCGGCGGATCCACCCCCATGGGCGGCGCCACCACCGGCAGTGGTGGATCGAAAGCGAGCAGTGGCACGCCTGGGAACGGCGGCGCGAATGCCACCGGCGGCGCGTCGACAAGCAGCGCGTTGGCATCGGGGGGCTCGTCGACGACAGGCGGAATGATGGCCGGAGCGGGGACGACCGCGAGCCCAGTGGGTGCCAGTGGCGGCAGCACTGGGACGACGGGCACAGCGCACGCCGCCAACTCATCAGGCGGCTGTGATTGTGATGTGGCCGGGGGCGACCGCAGCGCCAGCCGCTGGGGCGCGATGCTGGCGTTGGGCGCAGTAGTGGCCGGAAAGCTTCGGCGCTTTGTCAGCGGCGACGATCGGTCCTCGTAATCCGGTCGTCGGACTGGGCTCGCCCCCGGCGCACCCGCTTCCAGCGGCCCGCTGCGGGGCGAGCGATGGCTAGCCCAGTCGGCCGCGAGGGCTAGCGCACCGGGCTACGATCCTGCCAGGACGCGATGGGGTAGACTGCATTCCCCATCTCACACGGAAAATGTGTGAGCCGAGCGGCGGGTCAATGCCACTGCGTATTTAGTGTTGTTGCTTTGCGTTCGGGTGCAGGGACACATTTCACGAAAGCACCACACGGCGAGCAGACCGAATGGGCTAGGCACATGGAGCGTACATCCGCTAGGATGCGCGAGAACGACCTGATGGAGGATGCGATGCAAACCAGGACTCGGAATGCGATACAAGTTCTAGTGCGAGGGTGCATGGCACTTCTCCTTGGCGGCGCCATGACCTTGCTCCAAGGTTGCGGCTCGTCCGGTCGGGCTTCTTCCTCGACCGGGGGGGCGCCCGGTTCGGGCGGCGTCACGGGCGCGGGCGGGAATCTGACCGGGGGATCGACTGCTGCGGCCGGGGGCAATCCGACGCCAAGCGGGGGTAGCCAGCCCAGTACCGGCGGGAGTATCCCGGCTGGAGGTTCTACGACCGCGGGCGGCGGTGCCACGACCAGCAGCACGGCGGCGAACGGTGGTACGCCCGGCACCGGCGGCCTTTCGAGCGCCGGCGGAGCAACCGGCCGCGGCGGTACAACCAGCCCCGGCGGCGCAACTGGCCGCGGCGGCGGCACAACCACCTCCGGCGGGACAACCGGCCGCGGCGGCGCGGCCAGCGCCGGCGGTGTGACGACTACAGGTGGCGTCACTCCAGTTGGTGGAGCAGCCAACCCGAGCGCTGGGCGATATATGGAAAAGCTCGACCGCGGTCTCATTGCGGTCAAGTCCGGGAGTGGATATTTCTTGAGCTGGCGGCTCTTCGGAACCGACCCTCAGGACACGACCTTCGGGTTCAATGTCTACAGAGGCACCACCAAGCTCAACACGGCGGTGATCACTGATTCCACGAACTATACGGATAGCGCCGGCGGCAGCGGGACCTATACGGTCAAGCCGGTGACCAACGGTGTTGAAGGAGCGGTTTCCGAGAATGCACTGGTCATCGATGGCGGCTATGTCAATATCCCCATCACCCCGCCTCCCAGCGGGACTAATGCGGGCGGAGGATCATATTCATATTCGGCCAATGATGCCAGCATCGGCGATCTCGACGGCGATGGTCAATATGAACTCGTCTTGAAGTGGGACCCGTCCGACGCCAAGGACAACGAGTTCTCAGGGTACACGGGCACCTGCATTCTTGATGCGTACAAGCTGGACGGAACCAAGATGTGGCGCATCGATCTTGGAAAGAACATCCGTGCTGGGGCCCACTATACCCAGTTCTTGGTGTACGACTTCGACGGNNATGTCCGGGGTGGCAGCAGGAAAAATCATAACCGGGCCTGAGTGGTACACAGTCTTTGCCGGGAAGACGGGCGCTGAACTCGCTACCATCAATTACCTACCGGGTCGAGGCGCGGTTGGCGTCTGGGGTGCCATCCAGGGCATTGCCTCTCCTGCTGGTGATTTGGGTTGGGGAAATGATGACGTCTACAATTTCGTCGACCGCTTCCTGGCCAGTGTGGCGTATCTTGACGGGGAAAGGCCGAGCCTGATCCCTTGCCGCGGCTATTATTGGCGATCGGCGCTCTGGGCGCTCGACTGGCGGGACGGCAAGCTGACCCAGCGGTGGTTGTTCGACACGGCGGCGGTCCCGGGCGCCACCGGAAAAGACGGGAAGCCTCTTCAATCCTCCCAAGGATATGAGAGTCAGGGGTCTCACAGCCTGCGCCAGGGCGATGTGGACGGCGACGGATTCGATGAAATAGTCTATGGCTCGATGACGGTTGACCATGACGGCCTAGGCCTCTATTCGACGGGGCTAAGGCACGGGGATGCCCTTCATATGTCGGACTTGGATCCCACCAGACCTGGACTGGAAGTATGGATGGTGGATGAACAGACCAGTGAGAACGGCGGGATAGCCTCGCACTTCCAGGATGCCAAAGACGGCACAATCATCTGGGAGGACAAAGCTTCAGGCGACAACGGACGCGGTTGTACCGGGCCGCTTATTGCCGGGACCACAGGCTGGCAGATGTGGTCGGGCGCCGGCGGGCTTTTCGACGCTAGCCACAAGAATGTGGGAAGCAATCCTTCGTCCGATAATTTCACTATGTGGTGGGGCGCCGAGTTGAACCGCTTCCTGGAAAACGGGACTTCGATCTCCCCTTACGGCAGCGGCGGCGGTACGGGTCTAAGCGCGAGCGGCTGTACCTCGAACAACGGCTCAAAATCAGATCCGGCCCTTACTGCGGATATCTTCGGCGACTGGCGCGAGGAAGTGGTGTATCGAACAACCGGCAACGACGCACTGCGCATCTACACGACCACCACGCCGACTACGCATCGTCTCTACACGTTGATGCACGACCCGATCTACCGGATGAGCGTTGCCACGGAGAACGTGGCTTATAACCAGCCGCCGGAGCCGGGCATCTACATCGGCCCCAATATGACGCTGCCGGAGACGAAGCCGAATATCAAGTACTATAGCTCGTCTTCGCACTGACGAACCAAGAGGAGACCTCATTTGAAACCTAGAACTACGGTGGTCGCCACGATGGCGATTGGAGTGGTATTGGCGATTGCGGGGTCCGCGAATGCCCAGCGATATATGGAAAAGCTCGACCGTGGGCTCATCGCGGTCAAGTCGGGGAGCGGATACTTCTTGAGCTGGCGCCTTTTCGGGACCGACCCTCAGGACACCACCTTCGGGTTCAACGTCTACCGAGGGACCACCAAGCTCAACACGGCGGTGATCACCGATTCCACAAACTATACGGATAGCGCCGGCGGCAGCGGGACGTATACCGTAAAAGCGGTGACCAACGGGGTTGAAGGAGAGACTTCCGAGCCTGCCCTGGTCATCGATGGTGGCTACGTGAATATCCCGCTGAAACCGCCAGCCGCAGGGAGCTCGCACGGATCTAGCTACACCGAGACGGCCAATGACGCCAGCATTGGGGACCTTGACGGTGACGGCCAGTACGAACTCGTTCTCAAGTGGGATCCTTCAAACTCCAAGGACAATGCGTCGCAGGGATACACGGGGCCGACCTACCTCGATGGCTACAAGCTTGATGGCACGCAGATGTGGCGGATCAGCCTTGGGCAAAACATCCGTTCCGGAGCCCACTATACCCAGTTCATGGTGTACGACCTTGACGGCGATGGATCCGCCGAAGTGGCGTGCAAGACGGCTCCCGGCACCAAGGACGGCACCGGCAACTACCTCAAGACTGGCCCTGCTGCCACGGCGGACCATACCATCGACTACACCAGCACGGACACCGCGACCCAAGGCAAGGTCATTACCGGACCTGAGTACTACACCATTTTCAGTGGCAAGACCGGCGCCGAACTCGTGACCGTTGACTACAAACCGGGCCGAGGCGCTGAAGGCGTCTGGGGTGCCATCCAGGGTATTGCCACTCCTGCTGGGGATCTAGGTTGGGGAAATGACAGCAACTACAACTTCGTCGACCGCTTTCTGGCCAGCGTGGCTTACCTTGACGGGGAACGGCCGACCGTGATCCCCTGCCGCGGCTACTACTGGCGATCGGCGCTGTGGGCGCTCGACTGGCGAAACGGCCAACTGACCGAGCGGTGGTTGTTCGACACGGCGGCAGTCCCGGGCGCCAAAGGAAAAGATGGGAAGCTCCTTCAATCTTCACAGGGATACGAAAGTCAGGGGGCTCACAGCCTGCGCCAAGGCGACGTGGATGGCGACGGTTTTGACGAGATAGTCTATGGCTCGGCCACCATAGATCACGACGGCCAAGGCCTGTATTCGACGGGGCTCAGGCACGGGGATGCCCTGCACATGTCCGACCTGGATCCCGACAGGCCCGGACTGGAAATCTGGATGGCGGATGAGCAGTCAAGCGAGAATGGCGGAATTGTTTCGCACTTCCAGGATGCCACCGACGGGACGATCATTTGGCAGCAAACTGGTTCGGGCGACAATGGACGAGGTTGTACCGGACCGCTCATGGCCGGCACCAAAGGCTGGCAGATGTGGTCGGGCGCCGGCGGGCTTTTTGACGCTAGCCAAAAGACGGTGGGGAGCGTGCCTTCGTCCGACAATTTCACCATATGGTGGGGTGCCGACCTAACCCGCTTCCTGCTGAACGGGACCTCAATCTCGCCATACAGCGGCGGCGGTACAGGCCTAAACGCCAGCGGCTGCACGTCGAACAACACCTCAAAGTCAACCCCTGCCCTGACCGCGGACATCTTCGGCGACTGGCGTGAAGAAGTGGTGTTCAGAACAACCGGCAATGATGCCCTGAGGATCTACACAACCACCACGCCGACGACCAAGCGGCTCTATACGCTGATGCACGACCCGATCTACCGGATGAGCGTCGCCACGGAGAATGTTGCCTACAACCAGCCGCCGGAGCCGGGAATCTATATCGGCCCCAACATGACGCTGCCGGAGGCGAAGCCGAACATCAAGTACTACAGTCCTGGGTCGATCTCAACCGGCGGTTCGGGCGGCGCCACCAGCTCAGGCGGTTCGGGCGGAACAACCAGCTCGGGCGGTTTGGGCGGAACAACCAGTTCGGGCGGCTCCGGCGGTTCGAACGGCACGACGGGTGGAGCGACGAGCGGCACTGTCGGAGGTAGGGGCGGAACGACGGGGGGCGCGACTGGTGGCACAACCGGGAGCAGGGGCGGCATGTCGGGCGGGACGACGGCTGCGGGCGGCACGATGGGGGGCGGGGGCGGCACGAACGGCGGAACGACTGGCGGCACCGTGACCACCAGTGGCACAGGGGGAGCGGCCGGCACCGTGACAGCCGCGGGAGGGGCCGGCGGCACCGTGACGACCAATGGTCCAGGAGGAGCCGGCGGCACCGTGACGACAAGCGGTAGTGGAGGAGCGGCCAGCACACCGACGAGCACCACGTCAGCATCGGGAGGCTCGACCAAGACAGGTGGAACAAGCGCCGGGAGTGGGACGTCCGCGAGCTCTGCGGGCGGTCTTGCCGGCAGCGCGGGAACGACCGCAACGACAGGCGCGACACATGCCGCCGGGAACTCAGGGTGCGGCTGTCGTCTCGCCGGGGTCGACCGCAGTACCGCTCCCTGGGGCGTGACGCTTGTGCTCGGCGCAGTGGTGGCCGGAAAGCTTCGCCGCCGCGTCATGCGTCGACGTCGGTCGTGATCCCGTCGTCGGCCAGGGGCACCGTGGGCGCAGCCCCCTGACGCACGACGGATTCCACGTCGTCGCACAGGAAGCACCTTCGGCCCCACGCTCCTCTTGCCTCGCTCGGCCTCCCGCGGCGCCGGGGATCGGCTGTCCGTCGGGGCTACGGCTTGGGCGCTTGCTCGCTGGCCGGTGGCGAACCAGGCTTGGGCTGCTCCCCGGGAATTTCGCCCTTTTTCACGGAAACCTCAATCTCGTTCGCGCTCGTGACAGCCCGCTTGAAGTTCTTCAAGGCCCGGCCCAGACCATCGCCGAGCTGGGGGAGTTTGTTTGCACCAAACACCACCAGGATTACGAGGAGGATAAGGACCCATTCGCCAGCGCCGATGCCGAACATGTGTCCCCTCTATACCACCACAGAACCGGGGCGGCAATCGGGCGAATTGGTCAGGCCTTGCTCCCCGGCGGGTCATCAACAGCCGGAAACGCGGCAAGAACTGACTCGCCGCGTTGCGCGGACGCGTTCTGGGGCGGAGAGGTCCGAGTCGGGAGGCGGATGCAGCCGCGTCGTGCCTTCGCAACATGGCGAATCTTTGAGCCGGAGTCACAGCCTAGGCCACTGCCATTTAGTGACGGGCGAGGGCAGTGCGTTGGTTCTGAGTCTTGCGGACACGCCCCAAGATTATGGTAACGTTAAACTTTCTGAAGAGAATCCTGCTGCCTGTCCGGCGCATCTAAACCTCTAACGTTCAAAGGAGCTCTCCGTGGAAATGAGAACCATGCGGACCTGTATTGCTGTCGCGTCTTTGTTTGTTCTCTTGGGCAGTTCTGGGTGTGGGAGCAGTCCATCCAGCCTCACCCCGGAGCAATACGGTGCGAAATACCAGTTCTCCAGCACCACGATTTCTGGTTGGGCTCAGGACACGGCTGCGGGGCCCTTGTGGGCGGGCACAGATTTGGTTGGGGCCGGGGGACTCGACGGCGGCGCCGGAGTCTACACGGACGGCCCCACCGGCCCAAATACACGGGGGTTCAAGATGGCCATGTTCCAGAATTTGCAGGGTCCCGGTGACAACTACTGCACGTTCTGGGCCATGGATTTCGGCACGGCTGCCAACGCCGCTGCGATCTTCAGCTATCAGAAGGGGCAGCACAACGCTACCGTTGCCATCCCGCCATATGACCTATCGGTCGCGGCTGGGGATATAGAGCAGTACGCCGACAACGTTTACGCCACCTTTGGGACGTCGTATTTCGAACTGCAATTTAGCGGGTTTGGCGATCAGACTTCGACGACTGGCACCGGATGTACCACGCTATGTACCACAGCAGCGAATTTCCTTGCTGTGCTCAAAGCGAAGACCAACTAGCAGCAAAGGACACAACAATGGCTACAAATCCACACCCTATGCGCCGCGATTTCCTCAAGACCGCCGCAGCGGGCGCGGCGGGCGCGATGGGACTCAGTGCCCTGAAATTCGACAAGCTCTTCGCCCAGTCGACTGGGGGGTGGGTTAGCGGCATGCAGGTCAATCCGGCCATTGACAACAGGCGGGTTATTTCCTGCCACGACACGGCCATGCTCACGAGCACGCCTGCGAACAAGACCTGGGCGAACCAGAACAGCAGCGTGAATGCGACCCTGGTCGACTCCAACATGGATGAAATGGCAATGCAGCTAGCCCAAAAGGGCACTGCGGCCGATGCCTGGAGCACCATCTTCCGGTCTAGTAAGCCGTGGGCGAGCACGAGAGTCGCCATCAAGACGAATGCGATAGGTACCAACACCACGAATCGTCCCCGGGTAGCGATTATCAAGAAGATCTGCGATGTGTTAGTGGGCTTCGGGGTTCCGGCCGGAAACATCGTCCTTTACGACGCCTGCGATGATCCGACGAGTTACTATAACTCCACCTATGTCAGTCTGACTGATTCGACCAAGATTCGCGCCGTGGTGAGCAGCAGGGCGGCATCGATGGGCGGATTTGCGGCGGTCACCCTTAGCAATGCCACCGCGATCTCCTGCCCCGCCGACCTTGCGAGCGGGAACATCGACATCCTCGTGAATATTTCCGTGTGCAAGATGCACAATGGTACGGGAGGGAAATACTCCTACGGCACTTGTACCCTGTGCATGAAGAACCATTTCGGCACCTTCACGGACGGTTCCAAGGCACAGCATTCCGACAACCTGCACTCTTCAAACGGTCCTGCAGGTCCGCCAGCGGCTCTCTTCGAAATCAACAAGCATTCCGCCGTCATGGGCGGCAATCCTGTCCGCCAGCAACTATGCATCGTGGATACGCTGCTGTCCAACGGTGCGAGCGGTCCCGGCGGGTCCTGGGACGTCCGTACAGACCGTATCATCATGGGCACCTTTGCCCCCATCGTGGATTATCTGACGGCAACCAACATTCTCACAAACGCAACCGTCATGGCCGCCAGTCCCATTCCACAGGATGGACTTTCCGCGGCGGCCACCATTCTTCCCCAATTCCTCACGACCTTCGGCTATACGGCGGCGGACCCGGTATGGATTGAATACCTTCCAGGCAGTCCACCCCCCATCGGTGGGAATACCGGCAGCACCGGTGGAACCACCACCGGCACTGCTGGATCGAAAGCAGAAGGCGGCGCCACCGCCAGCGGCGGCACAACCGGGAGTGCTGGATCCAAGGCGAGCGGCGGCACCACCGGGAGCGCTGGATCGAAAGCCAATGGGGGTACTCCCAGCGCCGGCGGGGCCAGCCCGACGGGCGGCAGCAGCAGCAGCAGCGGTGGATCGACCTCCAGCAGCGGCACGACGAGCACTGGTGGATCGAAAGCAAACGGCGGCATGACTGCGAACGGCGGCATGACTGCAAATGGCGGCATGACTGCGAACGGCGGCGCTTCGACAAGCAGCGCTTTTGCATCGGGGGGCTCACCGACGACAGGTGGAACGATTGCCGGAGGGGGGACGACCGCGAGCCCAGTGACCAGCAGTGGAGGCAGCACCGGAACGACGGTCGTGCCGCACGTTGAGAAGAGCTCATCGGGCGGCTGTGATGTAGCCGGGGGCGACCGCAGCGCCAGCCGCTGGGGAGCGATGCTGGCGTTCGGTGCCGTGGTGGCCGGAAAGCTTCGGCGCCTTGTCAGCGGCGGCGATCGGCCGTCCTGACCCAAAGATTGCGGCCAAGCCAGCAACTCTCCTCGTTGCTTAGTAGGCCGTCCCGCGCAACGTCCTGCGGGGCCCAGCGCGCCCTGCAGGACATGCTGGACGGGTGCGTCGTGCCGTTGGCCTGCTAGAGCAGTCCCGAGACGACCTTGGCGTTGAACGAATGGGGCCTTGCGTCCTGGCGCGTCCGGGTCTGCCCGCGCCTTCGGGACTGTCCGGGACGCACGGAACAAGAATGAAGCAGGCAGCAGCCAACCCCTTGACGGAACGGAGGTTTCGGCCTACACAAAACTTTCTACGGGCGTTTAACTCAGCGGAAGAGTGTCACCTTCACACGGTGGAAGCCGCAGGTTCAAATCCTGCAACGCCCACAAGCTCGGACGAGGCGAGCGGGCCGGCCTGTCAGGCGCAGGCGTAGGCACCTTCAAGCGTCCTGGCTTTCACGTCGAAGACGGATGGTTGAAAGCCGTTCATCGGAGGCACTAATGCAATTAGCTAAGATCGTAGCTTTGTCGGTGTCGTGGCTTGCGCTCGGATGCAACCTGTTTGGCAAGTCGGAAAACGGCAATCTTGGAGCGAATGCGCCGGTCATGTACGGGAGCGGGGGCTCTGGAGGAGTCGGCCCTGGGGGCAGTGGCGGCACCAACGGGGCGAAAGCTGATGCCGCGGTCGCCGGCTCGGGCGGCGCAGCCGGGAGCGGCGTCCGCGGCGATGGCGGACCAGACGCAACCATCACGGGCAGTCCTGACGCCGGCAAAACGCCGGCGGATACGGACAGCCACAACGGCGCGCAGCTCTGGATATCCTTCGGTCCCTACACCTTCGCCAGGTGCACCTGGTTCTCGGCCACTGATGGCTTCTGCAACGATGATCCTCGTTCGGTTCCAGGCCTGACATCTCTACAAGTCAATGTCTTCAAGACCAGCGATGGGGGTAAGAGCTGGGGTCTGGTCTCTGCGATCGATACGGAGACTAGTGCCCACGATGCCAGCATCAATGTCTACGTGTTGTCGCCCAGTGACATGTGGTTCATCTCGGGTTTCGCCGGCGTGGGCCAGTCCGGGAGTATTGGGCACTCCATCGACGGCGGAAAGAGCTGGACTTCGCTCACCAGCACCGTGGACGCGGTCCTCAGCACTGCGCCCAGCGACAGCGGGACGCCCAGCGTGCCGCTGTGGCAGCTCGCTTCCGTGGGCGGAAGGATCTGGCTTCTGCCGCAAGGGGGAAATCTGGTCGCCTCACAAGACGGCGGGGTGACCTGGAGGAAAATCGTGCCTCCTGCTGACTTTGGCGCGGCTTCCAGTCGCAGCCTGATCGCCACCCAGAGCTACCTTCTGTTGCGCTTCCTCGCGAGCGACAATTCGCTAGGCCTGTACCGCTGGAACGGCGCTGCCTTCGTCGCGGTGGAAGGGGTCCTCCCGCCTTCCTCGGCCGGCGACCAGACCGGAACCTGGTGGCGGTCTTCGCCCAACGTGGAGGGGGTGCTGTTCGTGGACCGTGGGCCCCTGCCCGCCTGGGCCTCGCCGTTTTGGGTGTACGCGACCACGGACGGGGGCGGGACCTTCCAACAACTCCTTGGCGGGAACGTCGGGACCAGCAGCAGTGTCGTCGGCCTGAGCGACGGCCTCGCCTTTTCAGCCCTCGGATCGCTCACGGCCTACGTGTGTGGAGTCTTCTCGGACACCAGCAACACCCGGTACCTGGAGATCCGGCAGACACTGAGCGCGGGCAAGACCTGGTCAACCCTCCACAGCGAGCCCTACCAAAGCAGCTATGCTTACATTTCCCTCGCCGTGGACCCGACCGGAACTGTTCACGCCATGCACTACAGCACCGACAGTCTCGGCGCCACCATGGCCTATGACGCGCACCACGTGTTGCAATAGTCGCGTCGTCACTGACAACTATTTTTGTCGGCGCATGGCAGACACCCGTAACGCGCTTCGATGCTTGAATAGCGAAAGTGTTGGATCAGGTCGCAGTACTCGCCGCCGATGCTGATTTGCGGCGTGTTGCCGGCGTCATCGGCGAACAAGCTCCACCCGTCTTCGGTGTCTTTGGGTATCTGCTGTCCGTCCAAGTACACCGACACCAGCGAGGGCGAAGCAGGGGCCGGGTCTAGCTCGAACGAACAGGAGGTCAGCCTGACGCCAGCGAAGATCCCATCGAGGGTCGCCTGCAAGGAAGCGGGGCTGGCCGCCGAGTAGAGCGATGGCATCCCGCCCGCCTGGGCCATTTGATCCAGGCACGCTGGCGGCCCTGCCGGGTCGTCACTCAGCTCAGCTCCCACCGCCAACACCGCAACCTTGATACCGTCGTCTGCCAAGGCCTGCACCTGGGCAACCGCATCCTGGCATGCGTTGGGAAGGCCCCCATCGGCGTCGCCAGGCTGGCTCGCCGAGAGCGCACCCAAAAGGGTACAGCTGGGCAGGCCGTCAGTGGCCAGCAACACGTAGCGCTTGGCAGCCCCGTCAGCGAGGCCCTTGTAGTACTTGCGCGCCCGTTGCAGCGCCAAAGCCGTGGGCGTATTGCCCACGAGGGGCAGCACGTTCTTCAGCGCTTTCTCTATCGCCGTGCCGTTGCCGCTCGCGATCTCAGCCGAAGGAAGCCCGGCGCAACACCCGGCAACCGTCTCGCCCGGGCACAGCGCATCTGCCCCGGGAAACTGCGCAAAGCCGAAACGAATCTGCCATTGGTAGGTGTCTACCAGGTTCGAAAGCACGTCTGCCACGACGCTGTAGCGCGTTCCCTGGCCAAAGCCGATGCCCATGGATTCCGACCCATCGAACACGATCAAGACGTCCACCACGCTGGGGTTGAGACTCACCGCCGCGTCGACCGTGCACGTGGGCCCTGCTTGGGTGCCTGCCCCATTCACTGCCGTGGCGCTCGCGCGGTCGACTGCACCATCCCCTCGCCCAGTGCCAGCGTCCTCCGCGCACGCCGCAGCGTTGGCTAGCAAGAGAACGAAGAGCACGAAGCGTACCCGCACTTCACGTGATTCTAGCAGCTCCAAGCCAGCCGCCCAAAGGCGGGAGTTTTGTTGGGAATGATCTCGGGCCGTCCTTGGTTGAAGGGCGGATGTCGCAGCATGACTTCTGCCTCCACTTTCGACTGAAGCGCTCATCGTGGCGCGGGAACCTGCGTGGATGCCGAATTGGCGTGGGGCCGGCGGTGGCCCCCGGAATCGCTTCCCTTCCGGTCNNCGGAGAGCGCGCGGCGATTCGCGACCTGAACTTCGACATTCGGCCCGGCGAGGTCGTGGGCTTCCTCGGGCTCAACGGCGCGGGCAAGACTACCACGCTCAAGATCCTGGGTTGCGTGCTCCTACCCAGCTCGGGTCAGGTGCGCGTCGATGGGCTGGAGGTAACCGCCGAGTCGCACGAAGTGCGGCGCAAGATTGGCTTCTTGCCCGATGTGCCGCCGCTTTACGACGAGATGACAGTTGGCGCGTACCTGGCTTTCGCCGCGCGCCTTCGCGGTGTCGCCGGTCGTGACACCCCAGCGCGCGTGCAAGAGAGCGAGTACAAGCTTGCCCTGCGCGACATGCATGACGAGATCATCGGCAATCTGTCGTACGGATTTCGCCAGCGGGTGGGCGTGGCGCAGGCGCTGGTGCACCGCCCTCGCCTGCTCATTCTCGACGAGCCCTCCGCCGGACTGGATCCGGTCCAGATCGTCGAAATGCGTAACCTGGTTCGACGCCTGCGCGGCGAGCACACGGTGCTCATCTCCAGTCACTTCCTTGCCGAGATCAGCCAGACCTGCGATCGGCTGCTGGTCATCCAGGCAGGCGAGATCGTGGCCCAGGGAACCGAAGAAGAGCTTGCGGCTGCGCTCGGCACGGCCGGCGAGATCGAGGTGGCGTTGCGCGGGTCGGCTCCCACGGCGCTGGATGTGGCCCGGCAGGTTCCCGGCGTGCTGGATGCGCAGATTGCGCATTCCGCCGCCCACGAAACCGTGCTCAAGATCCGGGCGCGCGAAGACTGCCGGCCCGAGATCGCGCGCGCCCTGGTGCTGGCGGGGCATCAGCTCGTGCGCCTGGACCGCGGTGCTTCGCGCCTGGAATCCATCTTCATCGAACTGACCCACCGCGAGAGGCTGTCGTGAACGCCACCCTGCTCATTGCCCGCCGCGAACTGGCGTCCTACCTGCGCACCATGAGCGGCTACCTCATCGCAGCCGCCGTTCTGCTGGTGGATGGCATCTTGTTCAACGCATTCGCGCTGGGTGCCCAGCAAGACAAACACTCGGCTGAGGTGCTGAGCGACTTCTTCTACTTCTCCAGCGGGACGACCATGATCGCGGCGGTGTTCCTCTCCATGCGTCTTGTCGCCGAGGAACGCCAGGCCGGCACCCTGGTCCTGCTCACCTCATCACCGGTGCGCGACCGAGAGATCATCCTGGGAAAGTTCTTCTCGGCCTTCGCCTTTCTGGCCATGATCACCCTGGCCACGGCCTTCATGCCCGCGCTCATCATGGTCAACGGCAAGTTGTCGATCGGCCAAGTGGCGGCCGGCTATCTGGGACTGCTGCTCCTCGGCAGCGCCGCCTTGGCCATCGGGACGCTGGGCTCGGCCCTGGCGCGCTCGCAGGTTCTGGCCGCCATTCTCTCCGGCGCCATGCTGGTGGGCTTGATCATCGTGTGGCTGCTGGCTTCCGTGAGCGAGCGGCCGCTCAACGATGTCTTTTTGGCCCTGGCGCTGTGGGGCCGGCATTTCCCGCCATTCCAGGCTGGCGTCATCAACCTGCGTGACGTGGCCTACTACCTGCTCGTGACCCACTTCGCCCTGTTCGCCGCCACGCGTGTCTTGGAGGCGCGACGATGGCAATAAGACACAAGTTGGGACCGTCGCTGGCGTACGCCACTGGCCTGCTCTTCATCTACACCGGCGAGCGCATCCTGCAGGCTGGGCGAGCGAGCGCCGTGGTGACTTTGCTCGGCCTAGCCGGCGTACTGGGCGCGGCGGCCTGGCGTGAACTCAGCGCGCGTAAGGCGCCCGCCGGGGTTCGCAGCACGGCACGCATGCTCCTTCTCCTCTACGGGCTCGGGGCTCTTGCCCTGGTGCTGCATTTTGCGGGCGGCGATTGGGGCGCGCATCTCTGGGGCCGTCCCCTGGATGTTCGCATGCCCCGCCTGGCGGGCGCGCTGGCTGTGCTGTGGCCGGCGTTCATGCTGGCCGGCACTCTGCCCGTGCTTCTGATCGAACTGTCGCTCAGCGGGATGGCGCACGCTCCGGTGCTCGACACCCGCCGGGTGCGGGCCGCCCTGCTGTCCGGGCTGGGCACGGCCTTGGCCATCGTGTTCTGCTTCTCCGTCGCGTATGTGACCGCCGAGCGCAACCTGAGGCTCGATCTGGCCTATTTCCGCAGCGCGCGGGCCGGGACCGCGACCAAGAAATTGGTGGCAGCGCTCGACCAGCCGGTGCAGGTGTACCTGTTCTATCCGCCGGCCAACGAGGTCGCCGAGGAAGTGGCAAGCTACTTCGCCGATCTCACGCGTGCGTCGTCGCAACTTAGCGTGACCCGGCTCGATCAGGCGGTCGAGCCGGCGCGGGCGCATGAGCTGGGCGTTTCGGGCAATGGCGTAATCGTCGTGGCGCGCGACAAACGGCGCGAACAGATTGCTGTGCCGGCCAAACTGGAAAGCGCCCGCAGCAAGCTGCGCGTTCTGGACCAGGAAGTGTACAAGCGCCTGGTGATCGTGTCGCGCGGCACCCGCGTCGCCTATTTCGTGCAGGGACACGAGGAGCGCACCTTCGATCCCATCGGTGAAACCGACCGCCGGGCCACCGTGCGCCTGCTGCGCGAGCTTCTTTCTGAGCTCGGCTTCCAAGCCAAGGAGTTGGGCCTGGCGCAAGGGTTGGGCCATGAGGTGCCAGCCGACGCTGCCCTGGTGCTTATGCTGGGACCAAAGCGACCGCTTATGCCGGCCGAGGCGGATTCGCTGCTGCGCTACTTTGGCCACAAGGGACGCCTGCTCTTGGCCCTGGATCCAGAGAGCGGAGATACCGCCGCTGCGCTCCTGGAAGGGCTCTCTCTTCGTTTCAACGCCACCNNCCCTGGCCAACGACCAGATCTATTGGGCACGGACGCGGCAGAAACCAGACCGCATCGGCATCGCCACCGGCAGCTATTCCAGCCACGCTTCGGTGGGGACGCTCAGCCAGTTCGGGCTGCGCATGCCTTTGGTTCTGTTGGGGGCCGGCTCGCTCACCCGACCTGACAAGCCCGCCCCCGATGCGCCCAGCGTGAACTTCGTGCTTCACGCCGAGGCCAACACCTGGAATGACCTGAACGGCAACTTCGAATTCGACGCTGGCAAGGAAGCGCGCAAGGCCTACGAGCTGGCGGCTGCGGTGAGCAAGGGGGCCACGCCCGACGAGGAAGGGCGCGCCCTGGTGCTAGCTGATTCGGACGCACTGGCCGACGAGCTGATCGTCAACCGGGCCAACAGCCTGCTGGCGGTCAACCTCGTGCGCTGGCTGACCGGCGACGAGCGCCTGGCAGGCACCATCAACAACGAGGAAGACGTGCCGGTACGCCACACCCGCAAACAAGATGTGGCCTGGTTCTACGCCAGCGTGTTCGCCGCGCCGGCCCTGGTGCTGGGCATCGGCTTCACCGTGCGGCGACGTGCCTCGCGACGAAAAGCAACTCCTGCCGAGCCGCCCGTGCCACCCTCGGAGGCCTCGTCGTGAACGGCAAGGCGGTTTTGGTACAAGGCGGCCTGGCGCTCGTGGGCCTGGCGGCGGCGTACGTGACCTGGCAGCGCCAGCCCGAGTTGCAGGCGGGCGAGGTGTTCGTCCTCGACCTCACCAAGAACGAGTTGGACAAAGTCCGCTTCGACGATGAGGACGCCAAGACCTGGGTCGAGCTGCAGCGTGAGAGCGACAACAACGGCAGCTTCGTTGCGCTTCGTCTCTCGGAGCGCGNNGAAGCATATCACCGTGGTGACCCGCTCGGGCCGGCGCGCCTTCGCCCTCGCGCCTGCGCCCTTGGGCGGAACCGATCCCTACCTGCGTGACCAAACCGACGGTCGCGTGTTTGTTGTCCCGCGATCCATCCTCAGCGACTTCCAGGCTGCGGCCACCAGCCTGGTCGAGCACCATCTGCATGGCTTCCGCCTGGAGGATGCAGACCGCTTGTCGATGGCCTCCGGCTCGGCCAAGAAGGAATTTCGCGTTGCTCGATCGACCGATGGGCGGGGCGTGGAGATTGCCTGGACTGGGGCGCCTGACAAGCCCGATCCGGCTGCGCGCACCTGGCACGAGCGCGCTTTCAGCCTGTGGCCGAGCGAATCCTTGGGCAAGGGCGAGGTTCCCGCAGAAGGCGAACCGCGAACGAAGTTGCGGCTGGACTACTTTGCCCGTGGCCGAAGCCTGGGCTGGCTGGAGATCGCCGAAGCACCAGGGCAGAGCGTGTCGACTGCGGCGCCCGCGTCCCACAAGATCTTCTACGCGCGCAGCGAATCCACGCTGGGCTGGGTCAAGCTGGCTGGCGACACCGATACCGTGGTTTCCGAGGGCGTGAAACTGGCGGGCGGCAAGCCTTGATGGCGATCTAGCGCAGATCGGCCAGCGTGAGCGTGGGCGGTAGCGGTAGCGACCAGCGAAAAGCGGCCTGCGTGGGTGGCCACGCCCTACGCTTTCCGCCTCCCGCGCACCCCACACGAACACGCTCACCCTCACGCCCACGCGAGCCGCCGCCCGCGAGCCGCGTCCCGGCGCCTACTGGGCGGCCCCGAATCTCCCGACAAACTGCAGCTACGACGCCGACTGGATCCACCCGCCGCCCAGCAGGCGATCCCCTTCGTAGCACACAGCGGCCTGGCCTGGCGTCACGGCCATGACCGGCTCGCTAAAATCCACCTCGAACCCTGTGGGGCCCCTGAGACGCACGCGACCGAGACTGCCGGTGTGGTTGTAGCGGACCTGAACCCTGGCCTCGAATTCTGCCGGCAGGTCACAATGCCAGTTGGCCTGCGTCGCCTCCAGGTGTCGGTGCAGAATTTCGCTGCGCGGCCCCACGGTGACGGTGGCCGCGGCCGCATCCAAATGCGTCACGAAGAGAGGAGCCTTGCTGGCGATGCCCAGCCCTTTCCGCTGGCCGATGGTGAAGGCCGCGATGCCGCGATGTCGGCCCAGGGTCTTGCCGCTGGAATCAACAATGGGACCTGGCCGCAAAGCCTCGGGGCAACGTCGGCTCAGATAGGCCACATAGTCGTTGTCGGGAACGAAGCAGATCTCCTGGCTGTCGGGCTTGGCGTGCACCGCCAGGCCCATGGCACGTGCCTTCGCACGCACATCTTCCTTGCTGGGCATGTCGCCCAAGGGAAGCAGTATGCGCCCCAAGAGCTCGCGTGCAATTCCGAACAGCACGTAGGACTGGTCCTTGTGCCGCGGCGACTTGCGCAAGATCGCTGGACGACCGCCAACCGGCAGAATGCGCGCATAGTGGCCGGTGGCCACCCACGGAATCCCCAGGGAGTCCGCATGACGAATGAGCCGGCCGAACTTGATCTGGGCGTTGCATGGAACACAGGGATTGGGCGTGCGGCCGCACCGGTATTCGTCGACGAAATACTCGATGATCGGCTGGAATGCGTCCGCGAGGTTCAGCACGTAGAGCTCGATGCCCAGCTTGTGCGCCACCGCGCGCGCGTCCGCCGCGTCCTGCGGCGAGCAGCATCCGCGCGAGTCGCTGTCCGGATCGCCGGCCGCACCCAGACACATGAACACGCCTGTGACCTCGAAGCCCGCAGCGCGCAGCAACCCGGCCGTCACCGAGGAATCGACCCCGCCGCTCATGGCAACCAGCACCCGCTTCTGGCTATCGATCACCTTGCTCACCCTTTGGCTACGCCTTGTCGGGAAACCCCGGGGCCGCGCGAAGCGCGGGCCCGCGGGTCCCGGGTCGCGTGGGCGAGAGCGTGAGCGAGTTCGTGGGCGGTTCGCGGGATGCGGAGCGCGTGTGCCGCACACCGCTCACGCACACGCGAGTCGCCCACGCAGCCCGCTGTACGCTGGTCGCTCACGCTCACCCTACCGCTCACGCGCACGCCGGCCGACCTGCGCTGGCCACGAATCTCCCGACAGGCCGAAGCTAGCTTCTTCAAAGATCGGCTCCTCTTCTCTTCCGGCTTCTGTCTTCTCTGCGCCCTCTGTGGGAAAAAGCACTCTTCCCTTCCTACTTGGTTTCGATGTCGTAGGGCA
>PMIX01000443.1 GCA_003158395.1 Myxococcales bacterium | reverse complement strand
TGGCGTCGCCCATGGATCCCCCCTGTGCCACTGACTTCTGGGGCGGAAGAGTACCATGCCGACCCGGATCTGGCACGCGAATTCGCCCTTTCTCGGGGTGTGTGGCTGGCAGCTTGCGGCAAGAAATTTCGTAACCGCAGAGGGTACAGTTGGAAACCTTTGTTGAAGAACGCGGGGCATTTTGGGTTCGGCACAGGATCTCGTACCCCCCGCTCACCGTCGACTATCTGGAGAAGACCTCGGCCGCGGGCAAGATCCCGGGCGGCTACTTCAAGCGCGAAGGACGGCCGGGTCGGCGACGAGTCCGTGATCTGGTTCCAGTCGAAAACGTGAACTAGCGAGCCTCCATCACCTCGAAGCCACCTGCGAGAAGGAGCGCGTTTCGCACCTCTGGCCAACGCCACTCTGGCAGACTGCATAGGAGCGGTCCCATGCGGCCTTGTTGCGCCAGAGAGAGATGTGGTCGAAGTTCAGCGCACATGTCACTGGCATGCCATCGTCGTGGGTTAGGACCAATTCTGGGGCCAAGCCGCGGACCGTTCTCGTTGCGGGAACCACGATCAATTCATTCAGATTCCCGATGACCTCGTTGCGGGCTGTACCTGAAGCCCACAACCCCCTAGAAGCGTGCTCGTTTTCCCTCGGGTATGGGGGCTAGTTGTTTCTGGGCAGAGGTTATTCAGAAGTGACGGCCCGGCATGGGCGGCGCCTGCGAAAACGGTACGCCTACTGCAGGACGCGGACGAGCGCTGCGGTCGCGGCAGGGACGTACACTGAAACGTTATTTCCCGAGACCGTCTGAGTGTAAGGTGGATTGCGAGGCCAATCGCCGGCAACCGAAACCTTGGCGCCAGCAAGGGTCACGTTTCCTGCCGCTGCCGTCAGGTTGGCGGCAGGCGTCCCCTCCAGATAGATCGCGCTCGCGCTACTCACCGCGGCTCCGAGGTTCACCGTGGCGCTGACAGCGCTCGAGGCATTCCTGTTGTTGAGCACCACGCTGGTAAATCCGCTCGCCTTGATGGCCCACGCGGTGAAGTTTTGGGCGCTCCCGGTGACGGTCGTGGAAACCATCGAGCCTGCGCCGGCTTGGCTGAAGAGGAGCATTCCGTAGTATTCCGGCTGTACCTGCACCACGACGCCATTGGTCTCCTTGATCGGCATATAGTAGAAGGGGTTCGTTCCATCCATTCCAGTCTCGCCGCCGTGGAAATTGATTCCGCTCGCGACACGCTTGGCAGACTCGAACATGTAATCGATCGCCCAGAGACCCGCAATGAGCGTGTCGCTTAGTCCCTGCTGACCGTGACCGGAGCAGGTGTTGTTTTCCCCCATGCGGTAGCCATTTGCGATCTTGTTCTTTGTGGCTGCACCTTGCATCGTCGTAAAGATACCGGTGAGTTTGGACGTTGTTATCTGGAGGTTGGGCAATGAGCAATCCGACGAACCGGCTCCGGCAACATAGGAGTGCTGCGTCAGAAGGGTGAGCTTGCTCCCAAACTTCGCGGCCTCGGAGTCGGCAAATGGAGAACTGAACGATGCGGCAGATCCACTGGTGCAACCCGGCCCAGCTATCAAAGCGCCCGGCGCGGCGAGGATGGCGGTCGCGAACGACTCGTACTGCGTTTGTTGGGAGGACCAGCTGCCAAACTTGTCGGGCTCGTTGCCGATCTCGAATGCGTAGATGCTCGACGGGCACTTACCCATAACGTAGGCCGCCTCTGCTGCGGAGGCAGTCACGTCGCCCGACTGGAAGTTGACGCCGTAGATAATCTTGGTTCCCGTCGCGGCCAGAAAGCCGCAGAGTTGGTCGACTCCGCCGGTCGTGACCTTTGTGTTGAATGGCTGCCCATTTGGCTGCGAAGGTGCGGTCCCCGTGCCAGTCCAGGTGCAACGTTCGACATCGTTGGCTCCAAGCCGCATCACCGGAGAACCAAGGAGCTTATAAAGCGCAATCAAATTCGTGTTGTTACTGGTGAGCGAGCCATTCATGATGTGCGTCTTTTCGTAGCTGAACCCGGTATAATCGGCACCGATCGTCCCTACGGTCGTGCTGGGGCTCACGGTCACCGTGGCCGTGGTCCCCGTGCCCGCGGGACCGCCAGTCACGGGCGTTCCCCACGTCGTGACCGTTCCCGTGGAGCCGGCGGCGCCGGTCGTGGAGCCGCCGGAGCTGGTCGTGGTCCCGCCGGAGCCGGTCGTGGTCCCGCCCGCGCCGGTCGTGGTCCCGCCCGAGCGGGTCGTGGTCCCACCGGATCCGGTCGTAGTCCCGCCCGCGCTGGTCGCGGTCCCGCCCGAGGCGGTCGTGTTGCCGCCTGCGCCGGTGGTGGTGCCGCCCGAGCCGGTCGTGGTCCCGCCCGAGCGGGTTGTGGTCCCGCCGGCACCGGTCGTGGTCCCGCCCGAGCCAGGAGTGGTATTCCCACCCAAGCCAATCGTCGTTTGCCCGGCGCTACCAGCCACGCCACCCGCTGCGCTCGTCGATCCGGCGCCGCCCCCTGAACCTCCCTTGTTCACCGAGCCGCCCGAATCCTGTGTACCACCGCTGGGACTCGCAGCTCCGCCGCCTGGACTCGTCCCAGAACTTGAGCAGGCGACGACAAGTGTCGTCGTGGCGACAACCGTGCAGAAGACGCTACCATATCGCATGAAGATCTCCTTGATAGCTAAGGGGCACCTACTCAACAAGACGGGTCATTCTGGTTGGCTTTCTCGCAGGACGTTGCTGCGCGCGAAGACATTCCGGTACCATCACCGCCCTGGCAAAGTTCTGTAGCCATCAGCGTCATGCCGAAGAGCATGGCCCCGATGGGCATCAGGACGGACAGCGGCGACCCAAAGGCTCGTTCACCCGGATGCTCGCCCCACCACGGTCCTTCCAGGTGGTGCGCATCGCCGCTGGAAAAGCCGGGGGCTATCCCTCGACCGCAGCGGCTGACAGGATGGCGACCTACACCGGCGCCGCGGTGGAGGTCGGGCCAAGTTGGGCTTCGACCGTCACTTCATTCGCTTCGCGAAGCGCGCTGCAGCCGGGGTGACTGCGGCGTTGGGCTTCAATAGTAGTAGGCAAAGCGAAGGCGCAGCGAATACATGTCGCCATCTACAATCGGGTCCTGGCGGTGCTCCTGGTGTCCAGTGGCTTTGGAAAAGACCAGCTTCACAACCGCGTTGTTGAAGCCGAGAGGGTAGGCAAGGTAGGCGGCAAGCTGATCGTGACGGTGGTACAGATCATCTTCATTGCGGTATTCAGTACGGAAGAACGCACCACCTGCAATCAGCGAGCGGTGCATGACAAGCGAACCGGCGTCAAGCTGCAGATAGCCGCCCCAGCTAAACGTCTTGTCATACCTGTGCGCATAGGTTGTAATGTCCTCTGCGATATCGTGCTTGCCATACGCGAGGCTGAATGCGATCTCGATTTGTTGCAAGGGGGTAGCGGCCAAGCTTCCGCCAGCCCCGTATTTCTTTTCCTGGCCGCACTTGTCGCATGGAGATTTGACCAAAGTAGCTTGATCGACTTGAAACTGCTGCTGGGCGGGCGTCCAAGTTTCGTATTCCGCTCCGACAAGCAAACTGAAATATTTTGGCTTGATGCCGCCTGCCAATCGGCCACCGAGGACGTTTCCGCCACTTTGCAGCCGTCCGTAGGATCCGACCAGCTCGATCCCCGACCATGGGGTGGGATAGAGGTGAAACGCGGCCCGGCCTGAGGGCACCTCTGGTGTTCCTCCGTCCCGCATGAAGATGGTGTTGACCTCGTACATGTGCGTAAACCACTGGCTCTGGTCGGAGAAGTTCGGTTTGATGCGCGCCCCGGTATCCTCGAGGGTGTACAGGTCGAAGCCAAGGCCTTTACGGAAGACACGCCAGGTGAGAAACCGACCTGCCATGAAGTCCCAGCGTCCCTGCTGGCCGACCTGGACATAGACGTCATCGGCATTGATTTGGTAGTAGTTGAGGTCTTCGCGAACCCAAGCCACGACCTGCCCGGTTTCGCGCAGGAAGTAGCCATTGCCCAGATCCTGGGTGAGCATCGGACCGAGGACAAAGCGGCCGCGCGAATCGTAGACCTTTTCCGGCGGATCGCCTGTGTTCCACGAGTACTTGACATAGCCGTCATCGAGTTCGAGGTTGCCGTGCCAGTCGAGCCCCGATACGGTCGGCGGTGGTGGTGCCGACATCCAGCCGGGAAGACCGGCCTCGGGGGGAGGTCCGGTGCGCGCGGCGGACGTGGCTACGGCAGCAGGACGTGATGCGCCCGATGGGGCGAATGGCGCGGCCGCGGGCGGCGAGTAGGCAGCGCCCTGGAGCCATTTGTCGGCGGAGCCAACTGATGGAGATGACGGGCTGGGCGACGCAGGCACCACTGGCACGGGGGCGGCTTGGTTTGACGAAGGTGCCGCGAAGTCCTCCACCGTCTCGTCTTGGGCTAGGACGGCGGGCGCGAAGAGCGCAGCCCCGGCAAGCAAGCAGAGCGCAATGAACATCCGATCAAGAAGGCTCAATCCACACATGGAGGTATCCTCCCTTAACGCATTCGTGAACAGCGGGTTGGGCTCTTCTACTGGATGGTGAAGGTTGCTGACAAGAGCTGAGTTGGATCGGCGCTCGGCCCTACCAGAACCGTGTGCGCCACCGACTCGACGGTCCATTTGTTGTTGGTCGTATCCCAATAGGCCGTGTCGCTCGCGGGTATGGAGAGCTGGACGTTCTTGCTCTCGCCAGGAGCGAGGGTAACCCGCGTGAAGGCCTTGAGCTCTTTCACAGGCCGCTTGGGCGCCTTGCTGTTCGGATAGCCGATATAGAGTTCAACAATTTCGTCGCCGGCCACCTTACCGCTGTTCGCGACTGTGACCTGAACGTTCAGGGCGCCGGTTGCCGGGATCGTCGAGTTTGAACAGAGCACTTGCAGATTGCTGTAACTGAAGGTCGTGTAGCTCAGGCCGTAGCCAAACCAGTAGCGAACCGGCTTGGCGTTCTTCTCGAACAGGCGGTAGCCGTGGTAGTAGTCGATCGTGGCGGCTGTGGAGCCGCTGTTCTGAAACTGCGGGTAATCGGCTTCATTCTGGCCGACGGTGAAGGGGAGCTTGCCCGAGAAATTGCTGTCTCCAAACAGCAACGCTGCCAGGGCGGTTCCGCCCTCTTGTCCAGGGTAGAAGGTCTGGACAATAGCCTTGGCGCTGGCCATCCAGTCCTCGACGATGACGGCGCTGCCCACGTTGAGCAGCACGATGACGTTCGGGTTGATGGCAGCGACGCTCTGGATGAAGGCCGTTGGTTTCGTCGTCCAGTGGATGGGATGGATCGAGGTCAGGTTCATGTTCTGGCGGTCGGCGCCCCCACCGTAACTCTCGCCCTCATCCTCATGCCCCATCACCACCGGGATGATGACCACATCGGCGCCGTTTGCCGCGGAGGCATCGTTGCTTTGCCTGATGGTGAGGCCACCGGGGTGGTTCTGAAGTCCTTGGAAGTACGACACGGCATGCGGGGGAACTGTCTGGCTGCTCCCTCGGTCGCCCAGGCCCGAGACGAAGCCCTTCTGACTGTTTTGGGTGGGTGTCGGTGCGACCGGCAGGTTGTTGTCTGGGCCGACAATCGCGATAGTATTGACGTTCGGCTTGCCGCTTCCAATCGTGGTCGCCAGAGAGCCAAGCGGCAGGATCCCATCGTTCTTCAGCAGCACCGCGCCCTTCAATGCGGTCTCTTTCGCCAGCGACACGGACTCATCCGTGGTGCACAGGCTGAAGCTCGCTGTGCTCGACATGTAGGCAGCATCGAGGTCTTTGAGCTTCGTACGCGCGTTCGTGACGCGGGTGGCGGCCGCGGTGAGCGTCGCGGAGGTGAGCGTGCCGGATGTCAGATCGCTGCTCAGGGTAGTGAAGGCCGAGGGAACCGGCATCTCTAGGTCAAGCCCCGCGTTCATCGATAGAGCGCCATGGCCTGCCTGGGCCGCACTCCAGTCCGACACCACGAACCCACCCCAACCCCACTGGGTGCGCAGGATATCGCCCAGAATGCTCTTGTTTTCCGTGCAGTGAGTGCCGTTGACCATGTTGTAGGCAGCCATGATGCACGCCGGATCCCCCTTCTTGACGGTGATCTCGAATGGCCGGGTGTAGTTCTCATGCAGGGTCTGCGCGTCCACGTTCGGATTGGCCTGCATGCGGTTGTTGTCCGTGTCATTCAAGACATAGTGCTTGGGGCACGCTGCGCACCCGCCTGGTTGCTGCATTCCACGCACGAAGGCGGCGCCCATCTCACCGAGCAGCACAGGATCTTCGCCGTAGGTTTCCTGCGCACGCGCCCAGCGCGGGTGCCGGAGCGTGTTGACCACCGGCGCGAGTGCAAGCTCGTTCTTGGCTGCGCGCATCTCCCTGCCCTGGAGATTGCCTACGCGGTATTCGAGATCGAGATCGAATGAAGCCGCGCGCGCCTCGGCAACCGCCCAGGTGGTGGAGACATCGCCCGCCAGGATGTTGCGCATGCCGCGCGGTCCGTCGCGCATGGGGTAGTTGGGGATGTTCAGGCTGGCGACGCCGAGCGAACGGAAAGCCACGCCGGGTGTCGTGTACGGAGTTGTCGTGTGGTCGCCAGACAGGATATTGATCTGGTCGGTGACCGCCATCTGACTGACCAGCGACGTGGCCTGCGCGTCCACCGGTGTCATGTGTGTTGAGATCGCTAGGGTGGGCGCGTACAAGGCCGAAGTACAGGCCGTAACATTGCCCGTGGCGACGCTGCCACTCGTGGCGACGCTGCCACCCGTGGGGGTGCCGCCGGAGGGGGCGCCGCCTGGAAGAGCGCCGCCTAGGGGGCTCCCGCCCGTGCGCGTGCCACCCGCGGGGCCGCCGCCTGGAAGAGCGCCGCCGGAAGGGGTGCCGCCTATGGGCGTACCGCCTGTGGGGGCGCTGCCTGTGCGGCCGCCGCCGCCGGTCGTGCCCCCCATGGGGGCGCTACCTATGGTGCCGCCACCTCCGGGGATGCCGCCAGCGGGACTACCCGCCATGGGGTTGCCACCCGCGGGGATGCCGCCAGTGGGACTACCTGCCATGGGGTTGCCACCCGCGGGGATACCGGTACTGCCGGCTGTGGGGCTGCCGGCTGTGGGGCTGCCCGCCGCGGAGCTGCCGGCGTTGCTCCCGGTGGTGCCGCCCTGGCCCCCGAGCGATGTACTCCCCTGGCCTCCGCCGGAGATGCTGCTTCCGCCCTGCGTGCTCGCATCGGGATTGGATTGCTTCGGCTGCATCGAACATGCGGCAAAGGCGATCAATCCCGCGGCAGCGAGACTGGCGGCGGAGTAGCTGTGTTTTGTCATGTCCTTCATCTCAATATTCTCCTGTTGTCGTGAAGAGCCAGACGTCAGTCTGCGCTCACGAATCGCTGCTCTCTTGGCCGAGTTTGCGTTCCCCGGCCAGTGCCCAGATCCATGGGTGTCGATGTTTCTGCGTCAGGGAGCAATACCATTTTTGCGAGCCTCCTACATATGTGTAGTTAACGCGTGGAGCTTCACAGGATCTGCACGTCCAGGTGCAGCTCGGGCTTGTCGCGCGCGAGGCGCGCCATGGTGCGCCTGAACCAGGACGGCCGCGAGTTCAGGGGGCGGCGTATTGCCAACACGGAACGACGGGCGCGACCGTCATCCGGAAGTCAGCGGGCGGCTGCAGCGTCGCCGGCGTCGACCACCGCGCCGCAGGCTGGAGCGCGGTCCTGACCTTCGATGCAGTGGTGGCGGGAAAACCTCGACGCCTGGTCCGCGGCAGCGATCGATCTTCTTGATTTAGTCGCCCGGCCAGGGCCAAAGTGGAGGAAATCGGTCGGCTTGCATGTCATGAATCGGTTACCTAGTCGGTATTCCGCGGAAAGGATGTAGCAATGTCTGGAATTTCAGGGCGCCGTGACTTTCTCAAGACCGCCGCAATAGGCGCGGCGGGCGCGATGGGACTCAGTGCGCTGAAACTCGACAAAGTTGCCGCACAGTCGACGGGCGGATGGGTTAATGGCATGGCGATCAATCCGGCCATTGACAACAAGCGGGTCATCTGCTGCCACGACACGAAAATGCTCACCGCCACGCCCGCGAACTCGAGCTGGGCGAATCAGACCGCCAACGTAGATGACGCCGTGGTCGCCTCCAATCTGGACCAGATGGCAGTCCTGCTGACCCAGAAAGCCACCGCGGCCGATGCCTGGAGCACGATCTTCCGGTCGAGCAAACCCTGGTCGAGTACGAGAGTGGCCATGAAGACGAATGGGATTGGTGGCAACACCACCAACCGTCCCCGGCCGGGGATCTACAAGAAGATCTGCGATGTGCTGGTGGGCCTCGGGGTCCAGCCGTCAAACATCGTCCTGTTCGATGCGTGCGACAACGCTACGAGCTACTACTCCTCCTTTATGAGTCTCACTGATTCGACCAAGATTCGCGCCGTTATGAGCACGAGAGCGAGCAACTTGGGCGGGTTCAAGACTGTGCCCCTCACCAATGCCCAGAATATCTCGTGCCCCGCCGACCTCGTCGACGGCAACATCGACATCCTTGTGAATGTTGCCGCGTGCAAGTCGCACAACGGCACAGGCGGGCACTACAGCTACGGCAGTTGTACCCTGTGCATGAAAAACCATTTCGGTACCTTCACGAGCGGTACGCAAGCACAGCACTCCGGCGATCTGCACGTTGGCAACTCCGCCGCTTCGCCCCCGCCGACTCCGTTGGCTCTTTTTGAAATCAACAAGCATTCGGCCATTCTGGGCGGCAATCCCGTCCGCCAGCAGCTGTGCATCGTCGATGCGCTGCTATCCAACGGCGCAAGCGGTCCCGGCGGGGGCTGGGACAACCGAACCGACCGTCTCGTCATGGGCACCTTTGCTCCCATCGTGGACTATCTTGCGTGCAACAAGATCCTTCTCGACACAACCATCATGGCCAGCTCTCCCATGCCAGCGCTGGGAGTGACCAACGCGGCCATCATCCTTCCCCAATTTCTTACCAGCTTCGGCTATGCCGAAACGGACGTGCCGGATTGGATTGAGCTCATTCCGGGCAGCGGCACTGTCACGCCCACCGGCGGCAGCGGCGGTGGGACCAGCGGGGCTGCAGGCGCCCCCAGTGGTGGGACCAGCGGGGCTGCAGGCGCCCCCAGTGGTGGGACCAGCGGGGCTGCTGCAGGCGCCCCCGGCGGCGGCGCTAGCGGAGCCGGAGGCACGCGCAACGGCGGTGCCAGCGGAGCTGGAGGCACGCGCAGCGGCGGTGCCAGCGGAGCCGGAGGCGCGCCCAGTGGCGGCACCAGCGCGGTCGGCGGCAGCGGTGGCACCAGTGCGGCCGGAGGCGCGCCGGCCAGTGCGGCGCGCGCAGGCGGCGCAACCGGCAATAGCGCCCCGTCGGCCGGAGGCGCTGCCGCCGCAGCCGGCGGCACGGCGACGAGCGTCCCGTCGGCATCAGGGGGTTCGGTGCTGACAGGCGGAACCACCGCCGGAAACGGAACGACCTCGAACGCAATGGGCGGCAGTGCTAGCAGCGCCGGAACCAGCAGCGCGACAGGGGCGCCGCGTGCAGGCGGACAATCAGGAGGCGGTTGCGACGTCGCGGGGGTCGACCGCGGCGCCACCCGCTGGGGCGCGATGCTAGCGCTCGGAGCGGTGGTGTCCGAGAAGCTTCGGCGCCTTGTCGGCGGCGGCGATCGCTCGGCGTGACCCGGTGGCCGGCCAGGAGCGTTGTCCGTGAGAGCGGCACGGACGTCCCGCCAGATGGTCAGCGACCGACAACGGCAGCGGGATCAGCTCTGCCATAGCGCAGTGTTGCGTCCCCGCGCTCGCTGATCCCAGTCGGGAGGGCTCGGCGGCTGAGAGTTTCCTTCTTCCTGACCCTTCGCTCGCGCCGTACTGGGCCTCACCGAGGCCTGAGCTCTCGTGTGCATAGGAGACAGGTGCCCAGTCCTTCGTCGGCGCCCATCTGACCCGAGGCGCCTGGTGTTCTGGCTCCAAATTCAGCCTCCGGTTGGCGCACGCGCTTCATACTTGGTTCGCCGGGCTGTTCCAGGCAGGATGCAGCCCCGTAGGGGTGTGTGATGAGCCAGACCCTGAGACCAGATTCGGAAGGCAATTCGGAGCGTTCGGCACGCTTGCGTCCGCTCCTTTGGCTGGTCGGGATCGCGGCCGCTGCGGCGGCGATTCTGGTCGTGCTCGGGTGGATCGCGCGTATTCCGAGGCCGACATCCGACCCATTCGCGGCCGAGTCGAGGCGGTTTGGCAGACAATGGCTTGCCGAGCCGATCGAACGGAATCGTTTCTCGCGGCTGCCTACTGTGGGTTCTTCCCTATTTGGCCTCACGTTCACCGGCGATGGACAGCGCGGTTGGGCTGTCGGTGACCGCGGGACGATCCTGAGGACGCGGGACGGTGGCGACTCCTGGCAGACCCAGCCGAGCGGCACCAAGAGCGCGCTGCTAGCCGTGACGTTCACCAGCGACGGGCAGCGGGGCTGGGCGGTCGGCCGCGAGGGAACGATCCTGAGGACGCGGGACAGTGGCAACACCTGGCAGGCCCAGTCGAGCGGCACCGAGAGCATTCTTTCCGCCGTGGCGTTCGCCAGCGATGAGAAGCGGGGCTGGGCGGTGGGCGACCAGGGGAAGATCCTGAGCACGCGCGACGGAGGTGTCACCTGGCAGGCCCAATCGAGCGGCACCGAGACCTTGCTCTTTGCCGTGACGTTCACCAGTGGTGGGCAGCGGGGCTGGGCCGTCGGCTGGGGGACGATCCTGAGCACGCGCGATGGTGGCAGCACCTGGCAGGCCCAGTCGAGCGGCACTGAGAGCGTCTTCTCCGCCGTGACGTTCACCAGCGATGGGCAGCGGGGCTGGGCGGTTGGCGCCGATGGAACGATCCTAGGCACGCGGGACGGTGGCAATTCCTGGCAGGCCCAGGGAAGCGGCAGCAAGAGCTGGCTTCACGCCGTGATGTTCACCAGCGATGGGCAGCAGGGCTGGGCGGTCGGGGCCGATGGAACCGTCCTGAGGACGCGGGACGGTGGCGATTCCTGGCACGCCAAGACCAGTGGCAGCAAGAATGGGCTGAGCGCCGTGAGCTTCACCAACGATGGGCAGCGGGGCTGGGCGGTCGGCGTAAACGGTACGCTTCTGAGCACCCGCGACGGAGGCAACACCTGGCGGGCTCGGTCGAGCGCCCCCAGGCGTTGGCTTTCCGCAGTGACGTTCCGGGGCGATGGGAAGCGGGGCTGGGCGATCGGCGTAGACGGTACGCTTCTGAGCACGCGGGACGGTGGCTACTCCTGGCGGGCCCAGGACTGCGGCACCACGAGCTGGCTCCACGCCGTAGCGTTCACCAGCGATGGGCAGCTGGGCTGGGCCGTCGGCGACGGTGGAACGATCCTGAGCACGCGCGACGGAGGCAGCACCTGGCAGGCCCAGGCAAGCGGCAGCAGGCACGGGCTTTCTGCCGTGACGTTCAGCAGTGATGGGAAGCTGGGCTGGGCCGTCGGCTATCATGGAACGATCCTGAGCACGCGGGACAGTGGCAAGACCTGGCACGCGCAAGCGAGCGGCAGCGAGAGCTGGCTCTACGGCGTGACGTTCACCAGCGATGGGCAGCGGGGCTGGGCGGTCGGTGGCGAAGGAACGATCCTGAGCACGCGCGACGGTGGCAGCACCTGGCAGGCCCAGTGGGGCGGCACCACGGCCGAGTTTCACGGCGTGAGGTTCACCAGTGATGGGCAGCGGGGCTGGGCCGTCGGCGATGATGGAACGATCCTGAGTACGCGCAACGGCGGTGGCACCTGGGCCGCGGCGAGCTATGCCAGATATCCGGCACCCTGGTTCTATGCGGCCGCGTTACTTGTTCTTGGCGCTGCTTTGTACGCCGGATGGCGGTTAGGCCGGCGCAGGCTGTAGGGCGGCGTAGGGCTGCCAAGTCACGCCACCCGGCAGGAATTGTGCTCTGACGCCCGATTGACCCGTTTTGACGGGTCCCTCCCCCTACCAATAAGTGGGTACGTCCATGCACACCGCACTCGTGACCCTTTTCCCCTCCGGCAGGTTGCCTCGGCCGGATTCTCGCGAGGGGAAGCCGGTCCGACGATCTTGTAGTCCGAAAGGAGCGACACGATGAGAAACAAAGGCTTTTTGTCTTGTGTTTTCCTGGGCCTCTTCCTCCTGGCTATGCCCGCCCATGGGCAGCGCATCATGGAGAAACTCGGCCGGGGCTTTGTGGCGGTTGGGGGAGGAACCGGGACCCTTCTGTCGTGGCGGCTGTACGGCACGGAACAGGGGACCGATATCGCCTTCAATGTGTACAAGGGCGGGACAAAACTCAATGCCACACCGATCACCACCTCAACCAACTATCAGGACACCGCCGGCGGCACCGGCTACACCCTAAAAGCCGTGATCGGGGGCGTCGAGGAAGCGACAGGGACAACCGCGCTGGAGCTGCCAAAGGGCTACCTTGAAATCCCGATTCAAGCCGCAACCGGCAGGAATATCCATCTTGCCTATGTCGGCGATCTGGACGGGGATGGCGAATACGAATACATCGTGGACCGCTTCGGGCCAAACCTGTCCCAGTATGTAGATGCATACCATAGAAGCGGCAAGTTCATGTGGCGGGTCGATATGGGCCCCAACAGCACGAATACCGACCTTTCACTCTCCGGTCCGGACACCATTAGCTGTGGGCATGCCGACGATGAAACCGTGTATGACATCGACAGCGACGGGAAGGCCGAGCTCATACTCAGAGGCGCCAACGGCATGATCTTCGGGGATGGAAAAGTACTGAGCGCGTCGACAACGCAAACCGACCAGTTCATCGTCGCGGTAGACGGAGTAACCGGCGCCGAGAAGGGCAAGGAATGCGCAGTGCCTTCAGATCTCCTTTCTGTTGGTAATTCAACAGGTCATTTCAGCATCGCCTATTGGGACGGCGTTCATCCAAGTCTGTACTACAAGGCAAAAGCCGGTGGCACAGCGGCCATGATGGACCTGGGATTTGATTTTACAAACAATGCCTGGTCCCTGCGGTTCAAGGCCGTACGTACCCCGATGGCTTCCTATCCAAACAACCACAATGTCAGATGTGTCGACCTTGATCGCGACGGCATAGACGAATGTGTAAACGGTGGGTATGCCATTAAGGGGGATGGATCGATTTTCTGGAATATGGGTTCTCAGGGCGT
>PMIX01000261.1 GCA_003158395.1 Myxococcales bacterium | reverse complement strand
GCGGCCGAGGCCGAGACCATCCACGCGCTCTCGCATCTCCAGAACATGGGCGGCGTGGGCTCGACCGTCGAGAATCTGCTAGCAGCCATCGCCGGCGAGACCTACGAGTACACGGAGATGTACCCGCCCATGGTGGAACAGGCCAGGAGCGAGAACCACAAAGGTAAGACCATGCTGGAATACGCCAACCAGGCCGAGCGCGTACACGCCGACCTTTACCAGGAAGCCCTGGCCGCTCTGCGTGCGGGCAAGGATCTGGATGCGATGGACATCTACCTCTGTCCGGTCTGCGGCCACCTGGAAATCGGCAAACCGCCCGAGAAGTGTCCCATCTGCGGCTTGCCGGCCGCCCGGTATCAGAAGATAAGCTAGCTACCCGAACAGTTTCTTGGCGATCTGGGCCACGTGCCGGCCCTGGAATCGCGCGGCCGCCAGCTCGTTCTCGCTGGCCATGCGCTCACCCTTGCCACCTGCGATGGTCGACGTCCCGTAGGGTGATCCACCGGTGATCTCGTCCAGGCGCATCTGGCCCGCGAAAGCGTAGGGCAATCCGACGATCAGCATGCCGTGGTGGAGCAAGGTGGTGTGGAAACTCAGGATGGTCGACTCCTGGCCGCCATGCTGGGTGGCCGAGCTGGTGAACACGCTCCCCACCTTCCCAACCAGCTTGCCTTGTGCCCACAGGCTACCCGTGGCGTCGAGGAACTGACGCATCTGACCCGCCATGTTTCCGAAGCGCGTCGGTGTCCCGAAAATGATGGCATCGGCGGCAGCCAGGTCGTCCACCACGGCCACCGGCACGTTGGCAAAGGCCTTCTGCGCGTCGGTCGCGCCCATGGCCTTGATCACGTCCGGCGACAAGGTCTCGGGCACCCGCTTGAGCACGACCTCGCTGCCCGCAACCTCTCGGGCCCCCTCCACCATGGCCTGCGCCAGCCGGTAGACATGTCCGTAGGTCGAGTAGAACAGCACGAGTACTTTCATCGGTGTCTCCTTTCATCCAGCAACACAGTCGGGGGCACGGCTCCGTATGGCTCCCCCAGGTTTCGCGTCAGCAAAGGGTTTCTACACCCTTGCCAACTCCTCGCAAGGCCGCCCGCCAGGATTGTTTACAAGTTCACCGTCAGATACATCCGCGGCACGATGCGCGAGACCGGGCTACAAGCCGGTCCGCTCATCAGGCAGGCTTGGTGGTCGTATTCGACACCACCGTCGAGGTAGATCTTATCGCCCACGCGCCAGATCGTGCCGGCGGCGAGGTAGTAACTAATAGCGTCATACGAGCCGATCCCATGCCCGAACCAGCGAAACACCCCATCGCGTTGATAGAGATAGAGCGCTGCCGCCTCTTGGAGCGGGTAGAAGCGGAACTCCTCCTCCGGGCCGGCCTGGTACTGCCTGTTGTTATACACTGTCGTATTAAGATTGACGGGGTCCTTGTTTAGAAAATCCGAGGTATCCGTGATGGCGTAAGTGAAGGTCGAGAGTGTGGTCAGCACGCGGTTCCAGCGCATCAGCCACTGCAGGATGGCTTGGTAGAGGGTCTGATCGGCCCAAGAACCCAGCGGCCCCCCGAGGCTGGGATCGTTGAGCGAACGCGTGTCCTGGTAGTTCAGGCGCAAGGTGATGGGAGAGTAGAAGCGCGGTCGGTACACGAAGCGATTCTGCAGCAGGGTCTGCGCCGCGTTCTCGTGGTGGTCTTGCGCGGTCACGGAGACCTGATGCAGCTGGTACAGCTCCACATCCAACTTGGCCCCACTGGCCCACACCGCCCGGTTATCAAAACGATAGACCCGATTGTATTGCGTTTTGAGTTGGTCGACTGACGTCTCGTTGTCGGCGATGGACACGGTGGGCTGGATGGCCGCAGGGGCCAGCAGCTTCGACCATTGCCCCGGGAAGATCCCCAACGAACCTCCAATGGTGGCCTGGATCGTGCGCGTAGGTGGTAACAGGGTGACCTGGGCGCCCGGCCCAACCGGGGTCAGCGCGGAAACACTCGGACTCATGCCGGTGCCCAGCGCCGCTGGCGCCAACACGGGAGTCCCGCTCGTCGTTCCAGTCGCCGCGCTCGTGCTCTGGGTGGAGAGTCGGTTGTCGTCGTAGATGGCGGTGTAGTTCACCGCGGGCACGATGCCGGGTATGATCGTGCTCCTCGCGCCCGAGTAGAGCTCCCAGTGCAGGAGGCTGCGGTCGAAGCCTGCGCCTTGCTTGGCGTCGCGCTCAAGCAAACGCGAACGAAACAGGGCGTAGATCGATTCCGTATTGGTGGGCGACAGCTTTCCTTCTAGGCGCGAAAGCTGGACCCGGTCCACGTAGGAGTGTTGCCCCGTCGGATCGGTCTCCGCCTGCGAAACACTGTACAGCGCGCGCACGTTAAAGCGTTTGATGCGGGTAAAACTGAGAATCTGCGCCAGGTCATAGTCGGTCTGGCCCACCGCTTGCAGACGGTTGGTAGTGAAGTTTGGATTTTCCAGGATCGCGCTGCCCACCTGCAGGCTGGTCATGGGCAGCCCCTTCCGGTTGAGCTGAACGCGCGCCAAAGCGTGTTGGATCACCCCCACGTTGCCGGTGAGGTTACCGCCGGCATCGTCCACCCAGGATCGCTGGCGGTCGAAGAAGACCGTGGTTGGCAGCCAGGCTACCGGATAACCGGTCGCGCTCAGGCGCAGCTCGTCGTCCAACTTTCCGAAGCGCGTGCTGTCGTTGCCCAGCGCCGTGAACCCTTGCGACTCCTTGCGGCCCGACAGCGTGCCTTCCAGCATGGGATGGGACAGGCGCAGAAAACCCATGCCCGCCCAGCCGTTGGGACCGCCGGGATCCTGCCGATCCGAGCCTGCGAATTCCCCATATCCGGTCAGCAATCCGCCCTCGCCCACGGCCCGCTGATAGCGAGCATCGCCCACCCCGGTCAAGAGCCGACGCGCCGGCGTCACTCTCTGGATGGGCAACCCCGTCAAGGGATCGGATACGGGTTGTCCCGTAAGCGGGTCCATCACCTGCTGTCGCTGGCCACCGATATTTTGCATGTCCACCACCCGCGCCCCGACCTCCATCCCGTGCACCGGCGAGGCGGCCGCCCGCGCCGCCACCATCCACTGTTTGAACGCGTCGCCCAGGTTTGATCCGGCCTGGGTCTTGCGGTTGATGATCTCGGTGGAGAACAGCTCAATCGAGGTGAGTGAAGCGTCGTCCTTTTCGGTGATGTTCAGCTCGATGTAAAAGCGGTCGAGATAGGCGTAGGCGGCATAGGCGCCGCTCAGACTCAGGTCCACCACCGCGTTGGCGAGGCCGGGGATGGCCAGGCGCGCAGCCGGCAGATAGGCATTGTAGATGGCCTCGCTTCCCGTAACGTTGCCCATGTCGTGGATGGCCACCTGGATAACGCGGGCACCCTGGCTGTAGTTGACATACACGCTGCTGACCCAGCCGCGATCAATGTACTTGGGCGCACCGCCATCAATCTTATTGTAGAGCCCCGTCTGGTCGGTGATCAGTTGGACACCACCCGTTTGCACCCAGGTGCCAACCTCGTTATCAGCCGGCAACATGTCGAGCAGGGACAGGCTGCCCAAGCCCTTCACAGGCATGAGATCGGCCTCGTATTCGACCCAAATAACGCTCAGGTCGTCTATGCTCTCCGGATTGAGGAAGGACAACTGACCGGCTGTGTAGACAATGGTGTAGTCAGTTCCGTTGGTGAGCTGCATCCCATCGACGTAGACACGCTCTGACGCGGGGACGATATACTTCTTCGACAGCGTGTACGTGGTTTGGCGCGGCCCGGTGATAAAGTCGCGCACCAGCTCCCCGCGCCGGAACCCTCCGGTGGTGGCCAGGCTGGCCTTGGGTTCCGCGCCCGGCGTGGCCACACGCGCATATGCGCCTTGCAACAGCAGGGGCCGCTCAAGACCCTCTTCGACCGTCTGGTACTTGAGCTGGTCTTCGACGCGCACATCGCGAAGCACGTCGTTCTGTGCACCCAAGTACTCCCCCTTGTATTGCAGGGTGCGAATCCCGTGCGCCTCCAGTGTGCCGTAGTCCAGGCGCGCCGAGGCGCTCAGGTTGCGATCCTCTGAGAAGCTGTGGCCAATGGAAAGATTGCCGTCCCCTGTGTCGTATCGTTGGGGATCGAATTGACGGCTTCTGTAGTCGTAGGGCGTCTGCGCGTTGATCCTGCCGAAAGCGTGGCCCGTGGTTTTGCTCTCGCCGCTCCCGGTGAGTGCGAGCTTGCGTTCCACGAAATGATCGACGCTCACGCTGAAGACCTGCGCGGGGCCGTCGGCAAACATCACCGTCCACAGGTTCCCGTTGAGGACCGTGCCGATGGCGCCTTCTTGTCGGGTCAGGTTGTCGGTAATGGTAAAGAACCGGATGGATCGGGTCAGGCGATTGAACTGGGCGATCTCTTGGTCGGTCGTGATGTACACATAGCTGGGGTCCACCTCGACGCCGGTAATGTTGCGGCTCTTGAGCGCACTCTGCTGCGGGAACAGCAACAACGAATCATCGGATGTGTCCAGGGTATACAGCCCGTTGTCGGTCCCGACCCACACCGTGGTCCCGTCAATGGTGAAGACCCGAACCTGCTGGGCCTTCATCAGGGCCAGGGAGAAGTTGTTGAACACGCGCGGCAGGATGCGAAAACGCGACAGGCCGACGTCGGTGCGACACCACAGGTCGTCGGCCACCTGATACAGCTCAGCCACGTCCCCGCCGGCAAGCCCGTCGGCCGGGCCGAAGCCGCGCAAGCCGTCCACGTCGGGGCTGTAGTAGGCGATGCCTTCGCGCGTGGCGAACCACACCTGGCGGCCCACGGTCAAGGCATCGTTCACCACCTTCGATGGCAACCCGTCCTTTTCCGTATACACCCTGATAGTGCGGTCCAACTTGCGGTAACGCGCGACCCCCTTGTTGGTCGCAAACCACACGAACTGATCGTCGAATGCCACCGCGGTCACCACCTGGCTGGGCAGGCCGTCGTCCATGGTGATGCGGGTGGAGCGTAGACTGCGCGAATCGAAGCGAATGACGCCGTCGTCGGTGGCGACCCACACGATCTGGGCATCCACTGTCATCTTGTTGACGTTTGCGCCGGCCGGAAACACGCTCCAGCGGCCCTGCGTCTGGTAGATGAAGGCCTCGCCACCGCCGATCCACATGCCCTCGACCGGATCCACGGCCAGGGGCGGGGTGCGAGCCCACGCAGAATTTGCGTAGGCACAGGCCAGCAAGGCTGCGGCCCCAGCCGCGCGTCTCATCATGGACCTTGCCAGCTAGGCAGAGACCTTCTTGACCTTCAGCTTCGCAATATCGACTTCGCCCAAGCCCGCCTTCCCAGCGAGCTCGATATGTCTGACATCGGCCGGTGTCATGTTCTTGCTGTTGAACTTGGCCAGGGTCAGGCCGTAGGAATCGACTGAGGCGCTATGGCGGCCGGCCACCATGCGCCCGGGCGTCGCGGTATCGCCCGGTCCTGCGGGGCCGTTGCTGAGCAGAGCGCGCGTGCCGTCGATGATGGTGAGGTTCGGCTTGACGACCAGGCCGAGATCGGCAATGGCCTGGTGCAAGTCCAACGCGGTATGAAAGATCTGCCGGTCAAAAACCAGCCCCATGTTGTTCTTCAGCCCAAACGACACACCCGACTGGTAGTGCGCCTTGGCCGCCGGCAAGCTGATGAACACGTCGGCCGACAGCAGGCTCTTGGCCACATCTGTGGTCTTCAGGGAGACACCGCCTTTGACCTCGGTCTTCTGGAAGTCACCGGCGCTCCCCAGCAGCTTGATCTTGGCGGCTGGAAGGGCGGCCATGGCTTCGAGCAGGCCACACCGCTTGAGGCACATCTCACCCTTGGCCTGCGGGAACTCCAGGATCAAGACCCCCTTGGCCTTGGCCTCCAGGCACGCCTTGGCCACCGCCAGCACGGTCTGCGGGTGCGTGGTGCTGCCCCATTCCGCCGGATTGGCAAAGGCCGCGTTGGGCTTGAGGACCACGAAGTCGCCCTTCTTGACGAATTTGCCGATACCGCCCAATGCCGCAAACACGGCCGCGACCATCTTGCTAGGATCGGTGCCCTGTACGTCCACGATGTCGGGCTCACCCGCGGCAAAAGCGCGCCCGTAACGGAAAGCGGCTACGGCGGCCAGGGAGCCGCCCACGAAGGTGCGTCGGGAAATGGCTGTCATGTGTTTTTCCTCAGAGTGGGACCGCGCCACCGCGGTGTTGCCGCCGCCCTCCACCGACCGAGAGAGATTCTACCAGAACACCCGCATTGGCCATGCTATTCTTTGAGCGTTCTTGCTTGGGAGAAGTCGCATGTCAAGTAGCGAAGGCAGAACCCGCAGGGAAATCCTGGCCGATGCCGCGAAAGCGGCGGCCGCCGCCTCAGTTGCCGGGCTGGCCGGTTGCTTTCCCAGCGTGGGCGGGCGCTGGCCATCCGCGTGCAAGTCGTCAGACGCTGGCACGACCACCACTGCGGGCGACTCCCGGGCGATCACCCCCGCGGTGGTCGAGGTCCACCGCGACGAGAGTGTGGTGACCGGAGCGACAGCTGTTATCCAGCCAGACGTGGTGGCTACCATGCTCGACACTGGACTGACGGCTTTGGCCAGTCAGGTCAAGACGTTCAATGCAGGGGCGTCGGCACAAACTGGCGGTTCCGCGGCGGCCGACACCCTGCAGACTTCGCAGGACGGCGGCACGGACAACCCTTGGACGGTTCTGCTGCCAAACTACAAGCCTGGCCAGCGCATCGGGCTCAAGGTCAACTGCCTCGGCAACACGCCCACATCCCCAGCCGTGGTGCGCGCCATCATCGCCAGCTTGCGTGACAAGCTGGGGGTCGATCCCACCACGATTGTCGTGTGGGACCGCACCTATAAAGAGCTTGCAGGCGCCGGCAAATACACCGCCGATGATCTGGCCGGCGCGCAGCTCGCCGGTACCTTGGTCAGGGCCCCCGGCGACGGCGAAACCCTGGACGATGCCGCTCTCACGGCTGGGAATGGCTACGGCGACCCGGTCTGCGTCGCCCCGATAGGCGTACCACCGACCGGGGTGACAGCCACCTTCCCGCGCCTGTCGCGCATCCTGACCGACAAGACCGATCTCACCATCAACTGCCCGGTATTCAAGGTCCATAATATTACCGGCATCACAGGGTGCATGAAGAACATCTACGGCATGATTGACAATCCGGCCCAGTACCACACACCCAACTTCAAGACCGACCTGCCCAAGCTCTACGCCCTGGGGGCCATCCGCAACTCAATCTCTTTGCTCATCTGCGACGCGCTTCTCGGAGTTGTCACTGGTAACGAACCAGCGGCGATCCATGACAGCGCCCCCGGGCGAATTCTGCTGGCACAGGACCCTGTCGCTCTCGACAGCTACATCCTGGCCCTGATCAGCCAGCTTCGCGCCTCGGCGGGCAAGTCCGCCGTCGACTCCGACGACCCCACCAAGACCGTTTGGCTCGACAACGCCGCGGAACTCAAACTTGGCACCAGGAGCTACTCGCTGGTTCAGGTCTAGCGGGAAGTCCGGACGCATCCCCTTTGGCTGCCGTGAGCGTGCTCGCCGGAGGAGCACGCCCATCAGCACTTCAATTCGCGCACTACGGAGTCGGACAGGCGGTTGCCGTGCACGTGACCCAAGAGTTGTTGTCCTGGCTGAAGTAGGAATCAGAGAGAAGACCGGTGTAGAGTTCCTTGGCAGCGGCCGCTGACCCCATGTTCCATATCTTGACCTTCATATAGTAATTGCCGTCTGTGAGGTCCTCCCAGGCCATGCCCGTAGCCGAGTAGCTGGATGTGAAGAAGGGATCGGCCCCCCCGTCAACCAGGTCGGTGGCCTTGGCTTGGACCTGTGCGACGGTGCCGCTGGCCGAGTCCACCCCGGTGGGGAGCTGATAGTCGGTGGTGGTATCGAGCGACCAGCCCGAACCCGGAATCTCACTGAGAGCTGGGATCAGAGCAAGGGGGGTGGCTGACGGATTGGAATTGACCTTGGCGACTTCGGTTTGGACGAGCGTGACCAGAGTCGAGTGCGCCGTCGTGTCCTCCGGAGTAATCTGGATGGCAAAGAAATACGCCCCCTTCTGCGCGTTGATTTCATAGTTGGTTCCGGTGTTGCCAATGCGCGCCTGGTCCCACCCGGTTGTGGGCGTGCCACTTCCGCTGTTGCTGCTGCCGCAAGTTATGGCTGCGAGCGAAAGGGCGAGGCACGCGCAGACACTGAAACACCTTAGACGAGTCATGTGGTTTCCTCCTGTAGGCGGGGCGTAACGTATGATGGCCTTCTTCAGAGGCCCGCTGAATTATTCTCGGCCTTGGCCAGCCGTGCAAGAAGAGACTGATCGACGCGGCCGCGCTTGATTGACGCCCCGCGCTCGCCGTAGGCTTCGGTTCAGTGCGAATCTTCCTCTTTGTCGTGCTGGCCCTCATCCCGCCGGCGTTCATTGGATTGATGATCCGGGACGGGCACCGCGCCCCTGCCCAGGCCGCTGTCCCTGCAGGCAAACCATCATCGGGCGCGGAGGCTGACAAGACCTTGCTGGCGCTCTTCCAGGGCGACCTGGGCGGCGCCAAGGTCAAGGACAAGGTGGCCCTCTACGACGAAAAAGGTCTCTTCGACTACATCGACGGTGCGGCGCCCATCTTCATCCAGCGCCACTACCGCAAGCTTGCCGCCGCGGACATGGCTTCTGCTGATGGCAGCGACATGGACTGCGCGGTCTACGACATGACCGAGCCGGCCAATGCCCAGTCGATCTTCGATGCAGAGAAATCAGCCACGGCCAAGCCTGTGGCCGACTTTCCCGACGCGATCTCCGGTCCCATGTCCTTCGTGTTCCACGCGGGCCGCTACTACGTAAAGATGACCGCATTCGACGCCAAGGCCGAGGCCGCCCTGCCTGGGCTGGCCAAGGCGCTAAAGGGGAAGATGAAATGACCACCGACGGACGGCCCAACCCGTACGAGTGCGGACCCGTGCAGGGCAATCACACCGCGCCCCCGCCAGACTACTCCGGCATGGACCGGCGCGGGGCCCTGCGCGTGGGCGTGACCACGGCCATGGCCGTGGGCTCCGTGGCCCTGGGGTTCGCGCTCCGCGACCGCGGCAGTCACAAGAACACCCGCGCCTTGCCCACCATCAAGGATCATCGCGCCGACAAGCCAGCCGGGGCCACCGATATGGCCATCGTGCGCGGGTCGGATCCGGCGACCAACGTGCGCAAGGCTATTGAAGCGCTGGGAGGGATGGGCCGCTTTGTTCGGCACGGCGAGCGTGTGGTCGTCAAGCCCAACATTGGCTGGAATCGCCTGCCTGAACAGGCCGCCAATACCAATCCCGACGTAGTGGCCGAGGTCGTGCGCCTGGTGGTCGCGGCGGGCGCGGGCAAGGTGTGGATGACCGACGCTTCGGTGAACACCCCCGAGCAGTGCTTCGCGCGCTCGGGCATCGAAAAGGCGGCCAAGGCAGCCGGCGCCACCGTGGTGCGGCCCGATGCCTCGGCTTTCCGCGAGGTCAATGTATCCGGCAAGCTATTGCGGACGGGCGATGTACTCTTCCCCTTCATCGAAGCAGACCGCGTGATCAACATTCCCATCGTCAAACAACACGGGCTTTCCCTTGCCTCCATGGCGCTCAAGAACTGGTACGGCGTACTGGGCGGCCAGCGGGTGAAGCTGCACCAAAACATCCACCTTTCCATCATCGATCTGGCGGCCATGGTGAAGCCCACCCTGACCATTCTGGATGCCACGCGCATCCTCTTGGCCAACGGCCCCACCGGCGGCAGCCTGGCCGACGTGAAACAACTGGACACGGTCGCGGCCGGGACCGACGAGGTCGCTCTCGATGCCTTTGGCGCCACCCTGCTGGGCCTGAATCCCAACGATGTCGGCTTCATCGTTGAGGGTATGAAGGCCGGCCTGGGCACACCCCAGTGGCACAACCTCAAAACCGTCGAGCTGGGGGGCTGACCATGTTTCGTTGGTTGCGTCGCGCCTACCAGATCGTCTTCCTGGGATTCTTTCTGTTCCTCCTCCTGGTCACCACCGCGGGCCTGATCCGCGGCTACGACGTGCAGTGGCTGCTGGAGTTCGACCCACTGGTTGCGGTCACCACGGCGCTGGCCTCGCACACGTTGTATGGCGCGCTGCTGTGGTCTCTGGTTCTCATCGTACCCACGTTGATCCTGGGCCGCTTCTTCTGCTCGTGGATGTGCCCCATGGGCGTTCTGCACCACGCGCTGGGGTTCCTGGCGCGCAAGCGGCGCCCACCTGACCGGGCAAGACAGAATGCCCCGCGGCCCTCGCACAAGATCAAGTACCTGGTGCTGGCGGTCATGCTCGGCCTTGCTGCGGCGGGCAGCACGCAGATCGGCCTGCTCGATCCCATCGCCTCAACCTGGCGCGGTCTGGCCACGTCGGTCATGCCCGCGCTTGGCAACCTTGCCTTCGGCATGTATCAGGGCGAGCGGCACTTCCAGTGGGGGACCCTGATAACCCTGGTGTTCTTCGGAGCGCTGGCGCTCAACTTCGTGTACCCGCGGTTCTATTGCCGGGTTCTCTGCCCCCTGGGCGCGCTGCTTGGGCTGCTGTCGAGGTTCTCCCTGTTCCGCATCACCAGACGACAGGAAATCTGCAAGGGCTGCAAGTTCTGCGGAGCCGATTGCCAGGGTGCGGCCGATCCGCAGGGCACGGTGCGCGCCACCGAGTGCATGGTGTGCCTGAATTGCATCGAGGGTTGCCCGCGCGGCGGGCTTTCCTACCGATTTCTGCCCCCGCTGCGGTTTTCCACCACCAAGATCGATCTGGTGCGCCGCAAGTGGCTGGGTGCGGGTGTCGCGGGTGTGGTCGCGGTTCCCCTCATGCGCGCCTCCGACGGTGTGGAGCCACGGCCCAACCCGGCGCGCATCCGGCCCCCTGGCTCGCTGGAAGAAGATGGCTTCCTGGGGAAGTGCCTCAAGTGCGGCGCGTGCATGAAGGTCTGCCCCACCGGCGGCCTGCAACCTGCGCTGAACGAAGCCGGCCTGGAGGGCTTCTGGTCGCCCATCTTGATCCCACGCATCGGCTACTGCGAGGCGAGCTGCACCCTGTGCGGCCAGGTCTGTCCCACCGGTGCAATCGAAAAGCTGACGGTCGCCCAAAAGGTCGGCGAGATGCCGGCCCGTCCGCCTGTTCGCATCGGCTCGGCTTTCTTCGACAAGGGCCGCTGCTTGCCCTGGGGCTACCAGACCGAATGCATCGTGTGCGAAGAAGTCTGCCCCACCTCGCCCAAGGCCATCTATTTCAAGATGGAGACCGTCACCGCCCGCGACAGCGCGCAGAAGACCCTGAAGATGCCGTTTGTCGACCTGGACTACTGCACAGGCTGCGGCATCTGCGAAACCCGCTGCCCGATAGTCGATCGCGCCGGCATCCGGGTAAGCGCCGCGAATGAGAGCCGCACCCCCCGGAGCAGCATTTCGCTCACGGGTGGGAAGATCTAGGTCTTCGGCTGCCGCAGGATTGCTGCTTTCACGAGAACGACTTCCTATTGACTGCGGGCCGCGGGCTGTAGACTCTCCCCTGCCGTGGACACCAACTACTTCGACGCCGTGGTGTGCGGCCCGGACCTCGCCGGGCTGATCGCGGCGGCCTTGCTTAGCCGCCGCGGGCAGCGTGTCCTCTTGTGCGGGCACGACCGCCAGCCGGCCACCTTCCAGGCTGGCCCGTACACCCTGGCACGCGAGCCTGGCCTTCTGCCGCCCCCTGATGCCGAACCGGTGGCGCGTGTGATGCGCGAGCTGGGCTACGCGCAGGTGATTCGGCGACGCGCACCGGCCCTGCAGCCCGGGCTTCAGATCATCTTCCCCGAGCACCGCATCGGCTTTGGCAGCGATCCCGAGGCCATCTCGGCCGATCTGCGCCGCGAATTCCCCTCCGAGTGGACCGCGCTGGAGGAGACCCTGGCGCGTCTGCGCAACAGCAGCGCGGTGCTGGATCCTCTTCTGGGCTCCGACATCACCCTGCCCCCCGAGGGTTTCTGGGAAAGACGCGACGTGGGCCGGATCCAGAGTCAGCTTCCCCCTCTCGATGCCGACTGGCTGGCCGCGCTGCCACCGTATCATCCCATGCGCGCGGGACTGGCCGCGTTGGCCGCCCTGTCGAGCGGTTTTTCCCCGGGGGACGTCAGCGCCATGACCCAGGCCCGCGCCTTCGATGGGGCCCGGCGCGGGGTCTTTCGGCTTGGCGGCGGCGCTGAACTGCGCGCTCTGTTCACTGACAAGATCGAGGCTTTCTCCGGCGAGGTGCGCGAGCGGTTGATACCGCAGGATTTGGTCTGGAAGCGCGGGAATGTGACGGCTCTGCGCGCGCGGCCGCGCGGCGAAACCATCGGGCTCGGCCGGCTCATCTGGTCTGGCTCTGCGGCGTCGCTGCTCTCCCTGTGCGGGGATGCGGCCCCCCGGCGCTTGCGCGAAACCGCGGCGGCCATCCGGCCTGCCTGTTTCCGATACACCCTGTGCCTGCTGCTGCGCCCCGAGGCACTGCCCGAAGGCATGGGCGCGCGGGTTCTGTCCGTGCGCGATCCGTCCAAACCGATCCTGGAGGACAACGCCATCCGCATCACGGTTGGCCCTGCCCCGCCCCGCCAGCCCAACCGCATCCCGGTCTGGGTCGAATGCCTGGTTCCGGCCGGCGCCGCCGAGAGCCTGGGATACCTGGCAGTGGTCCGTGCCCGCGTGCGCGAGGAGATTTTACGATTGCTCCCCTTTAGCGATCGGCACCTCTGGGTAATGGCCTCGCCGCACGATGGGCTGGCGCCCGAGCTGGGCCTCGAAACGATGGGGGAGAAGCCGGCCACGCTCGACCCAGTGCCGCCCACGCCGATGGCGCCCGCGCTGAGTTGCGATCTGCCTCGCGTGCTGGGCATTGGGGGCGCACCCCTTGCCACAGGGATCAGCAACATCTATCTCGTGAACGCCGAGAACCTACCCGGGCTGGGCCGCGAAGGTGACTTCGTCTCGGCCTGGGGCGTGGCCCGACTGATCGCGCAGCCTGGTCACCGGCCAGGTGCGCGGCGACGCGAGATTCTCATCGAGGATTCATAGGCATCCCCCTCGGGCTCGAACCCTCGCGGGCGCAGAATTCGGCTAGCCGCGCGGCGCTCTCCGATGAAAGTTCAATGAACTGCACGCCGGTTCGGCGGAAAGGCCCGGAACGCCGATCCGTGATCACCAGGCCGCCGACGCTGATACGGATGCCGGCACCGGGCAGATCGAAGAGGAGAGTCAGAGGTGTCTGCGGCAACACCGGCACGTCGCGCGGACGCCGCAGCGTGATCCCGGAGGGCGCGATGTCCTCGGCCTGGCCCAGCTGGAGGCGCGAACCGATCAGGTTGCGAACTGCGAACACGGCCGGGACACGGCCGTCATGGCGACGATCCCGTTCGGCATGTCGACGCTCGAGCAACATATTCCGATGCTAGAGGCGGGGCCTGCACCTGGCAAAAAAATCGTCTCGCACCGCGCTATCCGTCGACAAACCGGCGGACAGCGCTATTGGAACAAGCTGCTGGCGCCATTCTGTGATATCGCGTCACGAGGACCCGGCGACGGCACGTTTTGACCCTCTCTACTCCCTGGCTTCCGCTTTCTCGAGGCTCGTGATAACAACGAAGTCCGTATGCTGCAGCATTCTACAAGGGAGAACACATGAAACGCTTGTCAGTTGTTGCCATCAGTATTTTTTCCTTGGTCGCACTGAGCGGAGTCGCGCGTGCAGATCAGCCTGCCAGGCAGGAGGGCCGGGTCTGGTACGATCAGAATCTCACGCTGGCATTCACGCCCGAGTGGAGCTTCACCGTGATGCCCGGCGTGCGCACTGAGTTCGCGCGCTCGCGTGAGGACCTGGCGGGCGTGCAGTTCCTCGAATTCTTCATCGGCCCGAACTACACATACAGGATGGGTAACCTCACCCTGAAGGGATCCATCTGGTACTACTACATGGGCTACCCGCAGAGGGGACGCATGCAAGAGAAGACTCCGTACGCGCCGCTGGTGTGCTCGAACAACCCGCTTGCGGGCGTCTACTGCGCTTCGACCTACAACTTCTCGCACAACTTGGAAATCATTCCCGCCGCGGAATACCGCCTCGGCCGCTGGTCTTTCTATGACCGGGTGATTTTCCACAACACGTTCTACGCGGACATCTACAACAACACCAACCCTGCCACCAATGCCGGCCTTAGCGTCAATGATGAACGCTACGGCTGGGGCACGGTCCTGCGCGAACTTGCCCAGGTGCGCTACGCCCTGACTGATCGTCTCGGCGTCTTGCTCGCCGACGAGGTGTTCTTCGGAATCATCGAAGACAGCGACACCAAGAAGCTCTCCGCCATCAATGACGCCGGCAAGGCTGCCGCAGGCGCGGGTTACAATGTCCTCGGCTACTGGAAAGACGGGTTCCGCCAGAACCGCGTGTACCTGGGAATTGACTACAAAGTCACGCCTGCCCTAACCGTCACCCCCATGTACATGCTCGAGGTCGATGTGGATCGCCTCAACTCGAGCGACGTGACCGACATGTCCCACAACCTCTTCATTATCGTCACCTACGTCGCCAAGATGTTCGAGGACAAGAAGTAGCGCCGTCCTTGCGGACGACAAGGCCTGGATCCGCCGCCCTGCGGGTTCAGGCCTTTCGTTTGTCCAGCACGCGCGGGCCGGATTCGACTGACTTGCGTTCCACAAGCTTCACGTTGATCGATAGTCCCAGCTCGGACGACAGCCGGCGCTCGATGGCGGCCAGGCGCTCGTGCTGTTTGCGAAGCTCGTCAAAGGCGCCTGATTCGCTGGGCGCGATCAGCACGGTCACCTCGTCCAGCGCACCCGGCCGTTCCACCATCACCTGGTGCGCGGGCACTTGACCCTCGATCTCGCCCAGAAGCGCAGCGATCTGCGAGGGAGACACCTTGGTCCCGCGAATGATCAGCACGTCGTCGCTGCGGCCGCGCACGCGCGCCATGCGCATGGTCTTGCGGCCGCAAGGGCATGGCTCGGCCAGCAGGCTGGTCAGATCGCGCGTGCGGAAACGGATCACCGGGAAGGCCTCCTTGGTCAAGGTCGTGATGATCAGCTCGCCGGTCTGGCCGAGAGGCAAGGGGTCGAGAGTCTGCGGGTCGACCACTTCGACCAAGAAGTGGTCCTCATTGATGTGCAGGCCCTTGCGCTCCATGCACTCGCTGGCCACGCCCGGCCCCATCACCTCGGATACGCCGTAGTTGTCAGTGGCCACAATGTGTAGCTTGTCCTGAATCTCCTGGCGCATGGACTCGGACCACGGCTCGCCGCCGAATAGGCCGTACTTCAGCGACAAGACACCCGGGCTTATGCCTTGCCTGTGGATGGTGTCCGCGATGAGCAGAGCGTAGCTGGGCGTGCAGACCAGCGCGGTGGTCTTGAAATCGCGCATGATCTTGATCTGGCGAGCGGTGTTGCCCGTCGAGGTGGGAATGACCGAGGCCCCAATGCGTTCGGCGCCATAGTGGATGCCGAAGCCGCCAGTCGATAGGTCGTAGCCGTAGGCGATCTGCACCACGTCGTCCTTGCTCACACCCCCGGCGCAAAGCGCGCGCGCGACCAGATTCGACCAGGTCTTGATGTCGTTGCGGGTGTACCCCACCACGGTGGACATGCACGCCGAGGCGTGGATGCGCACCACCTCGCGCAGGGGCACGGCGAACAGACCATAGGGATAGTTCTCCTGTAGGTCGGCCTTGCTGGTGAACGGCAACCGGCGCAGATCGTCGAGGCTGCGGAAATCATCCGGGTCGACTTTGCGCGCGTCGAACTGCTTCCGATAGAACGGCACGTGCATGTAGACCCGCGCTAAGACCGCCTGTAGTTGTTCGAGCTGCAACTGGCGCAGCTCGTCCCTTTGCATGCATTCCTTTTCAGGCTCCCAGACCATGGTCATCTCCTCATGCCATCGAGTTCGGTTTCTGAATCCAAGTCGCGCCCCAAATAGGCGCGCTGCACGTCCCGGTTGGCCAGCAGCTCTTCCGCGTTCTCTTCCAGCAGGATGCGCCCGTTCTCCAGCACGTAGCCGCGGTTGGCGATGCGCAGGGCTGCCTTGGCATTCTGCTCGACCAGCAGCACCGTGTGGCCCTCGCTGCCCAGACGGCGAATGATACCGAAGATGTCCTTCACGACGAGAGGCGCCAGCCCCATCGATGGTTCATCCATCATGATCAACTTGGGCCGGGCCATGAGCGCGCGCCCGATGGCCAGCATCTGCTGCTCGCCGCCCGAGAGCGTCCCGGCCAATTGCGAGGCGCGCTCTTTCAGGCGCGGAAAAAGGTCGAAGACGCGGCCGAAGTCGCTTTCCACCTCATGCGCACGGCCGCGACGAATCTGCACGTAGGCGCCGAGCTGCAGGTTCTCGTGCACGGTCATGGGTGCAAAGAGTTGGCGGCCCTCGGGCACGAGAGCGCAGCCGAGGAAAGCGATCGCCTCGGCAGCGTGGCGGCCGATGTCCTGCTTGTCGAACAGGATCTCGCCGGCCTGGGCGCGCAGCAGGCCCGCAATGGTCTGCAGCAGGGTGGTCTTGCCCGCGCCATTGGCACCGATGATTGTCACGATCTCGCCGGGTGAAACGTGGATTGACACCCGGCGCAGGACCTTGAGGTTCCCGTAGCCGGCTTCCAGGCTGCGGATCCTAAGCATCGTCCTCCCCCAGGTAGACCTTGATCACCTCGGGATGTTTCTGGATGGCGAGCGGCTTGTCGTCGGCGATCTTCTCGCCGTAGCTGAGTACCAACACTTCGTCCGAGATGTTCATCACCAGGGTCATGTCGTGTTCGACCAGCAGCACGGTGACCCCGGTGTCGCGAATGCGCGCAATCAGCTTGGCCATCTCGCTGGTCTCGCGCATGTTGAGCCCGGCGGCCGGCTCGTCGAGCAGGAGCAGCGTGGGCTCGCAAGCGAGCGCCCGGCCCAGCTCGATGATGCGCTGCTGGCCATAGGCCAGGCTGGTGGCCTCGACATCGGCCCGATCTTCCACGCCAAGAAAGCGCATGATGTCCAGCGCTTTCTCGCGCACGGCTCGTTGCTCCCGTCGCGTCCAGGGCAGGCCGAGCATGCTGGCCAGAAACCCGGCCCGGCTGTGCACATGGCGCCCGACCGCGATGTTCTCCCAGGCGCTCATCTTGGGAAACAGACGGATGTGCTGGAAGGTGCGCGCCATGCCCGCGGCAACCACCTGATGCGGCTGCCAACCATCGGTCTGCTGGCCGTCGAACCACACCTGGCCCGAGTCGGGCAGCAGTGCGCCGAAGATCAAATTGAAGAGGGTCGTCTTGCCGGCGCCGTTGGGCCCGATGAGCGCCTTGATGCTGCCGGCAGCGACCGTGAAACTGACGTTGCCCACGGCCTGCAAGCCGCCGAAACGCTTGCACAGATCCTTGACCTCCAGCAGGCTCATGGTGCCCGCTCCTGCCCGAACACGCAGCGCAAGCCCGGCACACGCCGCACCAGTTCCACGCGCAGCAGCCCGTCAGGCGCGAAGAGCATGATGGCCAACAGAATCAGACCGAACACCGCGTCGTCGTAGGATCCGAAGGAGCCGCGCAAGGAGAGAAAATTGAGCAGCACGCCCATGATCAGGGCGCCCCACAGATTGGCCATGCCGCCGACCGCGACGATGGCTACATAGCGCACGGATTTCATGATGGAGGCCTCGGAAGGGCCGATGCCACCGTTGTAGTGGGTGAGGAACACGCCACCCAGGGCCGCCAGGGCGGCGCTCAGCACAAACATGTTCAGCTTGTAGCGGGCGGTGTCCACCCCCATGGCGTTGGCCGCATCCTCGGCGCCGTGAATCGCGCGCAAGGCGCGGCCCACGCGCGAATGGACAAGATTGGTCAGCAACGCCATCGCGCCCAATACCAGACCCCAGGCCAAGTAGTAGTTGTGCACGCGCAGCGCGGATTTTCCCGTTACCACCACCCCCCCGAAGAGCGGGAAGGCGGGAATGTCGGAGATCCCGTCGGCCGCGCCCACCAGGCTGCTGCCCAGTACGACCTTGTACACGATGGTGCCGAAGCCCAGCGTCGCCATGGCCAGATAGTGGCCTCTCAGTTTCAAGACTGGCTTGCCCACCAGGTAGGCGATGCCGATGGCCACCAGCATCGCGATCAGGCAGGCCGCCCACGGACGCACCACCAAGAGGTCGCCGCCGTATAGATCCTGGCCGGCAACCAGGAGCCCGGTCGCCTGCAGCAGGGATACCAAGCCTCCACCGCCTCTGGGATGCAGGTTGTACGTGGTCAGAAGGCCCGAGGTGTAGCCGCCGATGGCGAAGAACCCGGCGTGGCCCAGCGAGATCTGGCCGGTGTAGCCCATCAGCAAGGTCAACCCCACGATGACCAGGGAGTAGTACCCGGCCATGGTGAGCTGGGTAAGATATTGGGGCTTGCCCGCGGCCGCGCTGGCCAATTGCACCGCGATCACCGCCAAGGCCAAGACGACAATGGGCAGGTTGCGCCGACGGGCCATCAGTAGTCCTTCAGGCGCGCGGCCTCGGCGTTTCCGAACAGACCGGTTGGCCGTACAAAGAGAATCAGCAAAAGAATACTGATAGCGATGACGTCTTTGTAGGCGGCGGGCATGACCCAGATGGAGAACGACTCCAGGCTCCCGAGCAACAGGCCCGCAGCGATGGCGGCCATGCTGTTGCCCAAGCCACCTAGGATGGCCACGGTGAATCCCTTCAAGGCCAGGCTGGTGCCGCTGTCGTATTGGACGTACGTGATCGGCGAGATCACACAGCCGGCCAGGGCGCCGATGCCCGCACTCAGCACGAAGGACAGGGTCACCATGTTCTTGGCGCTGATCCCGCAGAGCTGGGCGGCTTCCCGGTTGCAGGCGCAGGCGCGCATCTGCCGGCCGAGGAGGGTGCGGGCAAAGAAGAAGTTGAGAGCCGCCACCATCACGGCCGAGATGCCGAGCACCCAGAGTACCTGGGGCGAGATGTGAACGTCGCCAATGGACAGCGAGGTCACCGCTGTGCCGGTGAAATACGGCAACGCGCGCACGCCCTCGCCCCAGAGAAGCAGCGCCAACTCGCGAATGCCGATGGACAGTCCGATGGTGATGATGATCAGGCGTAGCACCGAAGGCCGGCGCAGCCAGCGAATGAACAGCATCTCAATCAGGGCCCCCACCAGCATGGTGACGACGACGGCGCCCGCGATGGCGACGGGCATGGGTACGAGCGCGTGCAGGGTCACCCCGATCATCCCGCCCAGCATGACGAATTCGCCCTGGGCGAAGTTGATGATGCCGGTGGTGTTGTAGATGATGTTGAACCCGATGGCGACGATCGCGTAGATCGTGCCGTAGGTGATGCCGGCCACCAGGTACTGAAAGAAGAGATCGAGACTCATGCGCCTCTAACCGGCCGAGCCGGGCCGGCCGTCACTACTTCTTGGCGGCCGTGTCGCTGAAGACGACGAACTTGCCGTTCTTCACGGTCTGCATCTCAAAGGCGTCCATGCCCAGACCGCCATGGTCGCGCGCGGAGAAGTTGAAGATCCCGGCCGTGCCCACCACGCCCTGCAGGTTCTCCAATGCCGCGCGCACCTTCTCCTTGTCGAGGGTGCCGGCCTTGTCCACCGCCTTGCCCAGCAGCAGGAGGGCATCGTGGGCGTGGCCGCCAAAGGTGCTGGCATCCTCCTTGTAGTGCGACTCGTAGCTCTGTTTGTACTTGAGCAGCACCGACCTCTGCTTGTCGTCGGCAGGCAGGGTGTCGGCCACCAGCAGGCGACTGGCAGGGAAGATCACGCCCTCAGCGGCCGGCCCGGCGGCCTTGGCGTACTGGATGTTGCCGAAGCCGTGGCTCTGGAAGATGGGTATCGAAAGGCCGACCTGGCGCGCGTTCTTGATGACGATGGCTTGCGCTGGCTCAATGGACCAGTTGATGAAGGCCTGCACACCGGCCGCCTTCAGCTTGGTCACGACAGCGGTCAAGTCGGTGGCGTCCTTGTCGTACACCTCGTTGGCCACGACCTGGATGCCGAAGCCGGGCGCCAGCTTTTCGACCTGTTCCTTGCCAGCTTTGCCGAAGCCGGTGTTGCTGGAGAGCAACCCGATCTTGGAAATCCCCATCTTCTTCATCTGCTCGAAGATGCGGCGAGCCGCGTGGCTGTCGCTGGGCGCCACCTTGAATACGAAGCTGGCCACGGGATTCACGATGGCCTCGGCGGCCGCGCAGGAAAGCAGGATGGTCTTGCCCTCCTCGGCGATGCTCTTGATCTTCAAAGTCTCTCCGCTGGTGGAAGGACCGATGATGGCGAAGACCTTGTCCTCCTCGATGAGCCGCTTGGCCAACGAAATCGCCTTCTCGGGGCTGCTGCCTGAATCCTTGAGTACCAGGTCGATTTGGTAGCCGCCGATCCCGCCCTTCTGGTTGGCTTCCTGGACCAGCATCTCCAGGGTCCGGGCTTCGGGACCACCCAGGTTGGCCGCCGGCCCCGTCGTGCTGAAGATGGCGCCGATCTTGATCGTGGGTCCCTTGGCCTGCGGCGCGCCTGCGCCCAAGATGGTCGTGAAAATGAATGTTGCCGTGATTCCCAGTGCCTTCATGCGGTTGGCTCCCTGCTGATCAGTTGACGGTCAAATCGAGTAGATGTCTTCGCCCTGCAGAATCTTGATGCCGGCCTGCTGCAGGCAAGCGATGCCCTTCTCCAGATCGTCGAAGCGGAAGATGATGGTCGCGTTGACGGCGGATTTGTGCACGAAGGCGTACATGTACTCGACGTTGACCCGGTTGGCCTTCATCGCGTTGAGAATCTCGGCCAGGCCGCCCGGCCGGTCAGGCACCTCGACGCCCACGACTTCGGTCTTGGCCACGGTGAAGCCCTGAGCCTTCAGCACCTGGCTGGCTTTCTCTGCGTCATTGACGATGAGGCGGAGGATGCCGAAATCGGCAGAATCAGCCAACGACAGGGCGCGGATGTTCACACCCGCGGCCGCAAGAATGCTGGCTACGTCGGCCAATCGGCCCGACTGATTCTCGAGGAAGACGGTGATTTGCTCGACTTTCATGGGATCGCGCCCCCGCAAAGGGAGAGGGAAGCCCCATCATGGAGGAAGATGCGGGCGAACGGAAGTAGCTACCGTTTGTCGGGAAATTCGGCGCCGCTGGGCAGGCCGGGAGGCGGCTAGCGGGCCGCGGGTCGCGAGGGCGTGGGCGTGAGCGCGTTCGTGTGGGGTGCGCGGCAGGCGGAAAGCGTGGAGCGAGGGCGTGCGCGCTCCGCGTGTCGCGGGCCGCGCACGCTCACGCGAGTCGCCCACGCAAGCCGCGCTCCGCTGGTCGCGCTACCGCTACCGCTCACGCTCACGCTGGCCGATCTGCGCTCGCCCCGAAGACGGGTCGGTCGCCCATGTGGGCCAGGCGCGTGAGCATGGCGCACAAGCGGTCGAGCAGGGCCAGGCTTGAACGGGGCCTAGGCTCCCTTTACACTATCGTCATGAAAGGTGCGCTCCACGGCGTCGGTCTGGGATTGGTGGTTTTCTCAGCGGGCGTTGTTCCGGCGCGCGCGCAGGACGGCACGATTCCGACCGATGGACTTGAGCTCTGGGTCAAGGCCGACGGACCGATGACGGCGACCGACGGCCAGATCACCCAGTGGACCGATCTGAGCGGCAAGGCCAACCACGCCATCCACGATGCATTCGGCCAGGCGACGCCAACCCTTGCCACCGCCAATGGCCAGCCCACGCTGCGCTTCAGCGGCGTCTACACCGGGTTTCACTTCACCCAAATCACCACGATTCGAACGGTCTTTGCCGTCCTGTCGAAGGACTCGACGTCCTGCTTGCCCACCCTGCCCAACTACGGGACGTCCGCAAAGTTCTGGCTTGGCGGGAATGCCAATCCCACCTACTTCCACCCCGAGCACGGCTGCGGGATCGCCTATGTCGTCGCGCGGTTCAGCAGCCGGTTGACGTCGCTGCGCAGCCGCTCGGCCCGGATGGGCTTGTCCATCAAGAGGTCGGCCTTCAGCCACGACTGCTGCTGCGCCGAATCCGCCGCAAACGACAAGCCGGTCGCCGCCTTGACTGCGGTAACCATCATGACGGGAGTATCCGGGTAAAGCCGCTTGATGCGATGGCAGAGCACGAACCCGGAATCCTTGTCCTCCATCATGAGGTCGAGGATGGCCAGGTCAGGCTTGATCGACAAGAGGATCTCCTCGGCCTCAGCCTCCGTCCCCGCCGCATGCACGTCGTGACCATCCTGTTTCAGGATCAGGGTCACCTGCTCCACGATGTCCGGATCGTCGTCCACCACGAGTATCTTCTTTGGGTTCGCCATTGTTGTTTCCTTCCAGACTTCGAGTGGACTCGATTCAGACCAACACGTCTCGCTTGTGATAGTGCGTGTGCAGGAGTTTGTGGCTCATTTCGCCCAACGGAGCGCCCAGGAACTCCTTGTAGAGACGCGCCACATCTTCGTTCTTGTGGCTGACCCGTAGGGTCTCGTCGCGGTCGATCTGATAGAGCGCCTGCATGCGCGCCTTGATCGCATTTTGGTCCCCATGAAGCGGCTGACCACCGCCGGCGATGCACCCACCGGGGCAGGTCATAACCTCGATGAAGTGGATGTCTTTGCGGCCCGCCCGCACTGATTCCAGTAACTGCGCCGCATTCTTCAGGCTGCTGGCCACGGCCACGCCCACCTCGAGGTCGCCGATCTTGACCTTGGCCTCTTTGATGCCATCCAGGCCGCGCACTTCTTGCACGCGCAGTTCGCGCAGTTCCTTGCCGGTCAGCAGGAAATAGGCGCTGCGGATGGCGGCTTCCATGACGCCGCCGGTGGCGCCGAAGATCTTGCCCGCGGTCGAGCGCATGCCAAACGGCGTGTCGGCACGATCGGGTTCGACGTCCATCAGGTCGATGCCGAACATGCGGATCAGCTGGCCCAATTCGCGCGTAGTCAGGACGTAGTCCACGTCCGGGATGTAGTCGCGTCCCATCTCTTCGCGCGCGCACTCGAACTTCTTCGCCGTGCACGGCATGACGGACACGCTGACGATCTTCGCCGGGTCGATGCCTTCACGCTGGGCGAAGAAGGTCTTGATCACCGCGCCCATCATCTGCTGCGGACTCTTGCAGGTGGACAGGTTGGGAATGAAGTCTGGGTAGAATTGTTCGACGTACTTGATCCACCCGGGCGAGCAACTGGTTAGCATGGGCAGGGTGCCGCCATTCTGGATGCGCTTCACCAGCTCCGATCCCTCCTCCATGATGGTCAGATCGGCGGTAAACGAGGTATCGAACACGCGCTTGAACCCCAACTTGCGCAACGCCGCGACCATCTGGCCGTCGGCGTCCTTGCCCGGCTTGATGCCGAATTCTTCCGCGATGGTCACCGACACCGCCGGCGCGTGTTGCACCACCACGAACTTGTTGGGATCGGACAAGGCCGCGACCACCTCATTGATGTAGCTGTGCTCGGTCAGGGCTGCCGTCGGGCAAGCCAGAATGCACTGACCGCAGTTGATACACGACGACACGTTGAGGCCGGTTTCGAACGCCGTACCCACCACCGCCTTGGGACCCCGATGGATGAAGTCGATGGCGGACACGCCCTGGATTTCCTCGCACACCCGCACGCAGCGGCCACACAGCACGCACTTGTCCGGATCGCGCACGATGGAGGGCGACGATACGTCCATGTCGCGGTTGTTCTTCTTGCCGATGTAGTGCCGCTGGCGCACGCCGAACTCAGCAGCCAGGGACTGCAGGTCACAGCGTTGGTTGCGGCTGCAATACAGGCAATCATCAGGGTGATTGGACAGCAGCAATTCCACAATCGTCCGCCGGGCCGCCAGCACTTTGGGCGACCGGGTCTTGATCTTCATGTCCTTGGCGACCGGGAAAGAACAGGACGGCACCAGGAGGGACGGCCCGTCCAGTTCCACCATGCACAGGCGGCAGGCGCCACTGGGCGGAAGACCTTCCATGTGACACAGGGTCGGCACATGGACGCCTTCGCGCCTGCACACGGCAAGAATGGTCTCGCCCCCGTTGGTCTCGACGGGCTTGTCGTCAACTTGGATCGTAAACATCGTGTATTCCTCGCGATGACTCAGGTTTCAGTGCAAAGGCCTCGTGAAATCGAGATCACAGCGCAAACAGCGCCGCGCCTCACATTGGGCCGCCTCTTCCGAGATGCAGAGTTCAACCTCGGCGAAATTCCCAAGGCGCTCGGCGACCGGCAGGTGGGGTTGCTTGACCCGCTCTGCCATGCTGTCCCCTTGTTCTTCCTCCCCGGCCACTTGCACCGGCTCGACGTAGAAGGACGGCAACTTCACCCGGGGCAACTGCTTGAGCAGCTTGCCGCTGACGAAATTCTGCACCATGACCGCCGCACTTTTCCCCGCGGCGATCGCTTTGATCACGGTGGCTGGGCCAGAGGTCACGTCGCCCCCGGCGAACACGCCGGGACGATTGGTGACGAACGATTCGGGGTTCACCCTCACGGTTCCCCAGCGTGTGGTCTGCAGATCCGCAAGCCCGCCTGCCTCGGGCTGCTCGCTGATGGCCACGATGAGCGTGTCCAATTCCACCACGTGTTCCGTACCCGGAATCGGCACCGGTTGCTGGCGGCCCGAATCGTCGGGCGCGCCTAGCTCGTTGTTGATGAACTTCACACCGCACAGCTTGCCGTCCTTGACCACGACCTCCAGCGGAGCCACCAGGGGCTGCAGCACGATGCCCTCGGCCAGCGCTGCCTCGATCTCCTCGCCGTAGGCCGGCATTTCGGCCCGTGTGCGGCGGTAGAACACAGTCACGCCGGTCACACCCTTCTGGCGGAAGGCGACGCGGGCAGCGTCAATGGCGGAATTGCCACCGCCGACAATTCCCACCCGACCCTTGGCCAGATGCTTGCCTGCCAGGTTGTAGGCCTTGAGGAAGGTGATGCTGGGAAGCACCCCGTCGGCATCGTCACCGGGCACCCCGAGCTTCTTGCTCTCGTGCGCGCCAGTGGCGACATACACCGCCTTGTAGCCGTCCTTGTCCATGAGCGAGTCGATGGTGAAGTCCTTGCCCAAGGTTTGATTGAGCTTGAGCTCGACGTTGACGTTGAGCAGGGAGTCGATCTCCTTTTGCAAAGTCTCGCGGGGCAGGCGGTACTCGGGAATGGCCGAGACCAACATGCCGCCGGGCTTGGATTCGCGCTCGAATACGGTCACCCGGTTGCCCATGGCGCCCAGGTAATGGGCCGCGGTCAGCCCCGACGGACCCGCACCGATGACCGCGATCTTGGGAGCATTCGCACCGGCGACCTTGATCAGTTCCTTGTAAGTGTCAGGGGCCACGCGATCCACGATGAAGCGCTTCAGGGTGCGCACCGCGATCGGCTCGCCACCAGTGGCACCCGCGCGGCACATCAGTTCGCAGGGGTGGTCGCACACCCGAGCACAGGCCGAGGGGAATGGGTTGGCGCTGCGGATCACCCGATAGGCTTCCGCGTACTCGCCGCGCGCAATATGCGCCACGTAGCGCCAGGCCTCCGTGCCCACCGGGCAGGTGTTCTGGCAGGGCGCGCCGACCAGATCCTTGCATGCACCGGCCGGGCAGCTGCGCTCGAAGATATGCGCTTCGTATTCCTCGCGGAACCAACGCAGGGTCGAGAGCACCGGGTTGGGCGCGGTCTGCCCCAGGCCGCACAGGCTGGTGGCCTTGATGGTTTCCGCCAGCTCGCTCAGCCGCATGATGCCCTGGAAACGAACCAGCGCATCGATGTTCTCTTCCTTGCGCCGGGGCCGGGTGATGGCGTCGAGAATCTCGAGCATGCGACGCGTGCCCTCGCGACAAGGGATGCACTTGCCGCAGCTTTCGGACTGGATGAACTCCATGAAAAACTTGGCGAAGTCCACCATACAGGTGGTCTCGTCCAGCACCACCAAGCCGCCCGACCCCATGATGGCGCCCGCGCCCTTCAGGGTTTCGTAGTCGATGGGCGTGTCGAGCAGCTGCGGCGGAATGCACCCGCCCGACGGACCACCGATCTGGACCGCCTTGAACTTCTTGCCCGCGGGCGGCCCGCTGCCCACATCGAATATTACGGTGCGCAGCGAAGTCCCCATGGCCACCTCGACCAAACCCGCGCGCTGGACTTTTCCGCTAAGCGCGAAGATCTTGGTGCCCTTGCTGGTAGCGGTACCGACGGCGGCGTAGCCCTCGGCGCCCTTGCGCATGACCACCGGGATGTTGGCCAAGGTCTCGACGTTGTTGATGACCGTGGGCTTGCCGAAAAGCCCACTTTGCACGGGATACGGAGGCCGCGGTCGCGGCATGCCGCGCCGACCTTCGACACTGTGCATGAGAGCGGTCTCTTCGCCGCAAACGAACGCGCCCGCGCCCATCTTGATATGGAATTGCAGGTTGAACCCGCTGCCCATGATGTGGTCGCCAATCAATCCGTAGGCCTTGGCGCGCGCGATGGCCTCGCGCAGACGCTGCACGGCCAGTGGGTATTCCGCCCGAATGTAGACGTAGGCGTCTTTGGCGCCGATGGCGTAGGCACCGATCATCATGCCTTCCAGCAACTTGTGCGGATCGCTCTCGATCAGNNCCCTCGTCGGCATTGCAGATGAGGTACTTCTGATCGCTCGCCTGGGCCAGCGCCATCTTCCACTTGCGGCCGGTAGGGAAACCGCCGCCGCCACGGCCACGCAGCCCACTCTTCTCGACGATGTCGCACACCGCCTCGCGGGTCTTGCTGCGAATGGTTTCCAGGAACATCTTGTATCCGCCGCGCGCAATGTATTCCTCGATGCTGCCGGGATCGACGATGCCCGAGAA
>PMIX01000306.1 GCA_003158395.1 Myxococcales bacterium | reverse complement strand
TCGCGTGGGGAGCCCGCCGGCTCATGTCAGTGAAGCCGGTTTCTCGCTGCTCGAAGTGATGATCTCCGTCGCCATTCTGGCGATTGCCCTGGTCACCCTTACACGCACGGTGACCGGCGACGTCCGCGCCACCTACCACGCCCGCATGGTAACCGCCGCCACCTTCCTGGCCCGCACCAAGATCTCGTTTCTGGAGCAGAACATCCTGGAAGTGGGTTTCAGTGAGATGGAAGGCGAGGACGTGGGCGATTTCACCGAGGAGGGCTTTCCCCGCTTCAAGTGGTACGCCGCCGTCGAGCGCGTCAAGTTGCCCACGGGGGCCGCCCAGCAGGTGCAGCAGGCGGCGCAAACCAAGACCCAGTCCACCAACCCCATGGACATTCTGTCTGGTTTCATGGGCAGTTTCATGACCACGCTGATGGAACCGATCCGCCTCGGTCTGGAGGAGTCGGTTCGTCGCGTGACAGTCAAGGTCAAGTGGAACGAGCCCGGGCGGCCGGAACAGGCTTTCGAGGTCGTGAACTTCCTCACGGACCCCTCGAAACTCGACATGGCGCTGCAGGGCGGTTCGCCTACCAGCACGACGGGGACGACGGGCACCAAATCGCTGTCCCTGACGCCAAGCTCGGCAAAAACGCTGGGCGGAAGCACGTCGGGCCTTTCACAGAGTCCTATCCGATGACGTGGCACTGGTTCATACGACAACCGTCGGCCCTGACTGCGGCTTGTCGGGGACTTCTGGGCCGGCGCGGCTCGGCCAGCGTGGGCGTGAGCGGTAGCGTGAGCGACCAGCGGAGCGCGGCTAGCGTGGGCGACTTGCGTGAGCGTGCGCGACACGTGACACGCGGAGCGCGCACGCCCTCGCGCCACCCTTTCCGCCTTCCGCGCACCGCACACGAACTCGCTCACGCCCTCGCCCACGCGGCCCGCGACCCGCTATCCGCAGCCCGGCTCTTCAGGCGGCCCATAGTTTCCCGACAGGCTCCGGCCAGCGGTTTCACCCTGATCGAGGTGATGCTGGCGCTGGCCATCATGACCTTCGTGACTGCGCTTCTGTGGGGCTCCTTTAGCCAGACTGCGCGGGTGAAGAAGCGCATGGAGGACGCACAGGAGCGGACACACACCATCCGCGTGGCGCTCATGCGCATGAGCCGGGAAGTGGAGATGGCCTTCCTGTCGCTTTCCGAGAAGATCGGGGTGGAAGAGAAACGCACCATGTTCGTGGGCACAACTCACGCCGACCTCGATGAGTTGCGCTTCTCGTGGTTCGGCCACCAACGTCTACGCGCGGATCGACCCGAGGCCGACACTGCGGTGGTGAGCTACTTCTCCGAGCCCGATCCGGACGACCGCATGATCACCAACCTGATGCGCCGGGAAACCCGCCGTCTGGAAAGCAAGGATCCCACGAAGATCCCCGGAGAAACCTACGTCCTGTGTCCCGCGGTGGCCAGTGTGAAGTTCAGCTACTACGACTACAAGAAGAAGGAGTGGAAACAGGAATGGAACACCATGGGGGCAGACGGCCTGCAATACCTGCCCACGCAGGTGCGCATTTCCCTGACCGTCATCGATGAGCGCGGCCAGGCCGCGACCTTCACCAGCACCGCACGGCTGCAGGTCACCGAGCGGGTCGACTATCGCCCGGGCCGGGCGTGAGGGGGCACGCCATGGATGCACGAGGCTCCTCTGCAACGCCGCCGGCTGGATTGACAGTCTTGGCCGTACCAGCACAGGGGCAGCCTGGGTTGCGCGGGACTCTGCTCGCGCGCTTTCGGGCTCGCCGCGGCCGGGACCGCGAGAGCGGTGTGGCCTTTCTCATCACCATTGCGTCGCTATCTCTGCTGATTGCCTTGGTGTCCCAGTTCACCTACGGCACGACGGTGGACTCGGCCCAGGCGGCCAACGCGCGCGACGAGGTGCGTGCGCACTATCTGGCCCGTTCCGCACTGTCGTTGTCGCGCCTGCTCATCAAGATTCAACTGCGTTTCGTCGAGCCCATCATGCAGACGGCGCAGAAGATGCTTGCCGATCAGACGGGCCAGGACCTCGGCATCAGCCTGCGCGTGACCGACTACGCGACCCCCCTCTTGGGCTTCTTTGCCGGCTCCAAGATGGAGACTGCACTCTTGTCCGGGCTGATCGGGATTGATACTGCCGAGGCCACCGGCCTGGGCATTCCGACGGGACACATGGACGCGGAGATCACCAACGAGGACGGCAAGATCGACATCAACTGCGGCGGTGGCCCGGCCCCGGTCCGTGCACGCCAGATCATGGTGTTCCGTCTCTTGCAGGCGCTGATGGCCTCGCCTCGCTACAACTGGCTGTTTGAACAGCGCAACGCCGAGGGCCAGTTTGTCGACCGCGTTGATCTCGCGCGGGCTCTCATCGACTGGGCCGATGGCGACGAGCAGGCGTTCGCTGTCGACGCGAATGCGGCAGGGCCGGAGGACTACCGCTACGATCAGCGCGACGATCCCTACCAGGCCCACAACAACTACTACGACACGGTGGAAGAGACCAACCTGGTTCGCGGCATGGAGCCCGACTACGCCGAAGCTTTCGCGTCGAATCTCACCGTCTATGCCAGTGACCAGACCCAGAACTGCAAGGTCAACCTGGCTTCGGTCAAGGGCGACTGCACGCCGCTTATCGTGGGTCTGGTGCGCGCGGCGCTCTTCCCCGACCCGAGCAAGCCACCCGCAGACCTTAGCATCCTCGATGACAATCGCGTCTATCCCCTGGCCAGCATTCTGTGCGAGCGCAGCCAGGCGGTCGGGTTCGATTCACTGGACACCGTGGTGGGGGTTCTGAGTAATCCCGCGGGCTCCATCGCCCGCGATGATCCGCGCTACCAGCTCATGCAGAACCTGACCGGGATTACCATCACCAAGGCGCAGCTCTCGCAAGTGGCCTACGTGGGACCGCCGCGCGTGTACCGGGTGGTGGCCACGGGCGAGTCGGGAAAAGTCAAGAAGCGGATCATCGTCATTCTGGACAGCGCGCGCATGCTGGACAATCCCATCACCAACAACCCCGAGGGCGAGCGGGCCGCGGGCGTGATCCAGTACTGGCGAGAAGAGTAGCAGCGAGGTAAGAGACTCATGGCTCACACCATCACCGGAATCGACCTGGGATCCTGGTCGGTCAAGTTCGCAGTTTTCGACGTGGGATTCCGCCGGATACGCGTCAACACGTCCTTCGAGGAGCCGGTGCCACCGGGCGAGGCTCCTCTGGCCGAACGACAAGCCGAGGCGCTGCGCGCGGGTGTGGCGCGTCTTCCCTCCGAGTCGACCATCACCATGGCGTTGCCAGGTGAGATGCTCGCGTTGCGCGTGCTCGACCTCCCTTTCTCCGATGCGCGCAAGGTCGAACAGGTGGTGGGCTACGAGCTCGAGGGGCAAATCATGCACGACCTATCCGAGGTCGTCATGGACCACGTCATCCTCTCGGCGCCCAGCACAGGCGAGAGCGAACCCGCCGGCTCGCGCGCCCTGGCGGTCGCCGCGCGCAGCGAAGAGGTTGCGGCTTTTCTCGCTTCGCTCAAGCAATGCGGGGTGGAACCGCGCACCCTCTACGCCACCCCGGTCATCTATCACGCCCTGTTGGCCGAGGAGCGCGCCCCGACCGAGGAAGCACGGGACGGGTGTCGCCTGTTTGTCGACGTCGGACATCGACGCAGCCAGCTTTGTTTCCTGCGTGGCGATGAGGCGGTGTTCGGCCGGACCAGCAGCCACGCGGGCGAAGAGCTGACCCTCGCTCTTGTGCGCGCCTCGGGGGACAAGTGGACCTTCGCGCAGGCCGAGCACGCCAAGCAAGTGCATGGATGCCTGCCCAGCCGCGCACGGCCACCAGCCAACCCCGCGCAACGCCAGCTCGGTGCGGTGTTGGAGAAGGCGGTGGCGCCCTTCCTGCGTGACCTGCGCCAGACCCTGGCCAGCTTCCGCGCCCAGAACAAAACGCCGGTCGAGGCCATCATGCTAGCCGGCGGTGGCTCGCGCCTGCAGGGACTGGCCGAGTTTCTGCAGGAGGAGCTGGGCATCCCCACCGGCCTGTGGCCGGCCCCGCCCATCTCCACGGTCGGGGAGGGGCTTGTAGACGACGAGGCCGAGGATGTGCCCGTCGTCGACGAAGAGGGCTCCGCTAGCCGCGCGCGTCTGGCCCTGGCCTTTGCCTTGGCCTGGGCCGGGGTGCGGGGTCACCGGGAATTGGACCTACGGCGCGGCCCCTTTCAGTACCGCGCCAGCTTCTCGGTTGTGCGCCAGAAGGCCGCGCATCTGGCCCTTCTGTTCGGGGCCATGCTGGCCTGTGCCGCGGTGGACGGCACCGTCGCGCTCCGGCGCCTGTCCGGCGAGCAGCAACAACTCAGAGCGAAACTGAAAGTCGCGACCAAGGAGCTCTTCGGGCAAGCGCGCTCTGACGCAACCGAGGTAACGGCGGCGCTCAACCGTTCCTTCCGCGACGAAATGGCGCCCTTGCCACGGGTCACCGCGTACGATTTGCTGGACCAGATTTCGCGCAAGATGCCTGCGGCCGATCAAGTGGCCATCGACGTGCAGGACCTGGAGATCAAGGCCAAGAAGACCAGCATCAAGGGCACGGTGGATTCCGCCGCAGCACTCGATGACGTGGTGGCCAAGCTCAAGGAGATCGATTGCTTCGAAGAGATCAACAAGGGTCCCCTCACCGAGGTCAGCGATGGGGCCAAGCAGTTCAGCCTCGCCATCAACTCGAAGTGCCCGTGAGGAAGCCATGGGATTTCTCAAACGTCTGCTAGGGAAAATCGCGAGCGGCCTGCGACGACCCGCGGCCTATGCCACCGCCGAGTGGAACCGGATGGCGGCACGCGAACGCAAGCTCATAGCGATTCTGGCCAGCGCCGTCGTTATGCTGGCGGTCCTGCTGGCAGGGTACCTCATCGTCGATTCGCTGCAGGAGATCAGCACCAGCAACCAGGACGCGCGCGAGGCACTGGCCGCGATCGCCACTCGTCGCGACATCTACCTGGACGCCAAGTCACGCATGGTCTCGCAAGAGGCGCGCATCGGCGTTGAGCCGCCCCAATTGGCCGCCGATCTGGAAGCCGCCGGCAAGGAAGCTGGCATCGAAATTCCGGAGACCGTGGATCGTCCGCCCACTCCCGCAGGCAAACGCTACCTGGAGCACAGCTTGGACGTGAAGCTGCGCAAGGTGGGCCTGAAGGAACTGGCCACCTTTCTCAGCAAGGTGGAAACCAACCCTCGGCTCATCGCGATCACGCGTTTGCAGATTCGGCGCAGTTTCGGCGAAGGCGACAAGCTGGACGTGGAGCTGACCGCAACGGCCTACGAGCGATTGAAGGAGGATCGTCGCAAGAAGAGCCCAGGGAAGGGGAAGGGCTAAAGTCATGATGAGCGATCGCGTACGCCGCCTTTGGAGGATCGGAGCCACTGCGGCGTTTGGTCTGTTCGTGTTCTTCGTAGTTTTTGTTCTGACCCTTCCCTACGGCCGACTGAAGGACTACCTGGTGGCTTTGGCCGAGCAGCAAGGCTACGACATCGAGGCCAAGGCGGCCGGCCCCGCGCTCGGTCTGGGCATCCGTCTGAAGGACATAACCATCGCCTCGCGTCCGACCGGCGGGGGCAAACCCACACGAATCGTGGTCCCGGTGGCGAAGGTGCGCTGGTCGCTCCTGGGAGCCTTGGCCGGCCGCAAGACCTACCAGGTTTCAGCCCGCGTCTTCGGTGGCGACCTGGACGTGGAAGCCACCCAGAGGAAGACCGAGAGCGGCCTAGACATATCGGCGAACGCGATCGCTCTGTCCGAAATTCCGTGGGTCAAGGCCGCAATCAACCTGCCCCTGTCCGGCACACTGGACCTGCGGCTCGACGAAAAGATGCCCGGCCTGCGGGTTGCGGCGACCACGGGTTCGCTCACCTGGACGTGCAAAGCGTGCGCGGTGGGCGACGGCAAGGCAAAGCTCATCATCCCTGGCAACCCTCTTCTCGCCGAAGGTCTGGGACTCCCCAGGATCCGTCTGGGCGACTTCGTGGGTCGCGTGTCTATCGACAAGGGGGTGGGACGCTTGCAGGGCGCGCAAGCCAAATCGCCTGACGGCGAGCTGACCCTCGAGGGCGAGATCAGACTCGCCACTCCCCTCGCCTCCTCGTCCTTGGATCTCTACGTCCGCTTCAAACTAAGCGACGCTCTACTCAAAAGCTCCGAGAAGTTGCGCACCCTCATGCAGTTTGCTGCCTTGGCGGGCAAGCGGCCGGACGGCTTCTACGGGTTTCGTGTCAAGGGGCCGCTCAACCACCTGGGGAATCCGGAGTGGACGAAGACTTCGCCGTTCGGGGCCCCGGCCTCAGGCCCGAAGTCGATCACGCCCAAGTCCGGCGCAGCCCTGCCCTCCCCTGCCCGTGCCGCGGGACCGGTCGCCGCAGTGCCCGCCGCTGCTCCGACTGCCCCGCCGGCTGTGAACCCGACGGAGTCTGCCCCGGCAAGCGAAACCCCGACGCCGCCGGCGGCCGAGCCTGCACCGCCGCCCCCACCGCCTCCGCCTGGAGCGCCTCCGGTCATAAAGAGTCCGGATCAAGAACCGCCGTCGATGCGAGTGACGGACCAGGATCCTCCGCCGCCGACTGCCGAGCCTGCGCCGCCGCCCGCGGCTCCTACGCCGGGACCAGCGCCGCCCGCGTCCCCTGTGCCAAGTCCTGCGCCGCCCGCGTCCCCTGTGCCAAGTCCTGCGCCGCCCGCGTCTCCCGCGCCAGGTCCTGCGCCGCCTGCAGCAGGCGCTCCTGCTTCGAGCGCCCCGAAGTCGTCGAGCCAAGAGTAGGCACTGCGCCAACGCCACTCCAACAAGCGCCGCCGCGGGAGTGGTGCGGCCCGTTTTCCCTATGGACCCCGCTGCGCGAGCGCGCTCGACGCCGCGCTGGTGCGGTTCGCGAGGGCTTTTCGGGACTGCTCCAGCGGGGCGTGGCAGTGGACACGACGTGGGCGTTTGTGTCTTCATACCCGCACCAAATGCACGACATGAGAGCTCTTCAACCTGTCACAGCAACAATTCTTTTCGCGGGTTTATTGGCCACCGGCGGGTGCGGCAGCGTGTCATCGACGCCGGACGCGAGCTTGGGCGGGAGTGTGGAGGGTGGCGATAGAGGTGGCGGCAATGACGGAGACTCAGCGAAAGCGGATGTGGCCGTCGTGACCGCGCCAAGCAATGTGGTGAGCGACGGCTACGTGACGACAGGCCCGTGGGCGGGATACGGCTTCACCGCCACCGATCCCGGTGCCGCGCAGATTGTCCCGGAATGCGGAAACAACAGCTGCAATCCACCCTTTGTCGGGAATTTCTTCTGCATGCACGGGACCGTCACCGGGCGAGCTGACTACACCGGCTTTGCCATGCTGGGCTGGAACGTGAATCAGGACAGTGCCGGTGGGGAGCAATTGACCTGGGCCGTTCCCGAGACCGGCGGACTGATTGTCACGGTCGACAATCCAAGCAATACCCCCTTGCGCGTCCAGTTGCAGGGCACCGATCCTCACAGCAGTGCGGATCGGTGGTGCGCGCCCTTGGTCAGCGGGCAGTTCATTCCCTGGGGCTCTCTGCTGACCAATTGCTGGGCCGGTGGCAAGCCCCAGAACCCGCTTACACCGGGGACACCGATCCAGCAGGCGGCCATTATCGTGCCTGGCCTACAGATCGACTTGCCATTCAACTTCTGCCTTGTCGATGTTCAGATCCAGTCAGGGCAAGCGAACGCCGACGGCGCCATCAACGACGATTCCGAGGGTGGTTCCAACGACGGTTCCGACGACGAATCGGCGACACCCGAACCCTACCCAGGTTGACGACCTGGTGCGCGTCGGTCGCGGGCACGGGATCGCCCCGAGGCTGGTGTGAGCAAGGAATCCGTGGTTGGCTTGCTGCGGATTTCGCGACCTCTGGAGTCCCCTTGAACCGTACCTGGGTGCATTTCGCTTTCGCATTGGCTCTCGCCTGCTCGACCTCGAAGGGCGCCGGCGACGCAAGGGGCTCGGTCGGCAGCGGGGGAACCACAGCACCGACCGACGGCGCGGGCGGTGCCAGCTCAGCAGGAGCCGCAGACGCCAGCGTGGTCGGATCCGGCGGATCCAGCGCCTTGGGGGGCACGACGGGCGTGGGCAGAACCGGGGGCGTGGGCGAATCCACGGGCGCTGGCGGTCAGACGGACCAGGGCGGATCCGGCGCAAGCGGAAGTGACGGAGTCCGACCTGGCGGCGCGGCCGCTGACGGCGCTGCAACGGATGGCGGGAGCGACGGCGCGGCCACCGGCGGCGCCAGCGGTGGACGCAGCGGAAGTGCCGGCACGGAAACTGGCGACGCGTCCGCGGGTGGCGCCACGGGCACAGGCTGGCAATTTGACGAAGCACAATGCACCTCGATGACCAAACCAGCCTTCACGCAGACGAAGCATCCGCTGCCGCCAACCGCGCTTTGGGCGTCGGGCATCGCGAGCCCGCGGCCCACCAATTCCTTTTGGATGAACCTGGTGTTGAACCAGGGCGCCCTGCGCATCAACCTCCTGCCCTATAATGCCAGGGCGCTTGCCGACGGTCTGGGCGTGTCGGTGCCATCCTCGACGGTCGCCGACACCTCGATCACCACTGCCGATCGGACCGACGTCGATCTCAGCGTGCGCGAGAGCGTGAGCAAGCACGAGGTCACGGCCTACGACGACCTTTCCGTGACCCTCACCTGGACCGCGGGCAGCGGCACCCTGGCGACGCCCCTCGTCTACGGCATGCCGTACGCGACGGGGCTGTACCAGGGCCTCACCCCCAGCATCAAGTTGCCGTCGGCCAGCATCACCAGCGTGAATGGCGCCACCGCGCCCTCGATCACGGGACGGAAGCTGGTCCTCGCACTCGACAACGGGCAGACGTGGAACCTGTACGCCTCGCAATCGCTGGCGTGGACCTGGTCAGCCGCCGAGCTGCACGCGAGCCAGCCATTCACCGGTTCCGTTCGCCTTGCCTTGGTTCCCGACACTTCCGCGGCACCCGTGCTCGACAACTACGCGACGGCGATCCCCACCAGCGGCTCGGTTGCTCTCGCGCAATCCGGCAGCAACGGGTTGGTCCGATTCGACTGGTCCACGCAAGGCCCGGGCACTCTGCTTATGATGGCCCTGCCCCATCATGTGCCCAGGCTGGGCGCGGCCAAAACCGAGGCCCTCTCTCATGCAACCGTGAGGGGTGCCATGACCGCTGTCACCGGCGCGAGCTGGACCTTGACTTATCCTTTGAGCAGCATCACCTGGACAGCCCCGCGTCCGCCACAGTCGGCCCAGGTAGCCGACATCCAGGACGCCCTCCAGCAAGAAAGCTCATACACGCCCGCCGCTACGGATCCCTACACCGCCGGCAAGGAGCTCTCCCGATTGGCTCGCCTTGAGCTGATCGCGCGCGAACTCGGCGCGGCCTCGCTGGCCGACGCTTTTCTAGACAAGCTGCGCACGGCAGTGAGTAGCTGGCTCGACGGGAGCAACGCCCAGCCCCTGGTCTACGACACCACCTGGGGCGGGGTGGTGAGCGCCGCCGGGCTCAAGGACTCGGGCGTGGACTACGGCAACGGCTACTACAACGACCACCATTTCCACTATGGCTATCTCGCCTACGCCGCGGCGGTCGTGGCCCACGAGGACAGCGTCTGGGCGTCGAAGTACCGCGACAATACCCTGTGGCTGGTTCGCGACATCGGCAACCCCTGCCAGACCGATCCGTTTTTCCCCCGTTTCCGCCACATGGATTGGTACGAAGGGCACAGTTGGGCGTCGGGCCTCTTTGAATTCGGCGACAATCGCAATCAAGAATCCTCATCCGAGGCGGTCAACGCCTGGTACGGCGTCGAGCTGCTCGGTCGGGCCTTGGGCAACGACACCTATGCACATGTCGGCGCCATCCTGCGCGCCGCCGAGATCGCCTCGGCGCAGACCTACTGGCAGGTGCCCAATGCCAGCACCATCTACCCCTCGCCCTTCAGGGACCACCACGCCGTGGGCCTGGTCTGGTCGACCAAGGTGGATTTCGGCACCTGGTTCGGATCGAATCCGGAGTACATCTATGGCATCCAGATGCTGCCGTTCACGCCGGCGTCCGAGGACCTGCTGAGCCCTGCTTGGATCACGGACGCCTGGTCACAGATGTCCGCCGCCGCCGCCAACGCTGCCGAGCAGAGTTGGCAGGGCTTCATGTACATGGCCCACGCCGTGATCGATCGCGCCACCGCCACTACCGAGGTCCGGAGGCTGACCGGCTACGACGACGGCAACAGCCGCGCGAACACCCTTTACTGGGTGGCGACAAGGCGGTAGAGACGCTTCAGGTGGATTGGCCCGCGAGCGCGGCCTCAGGCGCAAGGCCCAGCCTTCTGACCCGGTCGCAGAAGGTCGAGCGCGAAATTCCCAGCGCCGCGGCGGCACGACGACGGCTGTTGCCGTTGCGGCGAAGGGCCCAGGCGAACACGTCAGTCTGAATCTGCTCGAAGGACTTATTGCGCAACGGCAAGAGATCATTGTCGACCAGGGGCGCCGCTGCGGATCCCGCTAGGTCGACCGCGGCTGCCATGGGGCCACAACTGTCCGCTGCACGTAGCATCCCGACCGCGCAGTCGCCCGACGGATCGATCTCCACGCTGGGGGCATCGATCACCGCGCTGGTCAGGAGCGCGGCCCGTCGAATCACGTGGCGTAGCTCGCGCAGATTGCCGGGCCAGTCATGCGCAAGCAGTTTGGCGGCGGCCTCTGTCGCCAGGACGCGCGGGCCGATCTCGGATTTGAAGTCGTCGAGGAAGTGTTGGGCCAGGCGAAGCACGTCCCCCGGCCGGTCGCGCAAGGCCGGCAGCCTTAGCTCGAAACCGGCCAAACGATGGAACAGGTCCAGACGGAACGAGCCACGCCGGGTGTCCCGCCGCAAATCGCGAAGGGTGGTGGCCACCACACGCACCTCCACGGCGGTCTCGCCGCTGCCGCCCACCCGTCGGATCTGCCCGGTTTCCAGCGCGCGCAAGAGCTTGGGCTGCAGGTCCATGGGCAGCTCGCCGATCTCGTCCAGCACCAGCGTGCCCCCGGCGGCCTCCTCGAACCAGCCTGGGCGGCGCGATCCGGCGCCCGTGAAGGCGCCGCGTTCGTGTCCGAAGAGCTGGCTCTCGGCCAACTCACGGGCCAGGGTGCCGCAGTTGACGGCAACGAAGGGCCCCTTGGGCTGGGGCCCCAGCTCGTGCAACACGCGAGCAAGCAGCTCCTTGCCGGTCCCGCTCTCGCCGGTCACCAGCACGGGAATCCGGGTGGGCGCCACCCGCGCCGCACGCGCCAGCACCAAACGCAACGCGGGGTCTTCGCCGACGATGGCTCCTAGTGTGGGACTGGTCAGCATCTCGCACCTGTCATGTTGTCGGCGTGGCTCCGCCAAAGTTGCGTAAAAACGGTCGGGGCCACCCCGAATACCGCTCCGCATCAAGAGCATCAACTTGACACGGGACAAATGTTCCGTACCATACGTTTGTTCAGTTACCCTGCGGAGGAGCGTCCATGGGCCACTTGACGATCGTACGCGACGATGATCCTGCCAGCGACCTGACCGACCGTCAGCGCGAAGTTCTAGATTTCATCTCCGGCTCGATCAGCAAGTGCGGTTATCCGCCAACCCTGCGAGAGATCGGCAGCCACTTCGGCATTCGTTCCACCAACGGGGTGAACGATCACCTGCGGGCCTTGGAAAAGAAGGGCTACCTGCAGCGTGAGGACCTCAAGTCCCGTGCCCTGCGCCCCCTGCTGGCTACCGGCCAGACTATCGACGTGCCGATCCTTGGCAAGGTCGCGGCCGGGCAACCGCTGTTGGCGGTGCGGAACTACGAGGACACGGTCAAGGTGGATCGCTTCTTCATAGGACAAAATCGCGAGGTCTTTGCCTTGCGGGTCAAGGGCGAGTCCATGATTGACGACGGCATTCTGGATGGGGACTACGTTTTCGTACGCAAGCAGCTCCAGGCCAGCTCGGGCGAGGTGGTGGTGGTCATGATTGGCGACGAAGCCACGGTCAAGCGCTACTACCCGGAAGGCGACTCCATTCGCTTCCAGCCCGCCAACTCCAACATGGAACCCATCATGGTGCGCAAGCGGGATTTCCGCAGCGTGAATCTGCTGGGCGTGGTGATCGGCGTGTATCGCAAGCTCCACTGAGCCACCCGAGCACGCGCACAGCAACGGACTTGACTGCCGCCCAACCTGAATGCCACGACGCAGGGTGATGTCAGCGTCGGGCGTCACACAGCCCAGGCTGGCCGCGCCGGCGGAGGCCAGCCGCGGCCGCAACGATGACAAGCAACGACAGCCACGAAATCCACGGCGACAGCCTGAGCGCCAAGGGCTGGAAGCGCATTTCAAGCGTGTGCATGCCTGCGGACACGATCACGCCGCGTCCGACCGAGTTCACGCGCAGGATGGGCACCTCGGTCCCATCCAGCGACGCGCGCCACCCATCGGCAAACGCGTCCAGCAGCACGAAGAGCCGGGATCCAGGCGCCACAAACTCGAAGCGTACGCGCTCGGGCAGCCACTTTGCAGGCTTGACCTCGACGATCGCGCCTGGCCCGCCGAGCAAGACATCTCCAGTAGGTTCGGTCCCGGAGGTGCGCTGGCCCCGCACCAGCATCTCGCCGGCAGTGACAATCACTGCGGGCCGATCCTCGGCAGCGGCCAGCGCGGCCGGTTCAGCGCCCGGCCCGACGATGCGCGCCCCCGTGGTGAGAAACGCGCGCGGCAACTTGCGCGTGACTGACAGAACTGCGGCGTCAGGCAGCAGCCTGACAAGGGCGAGTCGCCCCGAGGCGATACCCTTGCTGGCCCAGCGCAGGCGACGGCTGCGTGGCGCCAGGGCGAGGTCGCAGCCCGTGGCCTCAGCCAGCGCCACGCCGTCCGCGTCGTATGATGCGGCGATTCGCTGGGCCGGGTCCGCAAGCTCCAGTCCGTAGCCGAAAAGCGCGCCGATGTGATGGGTGAGGTTGGAGCTGGGCAGAAGCTCTGCGAGCTTCCGCTGCTGCTCGGCGCGATAGGCGGCGGCATCGAGCCCAAGACGATTCTCGTCGAGCACCTGGCTGCGCAGGATGCGCGCTCCCCAGGGTCGCACCTCGGGTACCCAGTCAGGCCGCGCAATCACGGCCGGAGGGGCGGTCCAGTGCAAGTCCAATCCTGCCAGCAAGGCATCAACGGTGACCACGAGGCCGAGGAGCGCCGGCAACGCTCGAGCGCCGATACGCTGTCTTCTTGCCAGCCCCGACAGCACTAGCACTATCACCGCGAAGACGGCGGCGCGCGCCCCATCGCGTCTCAGGGCTTCGCCCGCCCGTTGCACGACATCGTCGGACGCGCCCGCACCGCGCGCGTAATGGCCCTGAACCACCGGCCCAACCAGTGCGCCCAGCGCGCAGAGTGCCGCCACAGCGCCCGCTACCTGGGCCAGCCGCCGCCTGTCGCCGAGGCAGCGCGAAAGGGCCAGCGCACCCACCACACCCACGAGAATGACGGCGTAGGGAGCGAGCTTCGATGGATAGCGAAAGTAGGTGAAGATCCCATGCATCGCGGCCCACAGGGGTGTCTCGGCGCCGGTCGCCAGAATGAAGAGCACGACCGCCGCCACCGCCGCCCAGCGCACGAACGCATCCTTTCGCTCGCGCCAGAACCCCCAGAGTCCGAAGCCTGTCAACGTCGCGCCCACGTAGAGGCTGTGCACGAAGAGCCGTTCCCTGCCCATCGTGCGAAAGGGCCAGAAAGTGAACTCGGGCAGCGGCAGGCCGCGGGGATTGGGTAGGAAGAGCCCCAGCAGATCTGCCGGAGAAAGCGACCATTGGCCAGCTTCCATCGGGGAAATGCCGCCGCCACGAGCTGACCTGTGCAGAAACCAGAAAAGTGGCACCCAGCTTCCGGAGCCGATGACCAGGGCCAGGCCGCCGGCGCTGCCTAGGCGCAGAAGATCAGAACGCCAAGCAGCGCCAGGCGAAGCCCCTGCTCGCCGTCGGGCAAGGCACGCCCCCCACCACACCGGCAGCCCGGTTGCCGTGGCGAAAAGCGTGCCTGGAACGTCGCCTCCCAGTGTTGCCAGACCGATGCTCACGCCCAGTCCGATGAACGTCGTGCTTGGGCCAGAACCAAGACGCCTTGCAAACAACAGCGTCCAAGGGAAGAGCGATAGCGAGGTCAGGTACGCCGGGCTGGTCAGCCAGGACGGCGCAGGTCCGGCCAGAGCCAGCGCGGCCCCCGCCGCAGCCGCCAGCACCGACAGCGCACCCAAATCGCGCAGCAGTGCGGTTGCGCCAGCCGCGAGCACGCCAAGCTGGATGAGCAAGAGCAAGCCCAGCGCCTGTCCTGCGGGCAACAAACAGCCGAGAATCCGGGCTGGGTAGACGGGCAGTGCGCTGACGTCGGAGATCAAGGGCGTGCCCATGCCCACGTAGGGGTTCCACAGCGGCAGGCGGCCACTCCGCAGCGCCTCGTTGATCAGGCCAGTCATGGGCACGTCGAAGCGGAGGCTGTCGTCGTAGTACAGCCCGCTCCATCCCAGCGCGAGCCCAGCGTAGGGCAGCATCGCGAGCAGGGCCGCCAGGGCTGGCCAGCCCCATCGGGCAATTGTGGGATGGGGGTTCACAGAGAGCGCATCCGAAGGAAAGGGATTCTATCCGGCAGCGGGGCTAAACTGGCAAGCGTGCTAACCCTCTGTCGCCGTGTCGCTCCCTTTTTCACGCTATCCCTTTTCGCCTGCGCAGGTCGCGCGCCCGCACCGCAGGCCCCGTCCGCTACCCCCGGACCGGATGTTCCCGGTGCCATGCAGCCTCCTGCTTTTGTCCCGCTGGGCGGTGACGCTGGCTCAGGAGCCCAGCCGTGGCACCCGGGCTCTGTCGGCAATCAAATCCGGCAGGCGATCTTCACCGGCGCCTGGACCGCGGTACGCGACAAGCACTTTGACAAGACGCTGGGCGGCCTGGACTGGGATGGCCTGCGCAAGAAGTACGAGCCCCTTGCCTTGGCTGCGCCTGACGAGCCGACTTTCTATCGCCTGCTCAACCAGATGCTCGGGCTGCTCGGGCAATCGCACCTGCAAGTGCATGGCCCCGGCGAAGAACCGGCACCGCCGTCCGACGAGATCCCGGCCCCGCGGGCCAGAACCGCTGCTGCCGACGCCATCCGCGAGGCCGGCGACGACTATGGCGATCCCGGGCTGGTCATTCGCATCATCGAGGGCAAGCCGACCATCACGCGCGTGCGCCCCGGATCGTCGGCAGCCGGCGCAGGCTTGCGGCCCGGTTTCCTGGTTACCCACATTGGTGGCCGCGCGCTGGACTCTTTGCCGCCCTCGGGCCGGGCGCTGCGACCGGTGGAAGAACGCTTCCGCCTGCGTCAACTGGCAGCGCGCCGTCTGGCTGGCCTGGTGGGCAGTCGGGTGAGTCTGCGCTGTCTCGACGAAAACGATCGCCCGATCGAGGTCATGTTGGAACGCGACCCACCGCCCGCGCGTGCCATCCAGGTGCTCAACATGTCGCCCGTGGTCCCGCAAGTCACCAGTCGGCAAGTTGGCGAGGTTGGGATCGTGGCTTTCAACGTGTTTCTGCTGCAGCCCGTGCTGGGCGAGGTGGAAAAGGTCATCGACGGGTTCCGGGCCCGGGGAGCCAAGGCCATCATCATCGATCTGCGCGGCAACCCGGGCGGCATCGGCGCCATGGTCATCCCCCTGGCGGTTCGTCTTAGCGCCGCGCCGCTGACCCTGGGCACCATCGTCTATCGCGATTTCTCCAACACACTCGCCACCACCGCCTCGCTCGGCATCAAACCCTTCATGGGCCGGGTGGTCATTCTCACCGACGAGGGCACCGCCTCGACCTCCGAGATCTTCGCGGCTGGGCTGCAAGAGGCGAAGCGCGCCCTGGTCGTTGGCGACACGACCGCGGGAGCGGCCCTGGGCTCCATCATCGAAGAATTGCCGGGCGGCGCTGTGGTACAGATTCCGGTGGCAGACTTCAGGACGCCCAAGGGCATGACCATCGAGGGCCGCGGCGTGCAGCCCGACCGTCGGGTGTTCGAGACGCGCGCCGGGTTTTTGGCCGGCCGCGACGTCGTGCTTGACGCCGGCCTTGACCTGGCCAAAGCATCGCATCCGTGATGATCACTGTTCTCGTAGCGTTGTTGGCCGCGGCGCCAGCCGAAGCACCTCTGCGCCCGGCACAGGCCATTCTGGCCGACTACGCCAACGCCATCGGCGGCCCGCAGGCATGGAAACGGCTGCGCAGTGTGCACGTAAAGCGCGCGCTGACGGTAGCCGGGCAAGGGGCCAGCGGCAGCGAGGAGCACTGGGCGACGGCCGACAGAAAGAACCTGAGCGTATCGGCTCTGCGGGACGTGGGGACTTTTCGCCAAGGCTCGGATGGCCGCATGACGTGGTCGCAGGATCCGGTCTTCGGGCTGCGCAGACTCGAGGGCGCCGAGCAAGAAGAAGCACGCATCAACGGAGCCTGGAATGCCGAGCCCGATCTCGCGAGCCTCTATGCCAAGGTCACTTCAGTGCCGCCGCCCAAGGATGCGGAGGCGGGCACCAGCCTCGAATGCGTGGAGCTGCAGAAGAAGCTAGGCAAGCCATCCGTGCTGTGCTTCGACGCCAAGACGCATCTGCGCGTCCTGCAGACCGGCGTGCAGCCCTCGCCCGGCGGCGACATCCCTTACCGGCTCCTGTTCGGTGACTGGCGCACGGTCAAGGGCATCAAGACCTGGTATCTGGAGAAGATGACGGCGGGTCCCAGCACAGTGGAGGGACGCATCACCAGCCTGGTGTTCGACGAAAAGATCCCGACAAGCCGATTCACGATGCCCAGGCCCTGACTAGATCTCTTCCGGCAAGTCAGCAGCCAGGCCCGCATCCCGGTGGGCGAAATAGTTCACCACCAGGCCTTCCTTGAGCGCGCTCTCGCACACCAGGGCGGCGGGATAGTCGGTCAACTCCAGCAGGGTCCGCAGCACGACCGTGCCGGGCAAGAGTGTGTCCGCGCGCAAGGGGCTAAGCCCCGGAATGGCAGCACGCTCCTCGTCGCTGGCCTCGGCCAGCCGCTGCTCGAGCGTCTTCAGATCGTCGAGCGACAGCGCGAGATGTCGCCCCAGCCCTTCCCCGGACTTGCCCGCGACCGGCGCCACCCTGCCCGCGCTGCCTTTGGCCAGCCGGGCCAGCGCCAAGGCTGTTCCCGAGGTGAAGGTGACGAAGTCGAAGCCGACCTTCTGCATCTGGCGGATCGCCGGCTGCGCCAACACTCGCACACGCGTCTCGGCGGTGAGGATGTCGGCGCGGGACATCTGGCCGGCAAAGTGGCACTCGTCACGCAGGCGCAGCACGCCCATCGGCATGGAGGTGGCGAACAAACACTCCTTGGCGTCGCCCACCAGCCCCTTGATCGATCCGCCGCCCACATCGAAAAGCGCGACCTTGCGCTTGTCCAGATCCAGCGCCTGGCGCGCGCCCCAGTAGATGAGCGTGGCCTCCTTGAACGGATCGAGTACCTCGACGGTAAGTCCCACCTCGCGCTGGATAGCGTTTACGAAGTCGGCGCCGTTGCACGCCTCGCGGACGGCGCTGGTGGCGACCGCCACCGTGCTCTCGGGCCGATGCTGATCAGCCAAGCCGCGCAGCCGACGCAAGGCCTCCAACCCCCGCGCGAAGCTGGCTTCGGGGATGATGCCATCGCGCAATGAGTCCGCGCCCAGACGCACCATCTCCTGCGCCTGTTCGAGCAACAGCAGGCCGCCTTGACCGTCCGCCTCAACCACCAGCAGGTGGAACGAATTCGACCCGAGGTCATAGGCAGCCACGCGCGACCGCCGGCCGGCAGCCACCGGCGCTTGTTCCGACGTATTAATGAATCGCAGACCCGACATGGTTGTGTGTTCTTGCCCTCGCACTTCTGCGGAGCTGCACACAAATGGTAGCATGCATACTGGCCGCCCACGCTTCCACCTTCGCCCGCGACAGGGATGGGCTATGCTGGGCGGTTCGTAGGCCACCGCCATGAAAACCGTCCTTCTCTTGCTGGCCAACGGTTTCGAAACGGCGCTTCGCTCCTGGCCCGGATTCCCAACACCGAGAAGACCGCGCCCATCGTGACGGTGGCCAGGAGCACGCGCACAAAGATCGCGCGCACGCGGTCCATCCGACCGGCACCCTTGTTGAACCCGACCAGCGGTTGCATGGCCTGCATCACACCGAGCGGCGGGTAGATCAGCATCATCGCCACGGTATTGAGGACGCCCAGCGCCGCCACCCCGCGCGTGCCGGCCTGGCTGCCGGCGCCGTGATTCGCGCTGTCCCAGCAGAACCGAGATGCGATTGCCCGTGCCGGTGCCCACCAGAAGCCCCAGCGCCATGGCCACGATGGCCAGCGGAAACGCCGAGGTGACCGCCGCCACGCCGTCGGTACCGACCCCGCGGCCCACCAGGATGCGGTCGGCGAACTGATAGAGCGCGTTGGCGAGGAATCCCGCGATGGCCGGCAAGGAGTAGCGGACGAGGAGCCGGCCGATCGACAGCTCGCCCATGTGCCGGACGGCATCCATGAGGGTGCTGTGGCTAACACTTTTGCAGGTGCGCGTGCAAGTGGCGAGACAAGCCCCCAAGCTGTCTCACCGTCGTGGCAACCGTATCTATTGCGGGAGGAGGCGAGCGGGCAGCGAAGCCAGGTCGCGACCATCTGCGGCTGGTGCAGTAGGTAGCTATTTCTTGGACTCACCCTACCGCGCCTGGCAGGGCTGCCTGGTGCAAGAGCTGCCCCCATTGCACCAGGTTCTGCTCGACCTTTCGTGTCCAGTCCCGGAAGTATTCACTTGGCCATATGGCGTATTTCTCCAGATACCAGCGCAGATCCTCGGCCTCGATCGGCCCGATGGGCGCGATGAAACGCCAGCTCCCCTCGCTGTGAACGTCTGGCTGGCCGGGCGTAGCTGGCTGATACACCAGGCGGGCGTGAGCCGATGGCCGGCGCACGCCCTCTTGCTGGTGGAACTTCAGATCGCTGAGTTCGAGCACCAGCTCGTCCAGCGGCGCGGCCTTTGGCTGCGCGGCAATGGCCAGATCCGCGGGCAGCCGCTTGCCCATGGCCACCAGAATCGCATTCAGCGCGGCTTCCACGCTGCCGGCCGCGCTGCTCACGGGAACGTAGATCGGCTCCTCGCCAAAGAATTCTTCCAGCACGCCGAGCTTGGTGCCATCGAGCGAGAGCGGGATGACCGGGTACTTGTTCTTGCCGCGCTTCTTCTGCGCCTCGAGCGCGTGGCGCAGCTCCTTGCCAACCCATTTCGACTGCAGTGAATTGGGGCTGACCACGACCGCGTACCCAGACGCCTCCTCGATGGCCTGCTGAATCTCCGGCCAAAGCGGATCCCCGCCGCGCAGCTCGCGTGAATCAATCCAGCCGTCCTGCCCGAGATCTCGCAGCACCTGCTGCAGGTCGCGCACGAATCTGTCGTCCTCGGAGCTGTGGGAGATGAAGAGTTTGCTCATGCCGACCTCTGCCGCTGTCTCTCCCAAGCTGCCTGGGCCGGCAGCGCGCCTTCGATCAAACCCCGTCGCACAATTCGGGTCAAGCGGTTCCGCGGCTCGCCAGTTCCGCAGTGAACCCGCGTCGCTACGGACAGGTCTGGCGCAGATAACCAGAATCGCCGGCGCCCACCAGGTCAAGGTCCTTCTTGAGCGGGTTGATGGACAGGCTGCTGAACTGCGAGCAGTTGAGAGTGAGGTTGGCCTTGTACTCGACGTCGAAGATCGCTTTGCCGGCCTTGCTGAACTCGGTGAAGCTGTCGCACTCGCTGTATTCCTGGCACTGCTCGTCGAGCTCGAAGTCGAATTTGTCGACCAGGCGCTGGCCGGTCCGATCCAGCCTGGTCACGAGTTCGGGGCAGTTCTTGAGCGCGACCGAGATGCCCAGCGCGTGCACGCGGTCGGCGACCCAGCCGTCGAAGTCGACCTGATCCTGCTCAGTCAGGAGGCTGCGATTCGCGTCCCAGTTGTCCAGGTTGTCTGGCTCGACGGCGTCGAAGCCCTTGTCCTTGCACATCTGAAAGCGCTTGTTCAGGATGCCGGCCAGCACGGAGCCTGACTTGAAGACGTCGCGGACGTCGAGAAACCACTCGCCCGGCCAGTCGGGATCCTCGGACAGCTTGAGCGCCGCTGGATAGTCAGCCGAGTCAGGACGTCCCGTCTCGTAGCTGCCCACGTCCAGATAGCACACGACCTTGAGTCCGCCGGCGTGCAGCGCCGCCACCTTCTGGGCGCTGACATTGAACCCGTCCACGTCGATCATCTGCGAGCCTGCCGGCGGGATGATGGCGGCGTCCGAGGATGCGCCGATCTGCCAGTCCCACCTGATGGTCGGAGTGCTGCTCGGCTTCCACAAACTGCCGCCGGTTGAACTGTCCGTGCTGGTTGCTGTCACGCTGCCAGTTTCGCTGTTGCTCCCGGTTCCACTTGCGACGCCGGTTCCCGTTCCGCTGCCCGTGGTTGAGCTGGTGCTCGTGCCGGTGCCGGTCACCGTGATTGACATCGTGCGGGTCGCCTCTGCGGTGACTGTGGCCGACGGGGTCTGGCTGTCGCTTGCAGGCGCCCGATCCGCTGGGGCGGCGTCGACGCGGGCCGCAGCGTCGGCGCTGGCCGCAGCGTCGGCGCGGGCAGTGCCCGGTCCTCGCGATGACGAGGGGGTCGAGTTGCAGCCCGCGAGCAAGATGGCAAAGAGACAAACTGACGCAGTTCTCATCGGTTTTCCTGGCTTCATGATATCCATTGTGCGAGCCCGACCACAACCTGGTCGGCCAAATCCGTGTCCTTTCGCTTTGACCCCGTCGGAAAATCTGGTTCACTTTCAGGAAATGCCCAAGCAAACATCAAGTCTGCCCTTCTGCGGTGTGGTCTTGGCGGCCCTCGGCCTAGCCTGTAGCAGCGCGAGCATAGCCGCGTCATCGACGTCGGGTGACACGAGCCCGACGGGTGGAACGCCGGCAATCCTTGCCACTGCGGCCACGGGTGGCATGCAGCTGATCGTCCAGACATCGAGCGTGCCATTGTCCGGTGGAACCCCCGCCACGACCGCCGAAGTGGTTCCCTGCACCGATGGCCAAGGCTGCACCTGCCCTGCCCTCTCCGTGGCGGTCATCGGCAGGCCCGGAAAATGGGGCGCCAATCCGGCCGGCGATAGCGACACCGCATTGCAAGAGTGGCTCAATTCAAGCAGCGCCGGGACCGCCAAGGCGGACAACTATACCCAAAGAGTCACACTGACCCCGGATTTCCTTGCTCCCTACAGTGTCATCATCTTGGCGGGGCTTGCCGATGATTCGAACACCGGACCATTCTGGACCTTCGATGCTTCGGAAGCCGCTGCCATGCAGGACTGGGTGGAGAACAAGGGTGGGGGTCTTATCACACTGACCGGCTACTCGGGCGATGGCAGGGAAGTCAATGCCCCCAATCAACTGATCGCGTTTTCCGGCATTTCGTACAATATGGACGGGATTTACGCCGCTTGGACGGACTGGCGCGTTTGTGGATGCACCCATTCCAACCCGCTTTCGGACTGGATCAGGACCGATCCGGTCATTGCCAACCTGAGCAACAACATCACCTGGGTAGGCCTGGCCAACGGTCGCTCCATCAACGCTCCCGCCGACGCCCATGTGGCGGCGACTGTGCCCGGGCCATTTAACGCCCTGGTAGGGAAGCTGGTGGGAAAGGGGCACGTGCTGGTCTACGCCGACGAATGGATTACCTACACCACCCAATGGAACGGACAGGGCAACCCCAGCAACAATGATCCGAACTGCGTGGGGGCATTGCCCCAAGACGTCTATCAGACCGCTCAGTTCTGGTTCAACATGATCAAGTGGTCGCAGCCGAGCGCGACTTGTTTCAAGATCGTCGACGGGCAGCAGCCGGTTACTATCTGGTAGTCGGCCGCTCTCGATCAGTCCGTTGCCGACGGTGAAGTCCGGTCACCACCGCTCCACTTTCTTGGATGCCGGCGGAGGCAGTTCCTTGGGCAAAGGTGGGCCGTAGCCGAAACAAAGGGCCTCTGGGCCTGTTTGGTGCGGTGGCGAGCTTCTGATCGGCGGCCTGGAAGCGCGACCCAGGAGGCAAAGACTGCGGCGTCCCGACGGGATCCCGGCGTGAACTCAGTGCCTTGGCAGCGGGTTTCGCGTCTCAAGGCAGACGGGTGCGTCTTTGCGTTGGCGAGCGGTGCGGCTGGGAGCCGATCATCGGAGCGGCGGTCATGAACTCCGCCTACGCCTCGGCCGCGTCCGGTGGCTCGCCGCAGCGGCGGCGGAGGACGCGGCTTTGCCAGAGCGGTGGCCCTCGGGCAGGGGCCATGGGCGGCACCTCGGTGGACAGGCCCAGATGGCGCAGGTAGCGCGCGATGTTCTCCGCGTCCTGGACGAGCGCGATGAGCTTCATCTTTCCCCCGCAACGGGGGCAAGTGTAGACGGGCAGGCCGAGTCCCCGGCGCATCAACTGGCGCCACGGGATGTACTTACAGCGGTGGGTGGCCGCTCGCGCTGGGGCGTCTTTGTCGGGTGGCAACGAGTGGCATGCAGGTGCATCCGTTTCTACGGTGACCGCTTCGAGCGCCGGTGGCGGAACCACCAAAGGTCTCCAGCTGGCGTGCGGGGCAAGAATTCCATCCAAAAGCACGGCATGGCAACCTCCAGCGCTGGTTGCGTGTACTGCTCGGCCAACGCGCTGCGCTCCGGTGCCATTGAGGGCTTCGTCGCCCAGCGCTCTTCACGGCGACAGTGGACGGCTCACCCGCGGTTCTCGTCGAGGCCGCGCTCGTGAAGCGCATCGGTCGGCTAGCGGGTTACCTACTTCGACGGCCGAATGAAGTGGTACGCATTCGGCTGACCTCAGCCGCCGGCCAACCGCAACCACTTTCCGCCGGCGGCAGCGATCCTTGAAATCTTCGCGCTCACCCACCGGGCGTTGCTGGGCAACGACGGGCGGGATCTGCTTGGTGGTGTCGGTTCCTCTCCGAAAACGGCAGGGTCCGCAGCACGACCGTGCCGGGCAAGAGGATCGTAGCACGCGCGCCTGTTTCGCACCGCCGGCCAGACTGGTACTGGCAGGCTCATCCGCCGCGCAGGTTGCGCTCGGCGTGGGCGAGGATCTCGACCAGGCTCTCCAAAGCTGCCTCGCTGCCGGGGACGCCGTGGGTGCGCAGAGCGATCTCCTTGGCCAGTAGAGCCAATAGGTAGCGAAGCCGCGCCTTCGCATCTGCGTGCAAGGCAACATAGTCGTCGTGACTGGCGTTCACCTGCCAGCGCCGGCCGTCGAAGCGGCTGCGCCAAGTCGCGCCGGCGTCGTCCACCAGCTCGGGCTCCGGAATGCCAAAGCCGAGACCGGCGCCAGGCTCTTCGGCCTCGATGACAACCACGGCGGCCTCGCCCCGCGCTGTGCGCTCGCCCTGCCGGCCCTCGGCGACCAGGGTATAGCGGCTGCCTGGTCGCGCATCGGCCGAGGCCAGCACGGCCGGACGCCGGCCCAGGCCCGCGATGGACAGCACAGGCGAGGCGGTGCTCCAAACCATGTCCACCTCGCCCAGCACACGCCGGCCTGACTCGTCCACGCCCACGCCCAGCACGCGCCGCTCGCGGCCAGGTGCCAGCGCGATCTCGGGCGGCGAAATCTTTGTGGCGAAGAGAGGTCCGGGCGGAAAGAGATCCAAAGTGCGATCACGGGCCGGCGGGGCCTCGTCGTGGCTTTCGCCCGTGCCATCGCCCGCGTCCACCTCGGCGCCGCTGGGCGCGATCCCAGCCTCGGCAGCATCTCGCATCTCGGCCTCACCGCTCGCTACCGCGGGCAGCTCGTACTGCGGAAGTCGGTTGCGCAGTCCCTTCAGTGCGCGTCGGAAATCCTGCACCACCTGCCGGCTGGCCGCGGCTCCCCGCTCACGATCCAGACGCTTGAGTTCAGTCTCCACCAGGGGCACGACCCCGTCCAGCGCCTGCACGAAGGCCTAGCTTACGCGAGTGCCCGATCTCGGTAATCAGCGCGCTCAAGGCCTCCTCCCGACCCAGCTCGGGAAGCACGCCCTCGCCGTCGTCGCGGATGATGAGCGCAGGCGTGTGCCGCACGCGTCTTCGCTCGATGTGCACCCCGCGCGCGTGGGCATCAATGGAGTTCTGCACCAACTCGGCCACCGCTTTGCGCGGATCGCTCTGACTGCGCGCCAGCCAGCGGATCAGGTCAAAGGGATCCGCCGGCTTGAGCTTGACACTGTGAGAAGCGTGGGCACGGCTCCACGCCACGACATACCGCTCGTGGCCTGTGGGGCAGAAGAGTTGGGCCAGATTTCGCGCCAAGATGCCACAGCCAAGGAAGTCGTGCAGCTCGTCGGTCACGAAGCTGGGCAGGGTCCGGCCATCGGCTTGGTCGGTCCACTGCTGCTCAAAGGTCAGCAGGTGTTGCTGGATTACCTGGAAAAGCGCTGTTTTCTCGGGCTGCCGGCGCGAGTAGACCGGGTCCACTGCTGCGGCTTGTGCGCGTGCTCTGACCTCCACATTGGAGGGTTATCGACAATGAGGTCGCTTCAGTTGCCTGTCGCGTCCGGGGACCGTTCACTACCCATGCCCCGCCCGTCGCCGGAGCTGGTAAGCGAGGCGAGATCGAAGACCGTGTCTTCGGTCATTGGCTGCTTTTCTGAACTTCTTCATTCCTTCAACTCGCCGGTTTGTCCGGCGCACGGAGGTGCCGCGGAAACCGCCAACGAAACTATCGTCGTTCCGATGTCAGAAGCCTGGGACCGCGCAGAGTCGGACTACGCTGCCGAAAAAGCAGGAACAGCAACGAGATCAGACCAGGCGGAACATAGTGACCGACCACTTGGGGACATTCACGTAGACACGGCCGTCGGCTTGGGTCCACGGCTCGTAGTACGCGTTCCCTGCGCCATCCCAGCCACCAAACCAGGCGTCTTGCGAACACAGGATCTGTTGCCACTGTCCCGCCTGACCCGTCGCAACGCCGTAGCTCATGCCGGTGTAATTGCCATCGCTGGCGTTGACCACCACAAGCACCAGGTCCCCGGAGTCGTTCCACCTCTTGAAGGCGATGACTCCGTTTGGATCGCGATGCGTTACCTCCAAGAGTCCGTTGCGAAGCGCACCGTGGTTCCAGCGTGTCTGGTTGGCCGCCTGAACCAGGTAGCGCATGCCCATCCCCATCCAGTCGCCGGCGATCGACCAATCGAATCGATGGTCCCCGTTGGCGTCGTTTTCGTCGTGCCAGTATCCGTCCATGTGGCATTCGCTGCCCATGAATAGCAAGGGCGTGCCACAGATGCCGGCGGTGAGAGCCCACGCCATGCGAGCCTTGGCTCTTGCGTACCAGTTGTCGCGTCCTCCGAATCGCTGGGCGAAGTACCGGTTGCCGTTTGCGCCGTTGTTCATGTCGCCAATCTTGTCGTGAGAGCCCATCGGGTATTTGATGACGCTCCACGAAAACGGGTAGTTCCGCCCCGGGCCGAAACTGCTGCCCAACAGGCGCTCGATATTGCCGACGGGATCGTTGCCCTGTAGGGCGGCGACCATCCAATCGAATGGACCGTCGGTCCACGTGGCATGGAAGCCAGCACCTGACACGATCGAGTCGTGGTCGGGTATGTGCTCGGCGATGAGGTACTTGCCAGGAAACAGAGACTTGGCCTCCCAGGTGAGGTACTGCATGAATTCCCATCCGTCGTTTCCCCAGCCCCGTGCTGCCTCTATCATGCGAGTGGCGTCGAACCGCAAACCATCGCCTCGATACTCGACTAGGTACATTGCCATGTTCGCCAGGAAGAAATCACGGATGCCCTGTCGCCAGAAGGCGGGCGCCCATCCCCAGGGTGTGCGGAACGTTCCGAGATAGCTATCCCCCGTTCCGTCGGATTCCTCGTCGAAGTGATAGAACGAGCTGTCGTCGTCGCTGATGTGGTTGTAGACGACGTCGAAGATAACTGCCAATCCGCTGGCGTGGCACGCGTCCACCAAAGCCCGCAGCGAGGCAGGGTCTCCGTATGCTGAGTCCAGCGCGAAGAAGAACGAAGGGTTGTAGCCCCACGATCGATTGGCACGGAACTCCTGGATCGGCAACAGCTCGATGGCGTTGAAGCCGAGTTCCCGGATGTACCCAATCTTGGTCATCAACTGAGCGAACGAGGCCACCCCGTCCTGCGCGACCAGCCCATCTCCCCTGCACGCGAACGTGCCGACGTGGCATTGATAGATGATGAGGTCGTCGAAGCCAGGCGTCGAGAAAGGCCGCCAGTTCTGAATCGTGTCCACGACCCAGGATTTGTTGGTCTTGTTGTCGAGGCTGGAATCGTCCGTGTCGCGGGCAGCGACATCCAAGCGATGGTTGACGGGATCGTCACCTGGTGGTGACGCCGGAGTGGTGTCTCTCGTTACCAGCAGTTCGTAGCGACCGTTGGCCATCAAGCCCGCCACGAGCCCCTCCCAGAGGCCACCACCCATCGGCATGAGGGGCGCAGCGGCCGCCGTGTTCCAAGCGCAGAAATCGCCGATCACGGCGAGGGCCGTGGCGTTGGGGGCCCACACCCCAACCAAGGAACCCCCGCCTTGTGGAAATGCTCCGAATTGTGTCATCACCATCCTCCAAGTTGATGAATGTGTTGCCTGTTGCTGCCCCTGCCATTCAAGCTTCGTACGCCTTGACGAAGCCCCTATCCACGAGCCCTTGCGAGTTGCGCTCCTCGTGGTGGCGCGCTCTCGAACAGGGAACGCTAGGGTGCGGCGGAAACAAGCCTTCCGGCCGTGTCATGATACGGTTGGTGGGCGCGCATGCGGATCACCGCGACGACTGACGTTGGCGTTTGCCACGGCGCCGAAGCCGGCTGGCCACGCCGAGCGCCAGCATCGCGCCCCAGGGCACGGCGCTGCGGTCGACCCCAGCGAGTCGACAGCCGCACCCTGAATTGCCAAGGCCGACGTTGGTTCCACCCGTGGCTCCGCCGGTGGCTCCAGGCGGGTCTCCACCCGCGTCTCCACCCGCGTCTCCACCGGTGTCTCCGCCGTTGGTTCCACCCGTGGCAACCGGCGCCTGGACGAACCCGCTCTCGATGGGACTGGGGTTGCCGTGGCT
>PMIX01000304.1 GCA_003158395.1 Myxococcales bacterium | reverse complement strand
GCCGGCCGGCTCCCCACGCGACAAATGACAGCGAGACTAGCCCTGCTCTGCTCGCTTGCCGCGGCCGCGCTGGGCTGCACGCGCAGTGCGACCCAGCGGCCGCCGGGCCCGATCGTGTGTGCCCTGTTCGCTCTCGACGCCGACTTCGGCGCCGACCCGGACACCATCGCGGGCGCCTTCGCCTCACTGCAAGACATCGCCGCGCGTGTGGAGCAACGCCACCGCCGCACCCGCGCGGATGTCGCCGACGACATCAACGCCGTGGTCTTTGGCGAGCTCGAGTTCCAGCGCGAGATCGAGAGCACGGCATCGCGCTTCTTCCAGCTATCGTCGGTGCTCAGCGACCGCCGCGGGAGTTGTCTCGGCCTCGGCGCACTCTACCTGGCCATCGGCGAGCGCATCGGGGTTCCCCTGGACGGCATCCTTCTGCCCGGGCACTTCTTCGTGCGCACGCGCGGGCCGGGGGCCCACAACGTGGAATTGCTCCGTCGGGGAGAGGCCATGCCCGACGAGTGGTACCGGAAGAAGTACGGGCCTTGGCCCGAAACCAAAACCGCGTATTTCCGTCCCGTCACGGTGTCAGAGCTCGGCGCCATCCATTGGTACAACCGGGGCAACCACCTGCGCGTGGTTGGGAATTTCGGCGCCGCCGAGCAAGCCTTTGCCCGAGCCGCGCAAGAATTCCCGGGGTTCGCCGAAGCGCACGCCAGCCTGGGAGCAGCCGAGCAACAGCGCAGCGCCTTTACCGAGGCCGAGGCGTCCTACCGCGCAGCGGCCCGCGCGTGGCCGGACCTGCCCGGTCTGGCCCACAACCTGGAGCTTTTGCAGGAACAGCGCGACCAGGACGCGGCGGCGCAGAGGTAGGTAGGGTCTGTCGGGAAATTGCGGGCCGCCCGAAGGGCCGGCCCGCGAGTCGCGAGTCGCGGGTCGCGTGGGCGTGAGGGTGAGCGAGTTCGTGTGAGGTACGCGGAAGGCGGAGAGCGTGCCGCGTGCCGCGCGCCCCTGGGGCTTCGGGACGGACAAGCCACCCTGCCCACCCCTCGCGCTTCGCGCTCGCCCGTCGCGCTCACGCGAGTCGCCCACGCAAGCCGCTTTCCGCTGGTCGCTCACGCTACCGCTACCGCTCACGCGCACACTGGCCGAGCGGCGGTGACCCGGAAGGCCGGTCGCCCATATGGGTTTGCCAACATCATTGTCAAGAACCCAAGTACGGGCAAGTTCGAGTAGAGACTTGGGTGCTGATTGTCGCTCCCGCTGGATGGGCGCCGGAGTCATGTTCAGAACACCATCAGCAAAAGGGGATGTGCGGCGTTGAAAATGACCAACTCGGCGGCTCCAGACAATTCGAAGACACCCACCTAGCGAACGGCAATTCACGGCTTTCTGCTGCGCGGCCCCCACTTGGGAAGAAGGGGCTACCGTCGAGCGACGACTGGAGCATCGCCTGACCGCACTTGGTCTGCTCCGCTTGTCCGATGTGGTCAGCCAAGGTAGGCTGTCCGGGGATCCAGACGGAAGCGGGGCGAGGGCCTTCGTCAGCCAAAAGGAAGTGCCACAATGACCGAACCCCCAGACGCCACCAGCGAAGTGCTTCGCCAGTCCGGAGGCGTCTCACGGGACGTCTCCGAGCAGAAGCGGGCCGAGAGCGTGCAACAAACCACGCTGCAGCGTTTCTACGCTGTCCTCTCCAGCATGTATTCCGCGGTTCTGCTTGTGACCGACGAAGGGCGGGTCGAATTCGCCAATCCGGCATTCTGCGAGCGCTTTGGTCTGAAAGACGCGCCCGCCGATCTGATCGGGCTTGGCTCCCGTGAGATGATTGAGAAGGTCAAGAATGCCTACCTGCATCCTGACCAAGCCGTCGCCCGCATACGGGAAATCCTTGACAATGGACAACCAGTCAAGGGCGAAGAGATCGCCATGCGAGGCGGGGGGACATGCCTGCGGGATTTTGTTCCGTTGCACGTGGATGGAAGGTCGTACGGCCGGCTGTGGATTCACTTCGACATCACCGAGCGCAAGCAGGCCGAGGCGGCGCTCCGGCAGAGCGAGACCCGGTATCGCGCCCTATTCGAAAACAGCATCGACGCAATTTTTGCAACCGCACCCGACGGAAGGGTGTTTGCCGCGAATCAGGCCGCCTGCCAGACCTTCGGGATGACCGAGGAGGAACTGGTCCACGCGGGCCGCGATGGGGTGACCGATTGGTCCGATCCGCGCCACGGCGCTGCCTTGGCAGAGCGGGCTCGCACGGGCCACCTCCGGCGCGAACTGGGCTACGTGCGCAAGGACGGCACGAAGTTCACTGCCGAAGTGAGCTCAGTCATCTTGCCTGACCGAAGCACGTCGTTCGTGATTTTGCGCGACATCACCGAGCGCCAGCAGGCCGAGGAGACGCTGCGCGAGAGCGAGGAGCGTTTTCGAGCCCTGTTCGAATACGCGAGCGACGCCATTCTCGTAACCGATCCTGCCGGGCCAGGAAGGGTGCTCTCCGCCAACCCTGCCGCGTGCCGGATGTTCGGCTACAGCACCGAGGAGTTCGTCGGACTCGACCGCCAGTCTCATCTCGACACCAGCGATCCCAGGCTGGCAGAGTTGCTCCGGCGCCGGCAAGGGCAGGCCAAGGCAGTGGCCGAGGTGACCTGCCGACGCAGGAATGGCAGCGCCTTCCCCGCAGAGTTCTCAACCGCGTTGTTCACCGACCGGATGGGACAGCGCCGGTCGGTCGCCATTGCCCGCGACATCACGGAACGCAAGCAGGCCGAAGAGGCCCTACGGCGTTTCGAGCTGTTGGCAAGCCACACCCGGGACATCGTGCTGTTCATGCGGCGCGATGATGGGCGCATCTTGGAGGCCAATGCCGCCGCCCACTGTGCGTACGGCTATAGCCGCGAGGAGATGCTGTCGCTCTCGATCCGGGATCTCCGCGCCCCCGACACGAGGCCGCTGACCGACGAGCAGATGGGCATCGCCGATGTGCGCGGGCTGCTCTTCGAGACCGCTCACCAGCGCAAGAATGGCAGCACCTTCCCGGTGGAGGTTAGCTCCACTGGAGCGACGATTGACGGAACCCGCACGCTGATAAGCGTTGTGCGTGACATCACCGAGCGCAAGCGGGCCGAGGACGCGCTACGCGAGGCCAATCTCCAGCTCGCCGAAGCGGACCGACGTAAGAACGAGTTTCTCGCGGTGCTCTCGCATGAGCTGCGCAATCCGCTCGCCCCGATCAGAAACAGCACCTACATCCTCGAACGTTCTGCGCCGGGTGGCGAGCAGGCGAAACGTGCTGTGGCGGTGATCGACCGCCAGGCCGGGCAGCTAGCCCACCTCGTGGATGACCTGCTGGACGTGACTCGGATCACACGCAACAAGATCCAACTTCAGCGCCAGACAGTGGATCTCAACGAGCTGGTGCAGCACACGTTGGAGGATCAGCGCTCGCTTTTCGACAAGTCAGAGGTTCATCTCGAATTCCGTCCGGCGCCACGCCCCGTGTTGGTCAATGCCGACCGGAATCGCCTGGCGCAGGTCATCGGCAATCTTCTGCAGAACGCGGCCAAGTTCACCGGCCGAGGCGGGGCAACCGGCATCACCATCAGCGCCGATACGGCGGCGAAACAGGCGGTCATCCAGGTGGCGGACAACGGAGTCGGCATGTCGTCTGAGATGGTGGCGCGCCTGTTCCAGCCCTTTAGCCAGGCAGATTCCACCCTGGACCGAAGCAAGGGCGGGCTTGGACTCGGTCTGGCGCTGGCCAAGGGGCTGGTCGAGCTGCACGAGGGGAGCGTCACGGCCAAGAGCGCGGGGCTCGGCCAAGGGGCCGAGTTTGTCGTGCGACTTCCTCTTGCGCTGGAGAAACCCCCTGCGCCACAATCTGGGGAAAGCGCCACAAAAAGGCGTCGGCGCGTGCTCATCATCGAGGACAATATCGATGCAGCGGACAGCCTACGCGACGTGCTCGCGTACGACGAGCATCAGGTCGAGGTCGCGTACAACGGTCCGCAGGGAATTGCCAAGGCGCACGAGTTCCTGCCCGAGGTCGTCTTGTGCGACATCGGGCTGTCAGGAATGGACGGCTACCAGGTCGCGCATGTGTTCCGTGCCGACGCCACGCTCAAGGGTGCGTTCCTGGTGGCCTTGAGTGGCTACGCCCTGCCTGAGGACCTGGAGCGGGCACAGGCAGCAGGGTTCAGCAGACACCTCGCAAAACCGCCCAGTCTGGAAAAGTTGAGGGAGCTTCTCGTCGAGGCGCCCTGACGAGACCGCTGTCTCGGTGCTTCCTACGGGAGCCAGACCGCGGGGAGAGCGGACCCGAGGCCGGTCCCCGCCGGCCTGGCGTCGAATTCAATCACCCGTTGTGCATCGCGATCCAGTCGGGCGATGGAGAGAATTCCCGAAAAGCCGCAGGTAGCGGCGCTACTTGCCGTCGGCCAGGTCGGCCTTCAGGCAGAAGTAGCGTTTGCTCTTGCGGTCAGTGTCGAAGAACTCGTCCACCACCGCTCCCTTCCACACCTCGCGCATGCTTGCGGTCAAGGTCAGGCGATGAAGCGCCCCCACCTCGAAACGCCTGAGCGAGCCGCCCACGACCTTCTTCATGTTGTCGTCAATCTCGGCGCGCGCCCGGCGCGGCTTGTAGTGGGCGACCAGGATGGTTTGCTTGTCCATCGCGCCGCCTTCAACCTGGTATTGCATGACGTAGGCGTAGTCGTAGAGCTCGTCTGCGGGAAACTTGCCCGGGATGTTCACCAGCCGCGCGGTCACGTCGATAGTCGGTGTGGGCTGCTTGGCCTGCACGGCAAGCGGGCAGAGGAGCAGCGCGAGGGCTGGCAAGAGCGAGCATGGGGTACGAAGTGTGAACATCCGGGAACTCCTCCTTCGTCAGTATAGCGTTTTCGACAACAGGCGGAGCGACGGCGCGAACGGCAAAGGACGGCCTTTCCATGATCGAGCCGCGCACTCAATCGGAGCGATCGGTCGTGGTCCTGGTCCTGGTCGTCCCCGTGGCCGTGGCCGACTGCTCAATCCGGCCACGGCCACGGCCACGGCCACGTTTACGACCGCGACCTTCTGCGGCTATCGCGGGATTAGGGCGACGTGCGGTTGCGCCGGCTTTGGGGTATGCCTGAATCCCCTTGCCAATGACCATTCTCATCACGGGCGCCGCGGGCGAGATCGGCTCGCGCATGGCCCGCCGGTTCCACGAGCAGGGGCATCGCGTGCGCGCACTGGTGCTGCCGGGTGACACGCTGGTGAGCCGCCTGGGTGATGCGGCCGAGATCCACCATGGCGACGTCACCAAGCCCCCGACCCTGGCCGGGGCGTTTACGGGGGTCGATGTCGTCTACCATCTGGCCGCGGTTCTATTGTGCGAGAAGGCCGAGCGGTTCCACGCAGTCAACGTCGAGGGCACACGCAACGTGGTCGCGGCAGCCGAAGCGGCGGCGGTGGGGCATCTCATCCACATCTCGTCGGCCTCGGTGGTCTATCCCAGCACCACGCACTACTCGCGCTCAAAACGGCAGGCCGAAGACATCGTTCGCGCCTGCAAGGGGACGCACTTTACGCTGGTGCGGCCCACCCTGGTCTACGATGGCGACGGTGGCCTCGAGTTCAAGCTGTACGCCGATTTCGTGAAGCGCTACCCGCTGGTGCCGCTGGTGGCCGGCGGCTGGGCGCGCAAGAGCCCCGTACACGTCGACGATCTTCTGTCAGGGTTGCTGGCCATGGCCGGCAATCCCGTCACCTTCGGCAAGACCTACAACCTCTCGGGCGGCGAAACCGTCACGCTGCGCGAACTGGCGAGGCTCATGCTGGAGAAGCAAGGGCTCTCAAAGCCCATGCTGACCATCCCCGCCGGCCTGTGCCGGATCGCCGCCCGCGTCTGGGGCGCCCTCAATCGCCGCCCCATGCTCATGGAACACACCATCGCCGGGTTGACCCAAGACGCGGATCTCGACCATTCCCTGGCCACGCAGGATCTCGGCTACCATCCCATAGGCGTTCGCGCGGGGATCCTTCGCTAGATGCGAGCGCCCTACTCGTCCAGCGCGATCTTGGCCCAGCCTTTCATGCCGAAGCGCAGGTCGCGCTCGGCGAAGGCCCAGATCACGATGCGCTTGTCTTTCAGGATCTCCAGGTTGCGCGCCAGTTCCTGGCGCACAAGGGTCGACGCGCCGCCGTCGTTCACGATGGACGCCAGCGGCGTCTGTAGCTCGAAGGCGAGGTTGGCGATGAGCCCCGCCGCCTCCGGCTCGTCGGTTTGGTAGATGCGCGAAAAACTGTCGCCCAGCAGC
>PMIX01000125.1:15760-15945 GCA_003158395.1 Myxococcales bacterium | reverse complement strand
CCTTGTTCTCGCCGTTGCCGCTGTCGTACGCCACGCCAAGATTCGCTCAGCCGATCTGCTCGCCACCGTCGCAGGCCGCCTGTTAGAGTTCCTCTGCGCGTTTTGCGTCCTTGGGTTCGCCCTTGCCGTAGTCGTACATCATTCCAAGGTACGCACAGCCGAGCATCTTGCCGCCGTCGCAGGCC
>PMIX01000125.1:0-15643 GCA_003158395.1 Myxococcales bacterium | reverse complement strand
GCGCGCTTCGCGTCTTTGGACGCGCTCTCGCCGTTGGCGTAAATCCAGCCGAGGTTCACACAGCCGCGCATATTGCCGCCGGCACAGGCCTTCTCGTAAAGTTCCTCTGCGCGCGTCGGGTCCTTGGGCACGTCCTCGCCGTTGGCGTACGCTTCACCAAGGATGTTGCAGGCGCCCACCTCGCCGCCGTCGCAAGCCGTCTGGTACAGTTCGACCGCGCGCTTCTCATCTTTGGCCACGCCCTTGCCGTAGTCGAAGATCCAGCCAAGGCTCGCACAGCCGAACATCTCGCCGCCGTCGCAGGCCTTGTGAAAGAAATCCACGGCCCGGTTCTCGTCCTTGGCCACGCCCTTGCCGGACAAGTACATCACACCAAGGCTCGCACAGCCGAGCATCTCGCCGCCGTCGCAGGCCGTCTGGTAGAGTTCCACCGCGTGCTGCTTGTCCTCGGGCACGCCCTCGCCGCTCTCAACCATCGCACCGAGGTACGAGCAACCGCCGTGCCCGCTGGTGCAAACCCTCTCGTAGAGCGATGCGGCCTTGCTGAAATCCTGTGGCTCGCTCCAAAGGCCTTTGTGAGCCACGCGTCCCAACTCCAGGCAGGCAGGAAGATCGCCCTTATCGCACGCCGGTGCCAGGTAGGCTGTCGCTTCTTGACCACCGGGATTGTGCTTCAGCAGGGCCAGCGCGAAGCACGATGCCCGATCCTCGTGTCGGCAAGCGGCGTCCAGCTTTGCGTGCAAGCCCCTCTCGTCTGAAATCTGGCCGGACCGGATCTTGGAGAGGAGAACACTTCCCTCCTTGGAACCGCGCAGCGCCGAAAAAGCCGCGTAGGGGAAGGCGCGCCCCGTGTCGCCCAAGGTGACGAGTCTCCTCGCCTCTTGCACGCAGGACGGCAGCATCTCCTCGGAGCAGCCGCTTCGAGTGTCAGGCACGCCCAGCCAGCGAGAGGCGGTCCAACCCGCCAACACGAGCAAGCCAACCCCGGCAACCGCGGCAGAACGCCGCGACCAGCGCCGCGAGAAGGCAAAATCCCTTTGGCAGCGGCGGCAGCGGGTTGCGTTGGCGTCGATGATCCCGCGGCAGAAGGGACACCGTTTCGTCCCTGGCGCCCGCGGGACAGCGAGGGGCGCGCGGCACCTCGGGCATGTGTCCAAGCCGATGGGAATCGCCTCGCGGCACTTTGGGCAGGCTGTCTTCGCATCCACAGTCATCGGGACTCCATGTGGAAGATAGGGCAGGCCAGCATGCGATCAGGTCGCAAGGGGGATTGGACTGACCAGGTGAATCTCCTCCACTGCACTTCGCGCGTCAACACCCCAAGACGCGGCGACGAGGCGCGGTCGGGATGAACGCGCACTCTTGGCAGCCGCGAGCCTGTGCTGTGACAAGGCGGCCAAGGGGCCAATCGCACGCTATAGTTGGTTTCGATGACGCTGTCACAGAAACACCAGACGTTGCGCGACCTGATCGCCGCCCACGAATCGGCGCTGGTCTGCTTCTCGGGTGGCGTAGATTCGACGCTGCTTCTGCGCGTGGCCCATGACGTGCTGGGGGATCGGTGCACGGCGCTTATCGCGCTTTCGCCCACCATGGCCCAAAGTGAGCAGCGGGCCGCGTTGGACCTAGCGCGCGGCATAGGCGTGCGCTGTGAGATCGTCGACTCGCACGAGCTCTCGCGTCCTGAGTTCCAGTCCAACCCCAAGGATCGCTGCTACTACTGCAAGTCCGAATTGCTCACCATCGCGGCCCCGGTGGCCCAACGCCTTGGCTGCAAGGCCATCCTGCTCGGCACCAACGTGGATGATTTGGGCGACTACCGGCCGGGGTTGCAGGCCGCCAAGGATCATGGCGCCTGCCATCCGCTGCTCGACGCCGGACTCAACAAACAGGAGATCCGCGAGCTATCCAAGGAGCTGGGGCTTTCCACCTGGGACAAACCGCAGCTCGCCTGCCTGTCGTCACGCTTCCCCTACGGCACCGCGATTACTGCTGAGCGCCTGCATCAGGTGGATGCCTTTGAGGAAGGGTTGCACGCCTTGGGCTTCCGACAATTGCGCGTCCGCTTTCACGACGAAGTCGCGCGCGTCGAAGTCGAGCCAGACGCCATGCCGCGCGCTTTGGAGTTGCGTGAAACCATCGTGAAACTGGGCCGGAAGCTCGGATTCACTTTCGTGTCTTTGGACCTGGCTGGTTTCAGCTCCGGCTCGCTCAATCAGCTCATCGGCATCCGCCCACGCGCGGGCGCCTCGAAGTAGCTCTCCACGTTCCGGGTGACCGCTGCGCCTTAGGTCTTCGCAATCAGCCGCGCCATGATGACGCCCTCGATCTTGCGCAGCTTCTCGACCTGCGTCTGGCTCACGTCGCCGTCGATGTCGATGATGTTGTAGGCAAAATCGCCCGCACTCTTGTTCATCATGTCGGCGATGTTGATCCTGTCGGCGGCCAGGACCGTCGTGATCTGGCCCACCATGTTGGGCACGTTCGCGTTGGCGACCACGATACGATCTCGGCCCATGGAGGGCAGCGCGCACGCGGGGAAGTTGACCGAGTTCTTGACGTTGCCGTTTTCCAAGTAGTCGCGCACTTGCTCCACCGCCATGACGGCACAGTTGTCCTCGGCCTCTGGTGTGGACGCACCCAGGTGGGGAATTGGGATGACGTTGGGCACCGTCAGCAGATCATCATCGGGGAAGTCGGTCACGTAGCAGGCCACCGTGCCGGCCTTCATCGCCTCGATGAGATCGGCATTCTTGACCAATCCCCCACGCGCCAGGTTGACGATGCGGACGCCCTTCTTCATCAAGCCGAACTTGTCGCGATTGAGCATGCCCTTGGTCTGGTCGGCAAGCGGAACGTGCAGCGTGATGTAGTCCGATTGGGCCAGCAACATGTCCAAGCTGATGGCACGGCGAACCGTGCGCGCAAGACCCCAGGCCGCCTCGACGGAGATGTACGGGTCATAGCCTGCCACCTCCATGCCCAACCCCAGCGCATCGTTGGCCACCATCACGCCGATGGCGCCCAGCCCGATGACCCCCAGTTTCTTGCCTTTGATCTCGGGCCCCACGAAGTCGTTCTTGCCCTTCTCCACCAGCGGCCCCACCTCCTTGCCCTTGCCCTTGAGGGTCTGGACCCACTCGATGCCCGCCACGATCCGACGCGACGAGAGCAGCAGGCCCGCCAGGACCAGTTCCTTAACTCCGTTGGCGTTGGCCCCCGGGGTGTTGAACACCACGATGCCGCGCTTGGAACATTGCTCGACGGGGATGTTGTTCACGCCGGCACCGGCACGACCGATAGCCTGCACCGAGGCGGGCAAGGTCATGCTGTGCATGTCTGCGCTCCGCACCAGGATAGCGTCAGGATTGAGGATCTCCGACGCGATCTCGTACTGCTCGCGTGGGAAACCCTCTAGGCCAATCATGGCAATCTTGTTCAGGGTCTGGATCTTGAACATGGTCGTCCTCCCTCTGCGGCTGGCCGTTCGCCCGCCATGGGAGACGCATCCTGTCCGATAACCCCGAGTGCGTCTACCCCCCAAAGGACGCACGCCAATCCAGTTGACGCATGCGGCTGTCAGCGGGCCTTCATTTCCGCAATCAGATGCGACGACGGCAAACAAGGATGCGCCCTGAGCATCCCTGGGGCGCGGCCATACGAAAGATCGTCCCCCAAACTGGCGCCGCGTGACCGGGCCGGTTACGATGTCTGCATATGATTCCTTGGGTGGGGCTCTTCTTGGGGACGTTGTTCCCCTCGGCGCCAGCGGTGGATCCCGCGGGACGTTCGGATCACTCTGTCGAGGCGTTTCCGGCCGAGGCCCTGGTCCAACTCGCGGACGAGCGGGCTGAGCACCTAGTGCCGCCCCTACGCGAACGGAGCAAGAAGGAACTCTGGCTGGCTGAGAAAGCCCGTCGGCCCGACGTCCACGTGAGCGATGCGCAACTGCACCTGCCACGCACCTGTCACGCAGGCAAGAAGCCGCCAGCGCGCCAACCTTGCGCGCAGGCGGCGGAAGTTCTGGCGGGCCCCAAGTCTCCCGTGGGCGCGCGCGTGCAGCCGCTGGCCACGCTGCACAACCAGTGGACGCGCGAGTTGATGACCTTCATTCCGGGCCAGCCGTATCTGCACCGGTTCCGAATCTTTCTGCGTGACCACTTCACCAACCAAGCGACGAACGTGGACCCGGAGCTTGCGGAAGTGCTGGTCTCGGCCGCCCTGCACTTTCACGCCCAGCGCGTCGACGTGGTATCGGGTTATCGTTCGCCCAAGTACAACCTGATCCTGCGCAAGAAGGGCCACCAGGTGGCGCGCGAAAGCCAGCACACCCGCGGGAACGCGGTCGATTTCCGAATCCACGGGGTGCCCACAGAGAAACTCCTCGGCTTCGTGCGCTCGCTGCATCTGGGCGGCGTCGGCTTCTACCCGCACGCGCACTTCGTCCACAGCGACACGGGGCCGATTCGGTACTGGCAAGGATCGTAGCACCTCGCCCTCTCGACCTGGCAGAACATCTTCCTGTGCGACTTCGACGGCCCACGAGCACGCCGAACGGTGATTGTGACGATTCAGGGAGAGTAGCATCCCGACGAGGCCGACCTGGTGATGCGCGCGCTTCTGAGTCTGGGAGCGGAGACCAGCCTGCCGGAGTGGGACGGCAACGAGGTCGCGACAAACGAATCTTGCCGGTTGCGCGAAACACAACTGACTTGCCGAGCAGTCTGCGACGTGTTACGTTGTCTTACGATGAGATCGTCGACCATCACGATTCGGTTGGACGAGAAGCTCGATCGCGAGCTGACACGGGCCTGTGCTCAGACTGGACGGACCCGAAGTGATCTCGCGCGCGATGCTTTGCGCCGCCAGGTTGCCCTGCTGCGATTCGAGCGGCTGCGCGCCAAGGTGCTACCGCTCGCCGAGGCCCGTGGCTACCTCACCGACGACGACGTGTTCCGCGAATTGTCGTGAGGATCTTCTTCGATACCAACGTCCTGGTCAGCGCCTTTGCCACGCGCGGCCTTTGCGCCGATTTGTTCAGTCACGTCCTGCTCGAGCACGAGCTGGTCGTCGGCGAAGTTGTTCTGGTTGAACTGCGCCGCGCGCTGCGCGACCGCATCAAGCTGCCGCGCGGACTGATCGACGAGATCGACGATCTGCTGCGGGAAGCGGTGCTGGTTCCCAAACCGAAGGCGCATCTGAAGCTAGGAATCTCGGACCCGGACGACGAGTGGATCGTAGCCTCGGCGGTCGCCGGAAAGGCCGACGTGCTCGTCACTGGCGATTCCGCGCTTCTCGAAGCCGCCTCCAGCGTGCCGCTTCCCGTGGTCAATCCGCGCGGCCTATGGGATCTCCTTCGGGCAAGCAGGCCGCGCACGTAGACTGATTGGCGCGATGGTGATCGCGGTCACGTTTCTCCGCAATTCATGCCGAATCCAATTGGACAGCTTTCGATGCTTCTGCCAGCATGGGATCAGATCTTTGCCTTTGCGTGGAGGTGACGCATGAGTAGAGAGTGTCTGTCGCTTGCTATTCTCTTGAGCGTTTGTTTTGTAGGAACAGCTCGCGCTGACGTGATTCCCGAGCCTCCCGAAGTTTTCGCGTGTCTTTCGCTCACGGCTGGCAGCCCTTGCAGCAACAACGGCCCGGGCACTTGCCAGAACGCGACTTGCACCACCGGCGCGAGCTCGTCCGGGTACAGCTGTCTGAAATGTGTCCCAGCCGACAGCTCCGGCTGTGCGATGGGCGGCCGCCTCGCGCGCACGGTTGGCCCCTGGTTGGCCGCGGGTTTGTTTGGCGCGGCCGTCATGCTGGCGCGGCGCAGGCCCCGCCGCTAGTTGGCGCTCTCCGCGGGCTATCTTTCCTGCCGGGACCCGGTGTCGACCCGGCAGAGAAATCTCTGACGCCGTGACTACACCAACACCGTCTCTCCCATCAGATGCAGGTCCACGCCGCGGGCAGCTTGGCGGCCTTCCATGATGGCCCACACCACCAGGGACTGGCCGCGCGCCATGTCCCCGGCGGCGAACACCCCGGGGATGCTGGTCTGCTGGTTCTCGTCGACCGCCACGTTACCGCGGCTGTCGAGATCCACCCCGAGCTCGGACAGCATGCCCTCGCGCTCGGGGCCCATGAAGCCCATGGCGAGAAACACCAGATCGACGGGCAGCGTCCGCACCGTGCCCGGGAACTCCTCGATCTTCGGCGGCCTCCGTTCGGGCTGGGGCACGAAGCGGATGTCGGCGATCTCGATGCCTTGCACCTGGCCCTGCTGATCACCCAGCAGGCGCCTGGTTTGCACAGAGAACAGTCGCGGGTCCGCACCGAACAGTGCCGCTGCCTCCTCCTGGCCGTAGTCGACCCGGTAGATCTTGGGCCACAGCGGCCATGGGTTGTCCACCGCACGCTGGTCCGGCGGCCGCGGCAGAATCTCCAGTTGGGTGACACTCTTGCAGCCTTGGCGAAGCGCAGTGCCGACACAGTCGTTGCCAGTATCGCCACCCCCGATCACGACAACGTGCTTGTCGCGTGCGTGGATTGGGCTGGCGTCTGGGCTACCGCTGTCGAGCAGGCTGCGCGTGTTGGCGACAAGGTATTCCATGGCAAAGTGCACGCCCCGCAGCTCGCGCCCGTGCACGGGTAGGTCGCGTGGCTTGCACGCGCCCCCACACAGAACCAGGGCGTCGTGACTCCCCCGCAGCTCCGACACGGACATGGTCTGGCCCACCTCCACGCCGGTGCGGAAACGCACGCCGGCCTCCTCCATCAGCTTGACCCGGCGATCGACCAGGCTCTTGTCCAGCTTCATGGCGGGGATGCCATACATGAGCAGACCACCCACGCGGTCCGCGCGCTCGTACACGGTGACCAGGTGTCCGGCGCGGTTCAGCTCCTCGGCGCAGGCCAGACCCGCCGGGCCGGATCCCACCACCGCCACGGTCTTGCCCGTGCGCTGCGCGGTCGGCTGCGCCTTCACCCAGCCCTCTTCAAAGCCGCGATCGATAATGGCGCACTCGTTGACCTTGATGGTCACCGGCGGCGCGCTGATGCCGAGCACGCAAGATCCCTCGCACGGTGCGGGGCACACGCGGCCCGTGAATTCCGGGAAGTTGTTGGTGCGGTGGAGCCGGTCCAGGGCTTGCCGCCAGCGTCCCTTGTAGATGAGGTCATTCCATTCTGGAATCAGGTTGTGTAGCGGGCACCCGATGGTCAGCCCATCGACCAGCTTGCCAGTGTGACAGAAGGGCACGCCGCAANNCGCGCGCCCTGCTCGCGCATGCTCGCCTCGGGAAAATGCCCGTGAAATTCGCGCCAATCGCCCAGCCGCTCGCGCGGCAGTCTCGTGACTGGCGTGGCCCGGGGATACTCGAGAAAACCGGTGGGTTGTCCCATCTGCTATTTCCCGTGCACCCGCGCCATGTCCTTGGCGTTGAGCTGGAAAGCCGCCATTTCCGCGTCTTCCGGTGACAGGCCCTTGTCGCGCATCAGTTTCTGCGCCTCCATCACCCGCCGATAGTCATGCGGGATAACCCGCACGAAGAGCGCTTTCCATTGCGCCCAATGGGACAACAGATTTTGCGCGCGCAAGCTCCCAGTGAATTCCGCATGCCGTCTGATGAGGCCGAAGATTTCCTCAGTCTCGCTCGGGTCGTCGAGTGGCCCAAGCTCCACCATTTCCAGGTTACAGTTGGACTCCAACTGGCGTTGCTCGTCCAGCACATAGGCAATGCCGCCCGACATGCCTGCGGCAAAGTTGCGGCCGGTCGGGCCCAGCACCACCACCCGGCCGCCGGTCATGTACTCGCAGCCGTGGTCGCCCACGCCCTCCACCACTGCGCTGGCACCGCTATTGCGCACGCAGAAGCGCTCGCCCGCCAGGCCCCGAATGTAGGCCTCGCCGCTGGTGGCGCCATACAGCGCCACATTGCCGGCAATCACATTCTGGTCAGGCGCAAAGTCAGCTTCGCGCGGTGGACGCACGATGAGCTTTCCGCCCGACAGGCCTTTGCCCAGATAGTCATTGGCGTCACCTTCCAACAGGAAGGTAACCCCCTTGGGCACAAAGGCCATGAAGCTCTGTCCCGCCGAGCCCTTGAAGTGGATCGAAATGGTGTCCTCGGGCAGGCCATCTGCGCCGTAGCGACGGGTGACCTCGCTGCCCAGACGGGTGCCCACCGTGCGCTGGGTGTTGCGCACGGGAAGCGTAGCCGTGATCTTGCGGCCCGACTCCAGCGCCGGACGACACATGGGGATGATGGTGGTGTCGTCGTATCCTTCCTCCAGCTTGTGGTTCTGTGCGATCAGGCAACGCGTGCCAACCCCGTCGGGATGCGGCGGCTGATAGAGGATGGCCGACAGGTCCACACCCTTGGTCTTCCATTGGTCCACCGCGTGCCGGATGTACAGGCACTCGGTGTGGCCGACCATCTCGTTCACCGTGCGGAAACCCAACTCGGCCATCAACTCGCGCACCTCCATGGCGACAAAGCGCATGTAGTTGACCACGTGCTCGGGCTGGCCGCAGAAACGCTTGCGCAGCTCGGGATCTTGCGTGGCGATCCCGGCCGGGCAGGTGTTCAAGTGACACACGCGCATCATCACGCACCCCATGGCCACCAGAGGCGCGGAGGCAAAGCCGAACTCCTCCGCGCCGAGGAGCGCGCCCACCACCACATCCCGCCCGGTCTTGAGCTGGCCATCGGTCTCGATTGCCACCCGGCTGCGCAAATCGTTGAGCAGCAGGGTCTGGTGCGTCTCGGCCAGGCCCAGCTCCCAGGGACCGCCCGCGTGCTTGATGCTGGACAGCGGCGATGCCCCGGTGCCGCCGTCGTGTCCGCTGATCAGAATGACATCAGCCTTGGCCTTGGCCACGCCCGCGGCCACTGTGCCCACGCCTACCTCGGCCACCAACTTCACGCTGATGCGCGCCCGGTTGTTGGCGCACTTCAGATCGTGAATGAGCTGGGCCAAATCCTCGATCGAGTAGATGTCGTGGTGGGGCGGGGGTGAGATCAGCCCGACCCCGGGCGTCGAGTGGCGAACCCGGGCGATCCACGGGTACACCTTGGCACCAGGAAGCTGGCCGCCCTCGCCTGGCTTCGCCCCCTGGGCCATCTTGATCTGGATCTCATCGGCATTGACCAAGTACGGGCTGGTCACGCCGAAACGGCCCGAGGCCACCTGCTTGATGGCGCTTCGCTTTGAGTCGCCATTGGGCATGGGCACCCAGCGCGCCGGATCCTCGCCCCCCTCGCCGGTGTTACTCTTGCCACCCAAGCGATTCATGGCGATGGCCAGGGTCTCGTGCGCTTCCTTGCTGATCGAACCGTACGACATGGCGCCGGTCTTGAAGCGCTTGACGATCTCCTCGACCGACTCCACCTCGTCGAGCGGCACCGCCGGACGCGGGTGGCGCAGCTGCATCAGGCCACGCAGGGTGGCCAGATTCTTCGACTGGTCGTTGATGAGCTGCGCGTACTGCTTGTAGATCTCGTACCGGCCGGTGCGCACCGCCACTTGCAACTTGGAGATTGATTCAGGGTTGAAGAGGTGGTGTTCACCTTCACTTCTAAAACGATACTCCCCACCTGGGTCGAGTCCCACCTGCGGCAAGCTGCGGCTGGGGAAGGCCCTACGGTGCTGACGCCGCACCTCCTCGGCAATGCCACCCAGAGCCAGGCCGCCGATGCGGGACGCGGTGCCGGCGAAGTACTTGTCGACCAGCGACGGGTGAAGCCCGATGGCCTCGAACACCTGCGCCCCGTGGTAACTCTGCACCGTCGAGATCCCCATCTTGGAGATCACCTTGACCAGCCCCTTGCTGACCGCCTTGGCGTAGTTGCTGCGCGCCTTCGCCACGTCGACCCGGATGATTCCTTCGCCAGCCAGGGTTTCAATGACCTCGAGGGCCAGGTAGGGGTTGACCGCACTAGCGCCATAGCCGATGAGCAGGCAGAAGTCGTGCACCTCGCGCGGCTCGCCGCTCTCCACCACCAGGCAAGTACGCGTGCGCGTGCCCTCGCGCAGCAGGTGGTGGTGCACGGCCGCGCAGGACAGCAGCGACGGCATGGGCGCGTGATCGCGGTCGAATCCACGGTCCGACAGGATGAGAATCTGGCAGCCGTCGGCCACGGCAGCTGATGCCTGCGCGCACAGCGCATCGAGCGCCCCGGCCAGGCCTTGCTCGCCCTCGCCCACCCGGAACACGGTCGCCAAGGTGCGCGCTCGGAAGCCGTGCCAGCCGTCGAGCGCGCGCAGCTTGTCCATCTCGTCGTTGTAGATCACGGGCGAGCGCAGGTCGATTTGGTGGGCAGAAACCGGTTGCGGGTCGAAGAGGTTGTGCTCAGGGCCCATGGTGGTGCCGGCCGCCATGATCAGCTCTTCCCGGATGGCATCCACCGGCGGGTTGGTCACCTGGGCGAAAAGCTGTTTGAAGTAGTTGAACAGGCTCTGCGGTCGGCTGGAAAGGATGGCGAGAGGCGTGTCCGTGCCCATGGATCCGATGGCCTCACCCCCGGTCTCCACCATGGGCTGCAACAGGCGCAGCACCTCGGCGGTGTAGCCGAAGACGTTCTGGCGCAGTTCCAGCGTCTCATGATCGGCCAGCGGCGTCGCCGGCGCGGGCGGCAGGTCCTTCATGTGCACCCGCTGGGCCTCCACCCATTCTAGGTAGGGCTTTTCTGCCGCAACCCTGGCCTTTATCTCCTCGTCCGAGACTATGCGCTTCTCCGAGGTATCCACCAGAAACATGCGCCCCGGCTGAATGCGACCCCTCTGCACGATCGTCTCGGCTGGAATATCGAGCACACCGGTCTCTGACGCCATGACCACGAGGCCATCGCTGGTAAGGGTGTAGCGCAGGGGTCGCAGACCGTTGCGATCCAGCACTGCCCCGATCTGCACTCCGTCGGTGAAACAGATCGCGGCGGGTCCGTCCCACGGCTCCATCAAGCACGAGTGGTACTCGTAAAACGCGCGCTTCTCCGGGCTCATGGTCTTGTGCTTGTGCCACGGCTCCGGGATCATCATCATCACCGCGTGAGGCAAGCTCCGGCCGCCGATGACCAGGGTTTCGAGCACATTGTCGAACATCGCCGAGTCGCTGCCCTGCTGGTCGACCACCGGATGCAGCCGCTCGATGTCAGCACCAAAAAGCGGCGAGGCCAAATCGTGCTCCCGCGCTGACATCCAGTTCACGTTGCCCCGCAGGGTGTTGATCTCCCCGTTGTGGGCGATTACCCGGTAGGGATGGGCGCGCGACCAACTGGGGAAGGTATTGGTGGAAAAGCGCGAGTGCACCAGGGCCAACGCGGATTCGAGGGACAGCTCGGAGAGATCGGGGAAGAAGGTGTCGAGCTGGTCGGCGTTGAGCATGCCCTTGTAGACCAGGGTCCGGCACGACAGGCTGGCGACGTAGAAGAGTCTGCGTCCGTCGAGATCACTCGCTTGCACCAGCCTCTCGGCGGTGCGACGTATGAGGACGAGGCGACGCTCGAAAGCGGCGTCGTCGGCTAGCGCCGCGGGCCGGTCCACGAAGACCTGGGCCATGGCCGGTCGGGATTGCAGCGCGGTCTTGCCCAGGCCCGTCGGGTTGGTGGGGACATCGCGCCAACCAATGACCTTGTGTCCCAGCTCGCTCGCGCCGATCTCGAAGAGGCGCTGGCACGCGGCGGCCTCGGCCGGCTGGCGCGGCAGGAAGACCATGCCGACCGCATACTGGCCCGCGGGCGGCAACTCGATGCCGATATTGGCGGTCACATTTCGCAGGAAGGCATCAGGGAGTTGAACCAAGATCCCGGCGCCGTCACCGGTGTTCTCCTCGGAGCCGCTGGCGCCTCGATGCCCTAGGTTCTCCAAGACCCGAATCCCGTCGCGCACGATCCGGTGTGATTTGCTGCCTGCGATATCCACTACGAAGCCCACGCCGCAGGCCTCGTGCTCGTTGGCCGGATCGTAGAGCCCTTGCCGCGGGGGCACCTCTTGCCGCGTTACACTCTTGCTGGTCATCTGGGTCTCTGGGTAGTTGAGTAGACAGCCTTTAGATGAAGGCTAGCGCTCAGGCGGTTGGTGTAAAACCGCTCCCTCCGCAAATAGAACGAATTTTCCCGAAGCGAAACACATTGGAAACAAGTCGGCAATAATGTCCTCTGCGGCGGCACCCCATCGAAACAATGCGGGAATCCTTCTGCCCGTCGTGACTATTGTTTTCGTCCCTGCTACCCTGTGTTTCCGAAGATGCGCGCAGTCGTCGTCATGTCCAGACCGCAGGTCGGCGCAGCCGAGGTGGACTCGCCTGCAGCCGCCCTGCGTGAGCTGGGCTGCGAAGTGGTTCCGGTCGGCTACGATCTGGATGACCTGCCCGACGACCTGGAACATGTCCGTCCCGCCGTGGTCGTGGTGGACGCGGGCCCGTATCTGGAGGTGGGTCGCGCCGTGGTCAAGCACGCCAAGCAGATCCCCACCCTGGCCGAGGTGCCCATTCTCCTTTGTATCGAAGTCTCGCGACTGCCCGGCCTTGATCCGGAGCTGGGCATGGATGACTTCGTCCTGCTGCCCATCGTAGGGCCCGAGCTCTACGCGCGGGTACGCCAGCTCGATTGGCGGCTGTCGTCCTTCTCGGCTTCGGGCCGCATCAAGCTGGGCGACCTGGTCATCGATACCGTGGCAGTGGAGGCCAGCTACCGCAGCCGCGTGCTCAAGCTGCCCCGGCAGGAATTCCAGCTCCTCAAGTTCTTGGCCGTGGGTGCAGGCCGCGTGTTCACGCGCGAGCAGCTGCTCTCGCGCGTGTGGGGTTACCGGTATACCGGCAACACGCGCACAGTTGACATCCACGTCCGCCGGCTGCGCGCCAAGTTGGGACCTGGCGCGGAGATGATAGAGACGGTGCGCCACGTGGGCTACAAGATGCGTGCACCGGGCGCGTCGTGACCAGAACGGTTACAGCAAAAACAAAGCGAATTCGAGCCGCCTTCCAAGGTGAGCGCGGCGCATTCTCTGAAGAGGCGGCCCGCCGCTTCTTGGGGCCACGGCTGGAGCCTGTGCCCCAGCGCGAATTCGACGATATGTTCGATGCGGTGGTGCGGGGAGAGGCCGATTGCGCGGTGGTGCCCGTCGAGAATACCCTGGCCGGCTCGGTCATAAAGAACTACGACCTCCTGGTCGGCTACGACCTGACCATCGTCGGCGAAGTGGTATTGCGCGTGGCGCACAACCTGATCGCACCCCGGGGCGTGAAACTCAGCGATGTGCGCCGCGTGTTCTCGCACCCCGTGGCGCTGGCCCAATGTGAGGACTATCTGCGCAAGATGCGACAGCAGATCCCCAGCCTGGAGGTGTTGCCTGCGTACGACACGGCCGGCGCGGTGAAAATGGTGGTGAAGAACGGTCGGCACGACGAGGCCGCCATCGCAAGCAAGAGCGCCGCCCAGGTCTTCGCAGCGCACATCCTGGCCTCCGGCATCGAAAGCAACCCGCAGAACTTCACCCGCTTCTTCGTGATGGCGCGCCCCGATCGTGTGGCGCGCATTCCCATGGCCGGCAAGTCAAAGGAACGCAAGACCAGCCTGGTGTTCCGCATCGCCAACCGGCCGGGATCACTCTACGCCTCGCTCTACGCTTTCGCCGCCGAACAGGTCGACCTGACCAAGATCGAGTCGCGTCCCATCGTAGGCCGGCCATGGGAGTATTCCTTCTACTTGGATTTCGTCGGCGATCGAAACGACGCCAATGTGCGCCGCGCGCTGGCCGCCCTGGCCGGGGCCGCCGAGAGCGTGCGCATCTTCGGGTCGTACCCTCGGGCGGAAACCTAGCCGGCATCTCGTGGACCGTGGATCGAAGTTAGCTATTTCACCACAGAGGACACAGAGCCTGACCGGAGCGAAAAGGGTTGGGTTCTGCGCGGTCCACATTTCTAGCAGAGCTTGACGAAGGGCTGCCCGCGCGAAACCATGTGCGGGATGCTCAAGATCGATTTGGCCGGAAAGCGCGCGCTGGTTGCTGGCGTGGCGGACGACAGCGGGTTCGGCTTTGCCATTGCCAAGGCGCTGGCCGAAGCCGGTGCGACGATTTGTCTGGCAACCTGGCCGCCGATGCTTGGGATCTTCCGCACCTCGCTCGAACGCGGCAAGCTCGACGAGTCGCTGCGATTGTCAGACGGAAGCAAGCTTGCCTTCGAGCGCATCTGGCCGATGGATGCCGACTTCGACAGCGACGCGGATGTCCCTTCCGCCGTGCGCGAACACCGACGCTATCGCGACTGCGGCGACTTCAGCATCGCGGGTCTCGCAGACCGGCTGCGGGCGGACTTTGGCGGGTCTTGCCTGGACATCGTGGTGCACAGCCTGGCCAACGGCCCCGAGGTGAAGAAGCCGCTCCTCGAGACCAGCCGCAAGGGATACCTGGCCGCGGTGGGGACGAGCAGTTTCTCTTTCGCCTCCATGGTGCAACGGCTGGGCCCGCTGGTGCGGCCGAGTGGTTCGTTCTTGGCGCTGTCTTACCTCGCCAGCGAGCGCGTCGTGCCCGGCTACGGGGGCGGCATGGCATCGGCCAAGGCTGCTCTGGAGAGCGATGCGCGCGTGCTCGCCTTCGAGGCCGGGCGTAAGTGGGGCCTGCGCGTGAACGTGATCTCCGCTGGCCCGTGGGCGTCGCGCGCAGCCAGTGCCATCGGTTCGATCCAACAAGTGATCGACCACTGCCGTGTCAACTCGCCCTTACCCCAAGCCATCACCGCGGCCGAGGTGGGCGCGGCCGCGGCTTTTCTCGTGAGCCCGCTTGCTTCGGGCATCACGGGCAGCATCGTCTACGTCGACAAGGGCTATCACGCTATGGGCATGGCTGTGGCACCTCTGCTGTGAACGAGCCAGCACCGGCGCAACCGGGCGATCGTTCTCTTGGCCCGAGGTCGGCAGCTGAGGGAGGGTCACATTCGCCGGTGGCCATCCTCGCCACTCGCGGGAACCCAAGCACAGCGTGGTCTCTGTGACCCGTCCGGAACATTTCTGCGGGTCCCAGGGGACACTCGGAGCGGACCCGGCTATTATGGGCCAATGACCAGCACATTGCTCGCGGGGCTGTCCCTCATCGATTCCACGGGTCTTGCAATTCTGGCGACGACAATCGCCATGCTTGTACTCGGCATCGCCGCGAACCTCTGGCTTCGCGGTCGCTACGCTGCTCTGGAGCAGGACCTTCGCCGGCCTCGCGATCCGGAGACAGCGTTTTCGCATCCCGTGCTCAGCCACATCGTGCGCGACGCCACCGATGCGGCCCGGCGCTCGCGCGAGACGAGCGTCCAGGCGATCATCGAGGACCGGTTCCAGTCCGATCTCCGGCCGATGCTGTTTGCGGAGCGCTTCGTCCGCGCGGCGACCGGCTTGGTTATCATCCTGGGGCTCCTGGGCACGTTCTACGGGCTCACGCTATCGATCGGAAGAATCGTTCACCTGGTCTCAGCAGAGACCGGCGGCGGCACCGACGCCGCGCTCGGGGTTAGCCAGGGCTTGACGCAGGCTCTGTCGGGGATGGCGGTGGCCTTCTCCAATTCCCTGGTCGGCATCCTCTCCGCCGTCATCCTCACCATTCTGGGCGTCGTGTCCAACGTCTCGGACCGGCGGACCGCGGTGATGATCCAGATCGAAACGCACCT
>PMIX01000166.1 GCA_003158395.1 Myxococcales bacterium | reverse complement strand
CGCTTGAAGCTGGTTGCCGCCGACTTGGTGGCGCATTTTGAGAAGCGCGTGGAGGCTCTGGACGGCAAGGCGATGATTGTCTGCATGAGCCGTCGCATCTGCGTGGCGCTCTACGACGCCATCATCAAACTGCGGCCCGCCTGGGCCAGTGCCAAGGATGACGACGCCGAGGCCGAGAAAGGCAAAGCCTGTGTGGTCAAGGTGGTGATGACCGGCGGTGCTGATGACGGGCCCGAGTGGCAGCCGCACATTCGCAACAAGGACAAGCGGCGCAAGCTGGCGGTCCGTTTCAAGGACAGTCGCGACCCGTTCCGCATCGTCATCGTGCGCGACATGTGGCTGACGGGGTTCGATGCGCCCTGCCTGCACACCATGTACGCCGACAAGCCGATGCGAGGGCACGGGCTGATGCAGGCCATCGCACGTGTGAACCGCGTCTTCCGCGACAAGCCAGGTGGCCTGGTGGTCGACTACCTTGGCCTTGCCGACCAGCTCAAGCACGCGCTCGCGACCTACACCGAGAGCGGCGGCAAGGGTGACGCTGCCAACGACCCGAAGCAAGCCATCGCCGTGATGCTCGAGAAGCACGGCATCGCCAGCGACATGCTGCACGGCCTGGACTGGCAGAAATGGACCACGGGCAAGCCCGCCGAGAAGCTCGCGCTTATCCCCGCAGGCCAGGAACGAATCCTCGGGCAGGAAGATGGCAAGCAGCGCTTCGTGCAAGTGGTGACCGACCTATCTCGCGCCTTCGCCCTGTGCGCGGCCAGCGACGAGGCCACGGAGATTCGCGACGACGTCTCCTTCTTCCAGGCCGTTCAATCAGCCTTGAACAAGAAAAGTGGAACCAGCACCAAGACGCCCGAGCAAATCGACGCTGCCATTCGCCAGCTCGTGTCCAAGGCCATCACCACCGAGGGCCAGGTGATTGACGTGTTCACCGCGGCTGGTTTGCGAAAGCCGGACATCGGCATCTTGTCCGACCAGTTCCTCGCCGAGGTGCGCGGCCTCAAGCACAAGCACGTCGCCGCCGAGCTGCTGGAGAAACTGCTCAAAGACGAGATCAAGGCCCGCTCCAAGCGCAATTTGGTCCAGTCCGAGCTGTTTTCCGAGAAGCTCAAGAAGGCTCTGCACGCCTATCACAACCGCGCCATCGCCACCCAGGAGGTCATCGAAGAACTCATCAAGCTGGCGAAGGAGTTGGACGCTGCCAGCAAGCGCGGAGAGGAGCTTGGCCTGACCGACGACGAGGTGGCGTTCTACGACGCCCTGGCCGCCAATGAGAGCGCGGTGCAGGCCATGGGCAACGACAAGCTCAAGGTCATCGCCGCCGAACTCATCACCAAGGTGCGCGCCAGCGTGACCATCGACTGGACCCTGCGCGAAAGCGCCCGCGCGAAAATTCGGGTCATGGTCAAGCGTATCCTGAACAAGTACGGCTACCCGCCAGATCTCCAGGAAGAAGCCGTGAAGACCGTGCTGAAACAAGCCGAGCTGCTCTGTGCGGACTGGGTGTGATCGGTCAACGGCCGACGACCAGGACGACGAATGTGCCGGGCAGAACGGGCGGCCTTGGTTTCGCCGGACTTGCGCCCCTGGCCTTGGGCTTCGGCTCTGGCGCCGAGATCCAGCGGCCTCTGGCGGTAGCCGTGATCGGTGGCCTTGCGGTATCCACGTCCGTGAGCCTCCTTGTGCTGCCGTCCCTCGTGCGCCTGATCCATGACAACGAGCTCACCAGCATGAACCGATCGGGGCCCTCCGCGAGCCCGTTGCAGTCGACGTCCCGCCATCTCCGCTGATCCATCAGAAGAACACCTGCGGGATCTTGCAATTAGTGGTGCAGTATATCTGGGCATCCGAGGCGCTCGATGGGTTCCCGCTGGCGTCCAGCGTCTGGCCGTTCTTCGCGCCCATGTCGCATTCCTCACCTAGATTCGTGTCGATATAGCTGTCGCCACAGTAGTGAGGTGTCGTGCATCCGAAGGTGCATCCGCCTTGCCCGAGATTTGAGCCATTCTGGTTGCCCAGGTCGCATTGCTCTGGGGGGCTTTGCACGACGTTGTCTCCGCAGAAGGGGCCCCATGTGCAGTCTGTCTTGCAGCCGCCGTACGTGGTGTCGTCGTTCGGCCCAGGGCAGCTCGCGGGGAGCGGCACGGTTCCATCCCCGCAGTCGCATTGCTCGCCCCCTGAGACGATCCCATCGCCGCATCGAGGCTGGCAGGTTGACTCGGTTGTGGAAAAACCACTCAGCGTAAGCTGGAAGTTCGACTCGGTGGGGTGTCCGTCGCGCTCGAACACCGCGATCTCGTAGGTATTGCCCGGCTGCAGCCCGAGCGCCGCAGCCGTCAGCGTTCGTTGCCGGCAGTCGCAGGTCGTGTTTCCGCTCGCGCAAGTTGAGTTGAACGCCACCTTCGTCACGGGATCTTTTGCGTTTACGCTCGCGTCGCAGGGCACCAGATCCCCGACGTTGTAGCCCGCCGGGATCACGGGACAGTTGGTCTGGCCGGTTGGGTTCGTACACAGCATATAGACGTTCCCGCCCTCCTGGATGGTCGCGTTTCCATCGGCGTCAACTTTCACGCTGCCCGGTAGGCGCTGGTGCACGCCACCGAGGTCGATCACCAGCACGCCGTTGATGAACACGAACGTATCGTCATCGCCGAAAAACTGCAGTTGGAAGGGGCCATTGAAGGCAAAAAGGTAGCGCGCTTCGACGGAGAACCAGGAGTCGTGGAACCAACCCTGGGCCTGTGGGATCCAGGCGCCGTTCGGGTTCTGGCCGAACCACACAGCCGGATCGATACCAGGCGCGAAGCTGGGCGGAAAGACGTACTGGTCTGCCTTGCATTTGGCACCCGCCCCGAATGACGCGGAGCTGTACCAGTAGGGCCAGAGGTTGCAGAGCAACGGCTCGCTGTTGCCGGTGGTCGAGGTCATTACCGTTCCTGGACCGGTTGTGCTTCCGGTCAGAGAATAGATGGGGAAGTTATTGGCCGGTGGATCAAGGGGGAAGAAGCCGCCGTACACGCTGTGGGGCGCGCTGGAGAAACGGTAGAGGTTGGTAGCCCCCGCCACCGGCCCGAGTTCCAGCGTCCCAACGGTGTGCGTCTTGTTGGTGAACGCGCTATCGGCCCACCACTGACCGAACGTGGTCGCGCTGGTCACGATGGGTGCGGGGCCCTTGTACATGGGATGCCCGTTCGCTCCCCCGACGTACGTAAGCCCATTGGTCGGGCCGTTGGCGGCTTGGGTGTAGCCCGGGACGTGCCCGCCGTTGGTGTCGTGGCTCCAATCGGTGAACTGGCAATCACACAGGGTCGCGTTCGGGCCCCCACCGTTGCGGCTGGTATCGAACGCGGGGCGGCCGTTGGAGTCCAGGTTTGTCTGGGCCATCCCCCAGCAACGCGCCGTCGAGTCATTCTGCCTCGCGGGACCGGACGAGTTGGGCACGCAGTAGCGCTTGTTGAAGGACATCGGACTAGACTGGCCCTGCACGCCGCTGATGCTGACGGCGGTTTGCAGGGGCGCCCCGTAGTAGAAGAAGTCCGGGTGACCACCGGCCTCGTGCTCGCTCTCGAAGTCACGGTACTTGACTGGCAACTCAAGGCATTGGCCGGTGTAGATGGTCTGCGCACATGGCTGGGTGTCGGGGTTGCTTTGGGTGGTGCATGTGAAGCCCTGTTCGATCTTGCACGTTGACGAGCAGCCATCGCGATTGGCCAAGTTGCCATCGTCGCACTCCTCGCCAGGTTCCAGGTTCCCGTTTCCGCACGAGGCCGCGCAGGCGTGGGTCGTCCCTGTCCCGTTTGTTCCTCGGCAGACCGGCTCCACGGTGCAGGTCTTTGAGCAGCCACTGCCGTCGCCGTTGAAAAGGCCATTCGGGCCCGTGCAACCGGTCGGCAGCTTCGTCGGATCGGTGCCGCAGTCGCAGGCCTCTCCCGTTTCGAGGATGCCGTTGCCACACACCGCCTTCGTGCAGACACTGGGCGCTCCGGTACAGCTCCAGCCCGGCTCGACCTGGCAGGTCGACGAGCAGCCATCGCCGTTCAGCGCATTCCTGTCGTCGCAGAACTTGCCCAGTTCGACCTTGCCGTCACCGCATATCGGCGTGCAGGGTTTCCCTGGCACGGGACACTGCCACCCCGGTTCAATCGCCTTGCAGTTTCCTGAGCAACCGTCGCCGCTGACTGTGTTTCCATCGTCACAGACCTCGTCGGAAGTCAGCACTCCGTTTCCACATACCCTCTGATCCACGCAAGGCTGGCCCGGGGTCGGACACAGGAAGTTGGCTTCGATCTGACAGAAGGCATTGCAGCCAGTATCAATGGCACTAGGACCGACCTTCTGGGCAGGAGGTACGCCGTCATCGCATAGCTCGTTTGGGTCGAGCACGCCATTCCCGCAGTCTTTGAGGAACGGCACGGTTACGGTTCTGCCCCCGATCCCACCTGTGGAGCCCGTGCTGACACAGAGAAGGCAGCCCCCAACGCCGCCGTTGGCGCTACTGCCGCTCCCCCCGCCGATTTCGCCCTGGCCGGCTCCCCCCCCGCCTCCCCCCGCTGCTTGAGGGGTGCTGTCGATCGTTGCGCTGGTACAGCTCACTCCCACCAAGAGAACAACTGCATCGGCCAAGACTAGGGTGCGGCAACTTCCTAGGACAGAGGTACCGAGACGGGTGCAAGTCGTGCGTAGTGACATTGGAGGCACCTCCTCAGGGTACGGACCCTGAACCATTTAGCGCACAACCCAAGCGCGAATACTGCAACTATTTTAGCAGGAGATTTTTTGCCGCCTGAGCTTTTCCACCAAGGATCCGAGGATGAGAGCGCTCGCAGGTGCAGGGACGAGGACCAGCCTGGTGGGGATACGCACCTCGTCAACCACGGTGCGTGCGGCACCGGGCGCACCGCGCTAGCCACCCACAGGAACGGCATATTCGAGCAGTGCCTTGACTACCACGCCATCCGGGACATTCCCCTACTCTGCCTCGCCCAGCGCGAAGTGGACCTTGAACCGACGCACGCGCACTGGCACAGGCTTGCCGTTGCGTTCACCGGGCGTAAACCGGCACGCCTTGAGTGCGCGAACCGCCGCGTCGCTCAATCCTTGAGCCAGCCCTTGGACAACTGCGATGTCGCGAACGACACCATCCTCGCCGACCACGATATCCAGGATGACGGTGCCCTCCAGACCGGCCTGGCGCGCCTCCTCGGTGTACTTGCCGGTGCACCGGCCCACGGGCAGGGGCATCTTGGTGACCTCGTAGGCCTGCGCCGGCGCGGCCAGGGGTTTCACCTCAGTCGCGGCGGTCTTTGCGTGCCCCTGTTTCGTCTGCAAAGTGTTGCCCACTGGCATGGCCGGTCCCGCGCCTGCCGATGAAGTCGATTCCATCGAGATGCCGAACACCGGCGTGGTGGTGGTGTCGGTGCCAGTGGCCGGGCGTTCCGTTGGTGGCGGGTTCTTGGGCAAATTCTCGCGCCTGGGAGCCTCACCCATGGCCCGACGCCGCGAGGGCGCCTGGGGTTTCATCTTCGGCTCGGGCGTGGCCTCGGGTTCGGCAGGCTTCTCAGGCTCAGGCGGCGGGGCTTTGAGCAGAACCTGCACCACGATCGGTCGCGCTGCCTCGGCGTGTCGGGGCAGGTGGACCACGCCCCGTATCAGCAGCAGGTGGCCGACCACGGCCACCACCGCGCAGACCAGCAAGCGGGCCGGGTAGTTCATTCCTCCAGCACCGGACCAATCAGCCCCGTGGGATCGATCTGGATGGCGAACGACGTCACACCGAGGGACTTGACCAGGTCGAGCACCCACACCACGCGACCATGCGACACGTTCTTGTCGCCGGCCACGATCACCTGCGTCTTGGCGTCCTTGGCCACTGAAGCCTGGATCGCGACCCGCAAAGCATTAGGCGTGATTGGGATTCCGTTGAGATACATCCGGCCCTCGCGGGTCAGGGTCACGGCCAGCGTGGTCGGGTTGACGTCCGAAGCCTGTGCAGCCTTGAGCAACTGTACCTCGATGACCTGCCGGGCGATGAGGTGGGCCGTGAGCATGAAGATGATGAGCAACACCAACATGATGTCCACCAACGGCGTGACGTTGATGTCGGTGATGAG
>PMIX01000325.1 GCA_003158395.1 Myxococcales bacterium | reverse complement strand
AACCAGGTGTGGAAGGGGAACATCGGGATCTTGATGGCGAACCCGATGAAGAGCGCCACGAAGATGATCTTGGTGAAGGCAAAACCGAGAATTGGCGCCGCGTGGGCGAACACGCCGTCCCGGCCTTGCTGTGCGAGCGCCAGCAGGTTGAAGGTATGTCCATTGGAGAGGGTGCCGTCGGCCAGCAGGGCAGCATGGCTGCTGTAGTAGATGGCGATGATCGCCAACAGCATGAGGACCGAACCCACCAAGGTGTAGAGGAAGAACTTGATGGCAGCGTACTCTTTGCGCGGGCCGCCCCAGATCCCGATGAGGAAGTACATCGGGAGCAACATCACCTCCCAGAACACGTAGAAGAGGAACATATCGAGGGCCACGAAAGTCCCCATCATTCCCGTCTGCAGTAGCAGCAGCATGGCCATGTAGCCGGGCACCATGCGCACCGAGAAGTGCCTCGGGTGATGGCCATCGTCGTGTCCGGTCATGCCCGCCATGTCGAGGTACTGGGACCCGCCCCACCAGGGCATGGAGGCGATGGTGGCGACAAAGGAAATGAGCCCAGAGAGCAGCACCATCGAGATGGACAGGCCATCCACGCCCATCAGGTACTCGATGTTGAAGGCCTTGATCCAAGTGAAGTGTTGTACCAGCTGCACTCCGGTGGCGTGTCCGTTGACCATGGTCCCGCCTGCCGACGGGTCGTACCAGTGCCAGGCCAAGAGCGCGCAGGCAAGCGACCCGCCGCTGGTGATCGTGGCGATGATACGCGACGCCTGGTCGAGCGCGGCCTTGGACAGGCCGGCCAGGGAACGAATCGCGGCGAAGAGGAAGATGAGCCCCAGCCCGAGCAACGGGAAGAAGGTGGCCCAGCTAAGGACGTTTTGCTGACTGATCATCGGGGTTGGCTCCCATCACTTGATGAGGAAGTTGAGCAGAACGACGACGAGCGCGCCGGCCAGCGCTCCGTACAGGTAGGTCTGAATGCGGCCGGTCTGCACGCGGCGCAAGCCACGCCCGGCCGCGATGGTGGAGCTCGCCAGCAGATTGACGGCGCCGTCGACCAGGTACGTGTCGATGGCGCCATCCAGGTTGGCAAAAAGGCGCGTGACCGCACCCGCCAGGTTCACCACGCCATCGACCAGCCGACTGTCGATCCAGGATAAAATGCGCGCGAACACCAGGGAGCCGCGTACCACGGTGGCCTGATAGATCTCGTCAAGGTAGTATTTGTTGTAAACGACCGTCCAGGGGCGCTTCCAGCGTAGGAGGAGTTGGGCCGGCACAGGGCTCCTCCCGTTGAGGTACAACAGCCGCGCAAACAGCCAGCCGATCGCACCGGCCGACACGCCGACGATCTGGAGCAACCACTCCATCCAGTGCGGGTACTCGACGAAAGCCACTGTGGCGGGCAGCGAAGGCTCCAAAAAGTGTTCGAGGATGGGTGGTCGGTGAGTCCACGAGGCCGGAAGCCCGATGAGCGAGGCCAAAACCGCACCGCTGGCGAGCACGACCAAAACGCTGGTTATGCTGAGCGGCGATTCTTTGGGGCCGTGGCCGTGCGCGGGAGCACCGTCATGCCCGTGGCCGCCCCGGTACTCACCGGTGAAGGTCATGTAGTAACTGCGGAACATATAGAAGGCGGTGCCGGTGGCCGTGACGATACCGATGCAATAGATGAGCGAGCCCAGCCAGGCTGCGGGCATGCCGAGCAAGGCCAGGTGTTCCTGACTGAAGGCCTTCCACAGAATCTCGTCTTTGGAATAGAAGCCGCTGGCAATGGGGAAGCCGGCAATGGCGATGCACGCCCAGAGGTAGGTTTTCTGGGTAATCGGCATGAACTTGCCAAGACCGCCCATCTTTCGCATGTCCTGCTCGTGATGGCAGGCGAGGATCACCGATCCTGATCCGAGGAAGAGCGCGGCTTTGAAGAAAGCATGGGTAAGCAGGTGGTAGGCGCCTGCCCAGTAGGCGCCCACACCCACGCCGATGAACATGAAGCCAAGCTGGGACACCGTGGAGTAGGCGAGAACCTTCTTGATATCGTACTGAAAGAAGCCGATCGAGGCTCCAAACAGGGCAGTCAGTGCGCCGACGAGTGCGACCCAACCCATGGCGGTGGGCGAGAGGGCGAAGATGAAATTGAGCCGCGCCACCATGTACACGCCNNGTGACCATGGTCGCGGCGTGAATCAGGGCCGAGACCGGCGTGGGGCCAGCCATGGCGTCGGGCAACCACACGGACAGGGGAAGCTGCGCGCTTTTGCCCATGGCGCCCACGAACAGCAAGATGCCAACGATGGCGAGGAGGGCAAAGCCGAAGAGCTTCTGATGGGACAGTCGCTCTGCCACTCCCGTAGCCCGGACCACGACCTGGTCGCGCAACTGGCGGAAGTTGAGCGTGGGCCCGATGTCGATGACCAACTCCGCGCGCGCTGCCATTTCGCTGTTCGTCGCAGGCATGCCCGAGAAAATGCGCATCTGTTGCCCGGTTACCATCGGCCGGTAGGTGAGCTTGCCGCCCGGCAGCTCGTGCCACGCGCCGCCCAGACCCCAGAAAAGCAGAAACAGACCCAGGATGAAGCCGAAGTCGCCGAAGCGGTTGACCACGAACGCCTTCATGCCCGCCGCCGCCTTCGCCGGATCCGTGTACCAGAAAGCAATCAGCAGGTAGCTGCACAGCCCCACACCCTCCCAACCGAAGAACATGACCACGAAGTTGTCGCCCATGACGAGCAGCAACATAGAAAAGATGAACAGGTTGAGATAGGCGAAGAAGCGCCAATAGGCCGGTTCTTCAGCCATGTAGCCGATGGAAAAAATGTGGATCAACGTCCCGATGCCCGTGACCACCAAGACCATCATCATGCCCAGCGGATCCAAGGCAAAGGCCAGGTCCACGTGCACGGGACCGGCCGCAAGCACGGTCCACAGCGTGTTTTGCAGAAAGCGCTCCTCGCCCGGCAGGCCGAGCATCTTGGCAAAGGCGACACAGCCCACGGCAAAGGAAAGCACCATGGCCGCGACCGCGATGCTGTGATTGACCGCCTTGCCGAACCTGCGCTGCAGCCACCAGCCGCAGGTCGTATTGATGATCGCGCCCAGAAGCGGAAAGAACGGAATCAGCCACAGAAAGCTGACTGGGATGACAGCGAGCGGGCCAAGGTGTTGGAGGGCGTGTTCCATGGAAGTCTCCGCCAGCCCTCATCGCCTCATCGAGGCAATCTTGGCCGTGTCGATGCTCCGGATCATCTGGTAGATGGCCAGAATGATGGCCAGTCCCACAGCGGCCTCGGCGGCGGCCAGCACAATTACGAATAGGGCGAAAATCTGCCCGGACAGACCGCCGGCCACGTAGTGGTTGAAGGCCACGAGGTTGACATTGGCGCCATTGAGAATCAGCTCGATTCCCATGAGCATCGCGACGGCGTTGCGCCGGGTGAGCACGGTCATCAGGCCGAAACAAAAAAGCAGGCCGCCCACGACCAGAAAATGGCTCAGAGAAAGATGCCCCATCATGCTAGTCGTCCTTGATCTCCTTGCGTGCCACCACAATCGCGCCAATCAGGGTGGCCAAGAGCACCACCGACGTCACCTCGAAGGGCAGCAACCAGGTGCCGAGGAGGCCATTGCCAATTGCGGCGGAGGTTTCATGGCTTTCCGGCCGCAGCACGACCTTCCAAGGCGCCCAAAGGGCGACATAGGACAGCAGGGTGCCGGTCAGCACGAACAGAATCGCACCAGAGACCAGACCCACGTTCTGGTTGGAAACTTCGATTTCTTTGATCTGACTGGTGAGCATGACCGCGAAGATGATCAGCACCAACACGCCGCCGATGTACACCAGCAACTGGGTGACGGCGAGAAAGTCGGCCGACAGCAGCACGTACAGGCCACCCACCCCGACCAGCGCCGACAGCAAACCCATGGCGCTCCAGAAGATGTTCTTCGACATGGGCACGCCGGCTGCGCCCACCACGGCGGCGAGGGCAAACAGGTAGAAGATGGCCAGGTTCGTATACATGGCTAACCCTTGTCCCTGCCCGCAGCCGGCGCGGCCCAATCCGGGACCGGCGCGGCCCACACCTGCGAGGCAAGGTACGCGCGCACGAGCGAGCCCGCCGGCGCACGCGGCGCATCCTGGCCTTTGACCGGCCGGTAGAAGGGCACTGGCTTGGCCGCATCGGGCACCCAGCGGAAGACCAGGTTCTCCACCGCCCTCACGGTCGACTCGAACTCGCGCGTGTGCGCGATGGCGCCGGTCGGGCAAGGCTCGACGCACAGGCCGCAGAACATGCACTTGGATTCGTCGATGTCGAACTGGGTAATCACCCGCTGCTTGGGATTCCCCGGATCCTTGTCGACCGCGATCTTGATGACGTCGATAGGGCAGGCGCGTGCGCAGGCCAGACACCCCGTGCACACCGCCAGGTCAACTTCCAGGAAACCACGGTAGCGCGCGGGCAGCATGTCGGCCACGCGTTTTTCGGTCCGGTCCGGATACTGGATGGTGATGGGACGCCGGAGCATGTACGACAGGGTGACGGACAGGCCCTGCCAGAACGTCTGCACGACATCCGTGATGGCACCGATATAATCGCGAACCGTTTCAGGCATGGATTGTCACCGGGTCACCAGTTTGTAAGGTCCACCCGGGCGCCTTTGACTTGCGCGATGTTCTTGTACGTCCGCAGGGCGAATTTCACCAGCAAGAGAGCCGCGCCCAGGCTCAGCACCACACCAGACACCAGGTGCACGGGCGCGGGGACCATGACCCAGAAGAGAGTGAAGATGAAGCAGGCGAAAGCGCCGGGAACCAGGTACTTCCAGCACAAGGCCATCATCTGATCCACGCGCACGCGCGGCAGGGTCCAGCGCAGCCAGATGAACAGAATGACCAGCAGCCAGGTCTTGACCGCGAACACCACCAGCGAGACGAATTGCCAGCCGAACCACAGCCAGGTGGGGAAGACGTCCGTGCCCCGCGTCTGATTGATCATCTCCACCGACACCCCGGGAATCTGCCAGCCACCGAGGAACAGCGTGACAGCCAACGCGCCCATGATCCACATGTTGGCCCACTCGACCATCAGGAAAAGCGCGATGCGAAAGCCGGAGTACTCGGCGTGATACCCCGCGACCAGCTCCGACTCGGCCTCGGGCAGATCGAAGGGCGTGCGGTTGCCTTCGGCCAGCGAGGCGGTCACGGTAATGAAGAACGCTACAAAGGCTGCCGGGTTCTGGCACGCGAACCACTGCCAGGGCCAACCACCCTGGGCGCGGATGATTCCTTGCATGGACAGGGTCCCGGCCATCAGCACCGGCACCATGATGGCGATCCCAGCCGGAATCTCGTAGGAGACGACCTGGGCTGCGCCGCGCACGGCGCCGAAGAGCGCCCATTTGGAATTGGAGGCCCAGCCCGACACCAGGATGCCCACCACGATGAAGGCGCTGGTCGCGGTCAGGTAGAACACACCTACGTTGAGGTCCGCCACCACCACGCTCTCGCCGAAAGGCAAGACGACAAAAGGCAGGGTCAGCCCCACCATGGAAAAATAGGGCGCGGCCCGGAAGAGCAGGTGGTCTGCCTCGGCCGGGATCAGGTCCTCCTTGAACAGCATCTTGACCGCGTCGGCCACCCAGGACATGAACCCAAAGACGCCAGGCCGGTTGGGACCAATCCGGCTCTGCATGCGCCCCGCGATGCGACGCTCGACCCAGGTGGTCACACCGGCAAACACGGCGGTGTAGAGCGAGACGGTGGTCGCCTCGACCACCAAAATGACACCGTACCAGGTGTCGCGATACGGGCTGTGGCCTAGGTCCCAGCCCAGTCGCTGGGCCACGGCATCCAGCGCCTCGGGCCGGTTGAACGGCAACATGAGCAGGAGCACCACGTACAGCAAGAACGGCAGCGCCAGCATGAAGAACAGCGTGGTCGCCAGCGCCGTCTTGGGATAGCGTGTGGTCAGGGATGTCGAGTCGAGAGCGGTCGTGATCTTCACCGGTCGATCTCCGGGGCAACGACGTCCAGCGAAGCGATGAGCGCTATCAAGTCGGCAATCATCAGTCCCTGCGACATCTCCTCGATGATTCCCATGGCCATGAAACTGCCGGTGCGCACGCGCACCCGGTAGGCCTTCTCCGAACCGTCGGACACGACGTAGTAGCACATTGCGCCACGCGCCGACTCCACTCGCGCCATAGCCTCGCCTGGCTCGGGCCTCACCCGGCGCGCGACCTTGGCCATGATCTCGCCCTCGGGCAGCTTGTCGAGCGCCTGGCGAACGATCTTGGAGGATTCCAGCATCTCGAGAACCCGCACGGCGTAGCGATCCCAGCAGTCACCCGTCGCGCCCATCTTCCCCTGCCCGACCGGCACATCGAACTTGAACTCGGGATAGGCGCCGTACGCCAGGTCGCGCCGCGTGTCCCAGGAAATTCCGGAGCCGCGCAGATTCGGGCCGCACAGGCCGTAGGCAATGGCTTTCTCGCGACTGATGACTGCGACCTTGGCCAGCCGTTTGACATAGATCTGGTTGAGCGAGATCAGGCGGTCCCATTCCTGGATGTAGCTGTCCAGATGGTCGAGGTAGCGCAGGATCTTCTCGCGCCAGCCCTCGGGCGCGTCGAACGAGACGCCGCCGATGCGCGCGTAGTTGAATGTCAGGCGCGCCCCGCAAAGCTCTTCCAGAAGGTCGTTGATGGCCTCGCGCTCGCGCAGGGCGTGGGTGAGCGGCGTGGACGCGCCGATATCGGACGCCATGGTGCCGACTGCCACCCAGTGGTTGGAAATGCGGCACAGCTCGCCCGCGATGGCACGCAGATACTTGGCGCGCGGGGGGACCTCGACCTTGAGCAGCCTCTCCACCGCCATGGCGTAGCCTTCATTGGCAAGCATGGCTGCCAGGTAGTCGATGCGGTCGGTAAACGGCATGTAGCCGGGGTAGCTGACCGTCTCGCCGATTTTCTCCAGTCCGCGGTGCAAGTATCCGATGTCCGGGATCGAGCGGCGGATGACCTCGCCGTTGGTTTGGGTGACGAAGTCGATCACCCCGTGGGTCGACGGGTGCTGCGGTCCGAAGTTGATGACGATCTCCTCGTCCGACGGGCTCGTGCGACGAAGGATTCGCCGTTCAACGGGCTCAGCCACTGGGCGACTCCTTCTTTTCCGGTGCCGTGGCCGTGGTCGTGGTCGTGGTCGTAGCCGTGGCCGTAGCCGTGGTCGTGGTCGTGGTCGTGTTTGTCGGCGTAATCGTTGCAGTGACCGTATTCGTATTCGTGGTCGTTAGCGTGTTCGTCTTCGTCTTCGTGTTCGTCACTGTGCTCGTAACTGTGTACGTTGTCGTGTTCATGCACTCAAGGCATGTGTAGGTCGTGCTGGGCGGTCCAGCCGAAGCGTCG
>PMIX01000054.1 GCA_003158395.1 Myxococcales bacterium | reverse complement strand
GCCCCAGTCGCTGACACTGCCCCGGGCAATCCAGTTTGTCCGCGCCACTTCCTTGCCGTCGGTGCCCTGGAATATGGACATGAACTCGGGTCCGCTGAGCACGCGGCCGTCGGAGTTGCGATAGTCGGTCTTTCCATCGCCGTCGGTGTCGCCAATGGTCACGCCAGTACCGTCCTTCGTGCCTTCAGCGGTCTTGGTGATGACTTCCGCCTTGCCATCACCATCGACGTCGTAGACGAGCAGGGGCGTGAAGTCGCTGCCGGATTCGAGGTTCCATCCCAGATCCACGCGCCAAAGGAAAGCACCATCCAACTTGTAAGCGTCAACGTGAACGATAGCAGTAGCCGTCGTGTGAGATCCGGGATCGACATTTGCTGACTCGCTCCACTTGACAACCAGTTCATACTGCCCGTCCCCATCCAGATCGCCGACATTCGCTTGTGAATAGTTGAGGCCACCGTCGCGCAGCGGGATGGAGAGGTACTGCTGCGCAGGAGCGTTGGCCGGCAGTGTGTAGGCAGCACTCGCGGCTTGCTCTGCTCCACCCACTACGGGCGCGACAGAGTAGGCATTGGACTTGGTGACGTCGGCACCCGCATCAACATAGTCGGTCGTGGCAGTTATGGGCGAGGTGTTCAGTTTGACGGCAGTGCCGCCCCCAGTCGAGCGGTACACGTTGAACGCAATGCTGTCTGGGTCGAGCCCGAACATTCGCCACCCGACGTAGACCTTTCCGCCGCCTTGGTTGATGGCGACCACGCCACGGTCGAGGCTTTCCATTTCACGTCGGCCAGAGGCGGGCGTACCTCCGGCTGTCCCGCCTGTGGCCACGCCTCCGGTGCTAGTTGTGCCGCTGGTGCTTGTGCCGCCTGTGGCCGTGCCGCCCGCGCTTCCCCCTCCGGTGCGGTTCGTGCCGCCAGTCCCCATGGCGCCCCCGGTGCGGGTCGTACCGCCGGTGGCGCCGGTTCCGCCTGTACTGGTGGTCCCGCCTGTACCGGCGCCGCCGCTGTTGGCGGTGGTGCCGCCCATGCCGGTCGCGCCGCCCGTGTTGGGCGCGCCCCCAGTGCGAGTGGTTCCGCCGTTGGCGATGGCGCCGCTAGTGGCGGTGCTGCCGCTCGTGGCGGTAATCCCGCCGCTGGCGGTGCTGCCGTCGGTGGCAGTACCTCCGCCGGCGGCGGTGCTGCCGGCAGTGCCGATAGCGCCGCCTTTGCTGGCCGCGCCGCCCGAGCCAGTGGTGCCGCCCGAGCCGATGGCGCCGGCGATGGTCGTCGTGCCACCAGTCGCGCCGCTGTCTTTGCCGCTTCCGCCATTGCCGCAGCCGAAGAGGCAAAGCGGTCCTGCCATCAGGGCGAACGCCAGACATTGCTTGGGACGACTAGTCATCGAAAGCCTCCATGCTTGTGGATGCGTTCGGTCAGACGCTTCCAATTGCTACTGTGTTGACTTTCCACGCTGACCGCAAGCCTGTCGTTCGCCGATGACCTGCGCTCAGTCTCCGGCTCCGCCCACAGGTGAACTTGGCAATGCGACGAAGAGTCGTCAAAAGGCGTTTGTCAGCCCCGGCGCGCGCGGCGTGGGCTAGTATGCTCTGCCTTTCAGCCACGCTGGCCCCGCCACCCGCTCGACCCATCACTCGGAGGCAGATATGGCCGTAGATCGGCTCGCCCAGCCGCAGGATGCTTCACAGTCCTCGCGGATTCTTCCCCTGCTCCTGCCGCTATTCATTGGAAGTGGGTGCGCAGCGCTCATCTATGAAGTGGTCTGGCTGCAGCTGCTGCAGTTGGTGATCGGTTCGACGGCGTTCTCGCTGGGGGTCCTGCTGGCGACGTTCATGGGCGGGATGTGCGTGGGTAGCCTGGCCCTGCCGCGCTATGTTTCGACGAACAAACATCCGCTCCGCGTGTACGCCGCGCTCGAGGCTGGAATCGCGGTCATCGGTGTCGGAGTGGTGTACGTCGTGCCTCTGGTCGAGCGCCTCTATACGGTGACTGCCGGCGGCTTCATCCCGTCGCTGGTGCTGCGGGCGGTGGTCGCGGCGATCTGCCTTCTGCCTCCCACGGTCCTGATGGGTGCTACCCTGCCTGCTATCGCGCGCTGGGTGGAGGCAACCCCGCGTGGGGTCTCATGGTTGGGATTGTTCTACGGTGGCAACATTGTGGGGGCGGTGATCGGGTGCCTGCTTGCGGGCTTCTACCTCTTGCGCCTGTACGACATGGTCACCGCGACCTTTGTGGCGGCAATGATCGACGTCACAGTAGCTGGGATCAGCTTGGCGCTGGCCAAGATCACCGTGTACATCCCTGCGGGCATTGGGGCACGTGCCCCTGCGCAGAGTGAGGGGCCACCGTCGGTGGAACGCAACGAAGAGACGCCGGCGTCGGCCGCCCCCGCCTCCTCGCCAGCCTGGTTGCCCTGGGCGCAGAATCGCTCGGTGTATGTCGCGCTCGGCATTTCAGGCGCGACGGGGCTCGGCGTGGAGGTGGTCTGGACCCGGCAGCTCTCTCTCACCCTGGGCGCTACGGTCTACACTTTCTCTATCATCCTGGCGGTGTTCCTGCTGGCGCTGGGCCTGGGCAGCGGCCTGGGATCGTTGATTGCGCGCAGGACCACACGCCCTGCCCTGTTGCTCGGGGCGTGCCAGTGGCTCCAGGCGGTGGCGATCGCCTGGGCTTCCTACGCGATCTCCGAATCCATTCCCTACTGGCCCATCAACCTGGCGCTCTCCACCAGCCCCTGGTTCACCTTCCAGATAGACATCGTTCGCTGCGCGTGGGCGCTCCTGCCGGGTGTACTCGTCTGGGGCGCGAGCTTCCCCCTCGCGCTGGCTTCGGTGGCGTCCAAAGAGCAGGACCCCGGCCGCCTCGTCGGCGGCATGTATGCCGCCAACACCCTCGGGGCGATTGTCGGGGCGATCGCGTTTAGCATCGTCGTGATCCCCACCTTGGGCACTCAGGCAGCGCAGCGCGTGCTCATCGGCCTGTGCGTCGGATCAGCGTTCATCGTGTGGGTGCCGCTTCTTGGCAAGGGCGGCACGCCCAAGCGCTCTGATCCCCGGGTCGCTACGCTGGGCCTGGCGGTTGTCCTTGCCGCTGCGATCGAGGGGGCCATCCTGCTCGCCCACAGCGTCGCGCCTCCGAACTGTCCGGCGGTCGCCTTCGGCCGAAACTCGGCCAGTTTCGTCCCGGAGATGGCTCCGGGGGTGGTACCCGAAGAGGAGGTGCCGACCACCCCCGGACAGCCGAACCGCTACTGCAGCTTCATCGGTGAAGGCGTCAACGTTTCGGTCGCCATCACCAGATTCCGCAACGGTTGGCGCTTCTTCCACGGCGCGGGCAAGGTGCAAGCGTCCAACAATCCTGAGGACATGCGGCTTCAACGCATGCTCGGGCACATCGCGGCGCTTACCTACAAGACGCACGATCCGGAGTCGGTCCTCGTGGTCGCCCTGGGAGCAGGCGTCACCGCTGGTTCGTTCGTCCCCTACGATAGCGTCAAGAAGATCGTCATCTGCGACATCGAGCCGATGGTCCCCAAGTACATCGCGCCCCGGTTCGCCAAGGAGAACTACGATGTCGTCAACGACCCGCGCACCCGCATCGTTCTCGATGACGGACGCCACTTCATCCGCACCACCCGGGAGAAGTTCGACGTCATCACCTCCGATCCCATCGATCCTTGGGTCAAGGGCTGCGCAGCGCTCAACACCGAGGAGTACTACCGTATGTGCCGGGACCGGCTCAATCCGGGCGGCGTGATGGCGCTCTGGATGCCCCTCTATGAAACCAACCTGGACACCACCAAGAGCTTGATCGCGACCTTCTTCAAGGTGTTCCCCTACGGCATCCTCTGGAGCAACGATCTTGCGGGGACGGGCTATGACGTCGTGTTGTTCGGATCCCTCGAGCCTCTGCACATCGACGTCGACGAGTTGCAGGCTTGGATCGACGCGCATCCCAGGGTGAAGAGCTCCCTCGAGGAGGTCGGCTTTGGCAAGACCTCAGGTCCCGGTGTGGCGGTCGATCTGTTGGCGACCTACGCTGGACAGGCGAGCGATCTCGGGGCGTGGATGCGCGGCGCGCAGATCAACACCGACCGCAACCTGCGCCTGCAGTACCTCGCGGGGATGTGGCTGAATTCGAAAGACGCTACCCCCATTTTCAAGGACATCCTCCGCTACTACCGGTTCCCACGGGACATCTTCACGGGGTCTCCGGAGCGGGTCGAAGGGTTGAGAGGGGCACTCGAGCGCGCCGGTCGCAAGCAGAAAGACCAGCCGTGACCCGGCTCGCACCCGCCCCGCGTAGGTTCGTGGCTGGTTGAGCGGCCGGATTGACGGCGGCGGGACCGGTGGCCGGAGCCGGGTTCAGCAACTGGTCCCGGCTTCGGAACCGGATCCGGCTACCGGCCCCGGAGCCGGTAACCTGAACCAGTCACGGATTTTCAAGAAGGCGACTGAAACTAGTCACAAGTCCCGGAGCACGGAACGAACGTGCCCTCGGTGGCCGTGATGGTCGCGGTACCTGCCGTAAGCCCCGACGAAGTTGCCGTCACCGTGATGGTTCCGGCGCCCGTCGCCTGAACAATGGCGTAGGCCACGCCATTGAAGGCGTTGCGGGAAGTTCCGCGGAACGACTCCTGCGTCATGCTCCCGCTGTCCACGGCTATGATGGTGCCGGGGCCGGTGATTGCGAAAGTCACGGCTGCGGTGCCGGACACCTCGGCCTTGACAAACGAGACGTCGTCCACATCGGTCAGCAGCGTGGGGTGATCCGCTGTGAGCACGACCTGGCCTGCCTTCGCTCCGCTGGCCGGAGCCGACGTCGATTTGCCACCCCAGAGCTTCGACCACGAGTAACCGGTGGCCCTCACAGCCCCCAGTTCGTCCATGAGCGCCCCGTTGCCCCCAAATGATGGCCATCCACCGTCGCGCTCGCCCATATAGTCAACGCCCGTCCACATGAACTCGCCCGTGAGCCCCGCGTTGCCCGTCACGCTGGTCCATGTGCTGGTTTCGGTGCCCACCTCGGTTATCAAGCCGCACTTCGTGGGCGAGCTGTTCCCCGACGAAATGGCTACCGCGACGTTGTAATTGTCGCCCCACACATCGAGGAGCTTCGCCGTTGCTCCGGTCGTGTCGCCTGCCGTGCCCGGGTCAAGCAGAGCCTGGGTGTCCAGGTGCCCCGGGTCTAGTTCGTGACTGATGGCGATCATCTCGGTGAGGATAGGAGTCCGCGTGCTTATCGAATCGTGGATTTCGTTGCCCATGCTGTAAAGGCCCACGCTGGGGTGGTTGCGATCCCGCATGATCCAGCCGGTAAAGTCGACCTCCCACCACTTTGTGCCTGTGGCGGACTTGGGCAGCGCGGGCATTCCAGTCGGGGTCGTCGAGGCCTTATTGAAGTAGGTGGCGTAATCGCCAACATCGCTGTACTTGTGGGCGCCCCATACGTCGGTGAACTCGTCGAGCACGAGGAAGCCCATCCGGTCGGTCAGATCGAGGAACTCCGGACTAGGGCAATCGTGGGCCGTGCGGATCGCGTTCACCCCGATGGCCTTGAGCGCGGCCAGCCGTCGCTGCATCGCCCGCTGCGGCGCGGCAAGCCCGAGCCCGTGATAGTCCTGGTGATTGGCGACGCCCTGGAACTTTATGCTCTTGCCATTGAGAGTCATGCCCCCGTTGAACACGAGACTGCGGATACCGAATGGTGTCACGTCATCGTCAACCGTGGTCCCCCCGACTTGGACGTTGGTCACAAGTTGATACATGTTCGGAGTGGTGAGGTCCCACAACTTGGGGTTCGCGACAGGGACACTAAACGTGAAGCTGGCCGATGCCCCGGCGGCGATATCCTGGGCAGCCGCCGAGACCGGTGCCAGCGCCGTCCCGCCAGCGTCGCTGACGATACCCTGCACGCTCACGCTTTGAGACGACGTGCCCGAATTGACCACCGAGGTTGAAACCTGGACGGTCGCCGACGTGGTTGTGGGCGAAGGCGTCTGCACGTACGTGGCGTACTGATCGATGTGAACCGGATCGGTCGCAATGACGCGCGCTCGGCGGTAGATGCCAGCGCCCGAGTAGAAACGCGAGGCGGGCTGGATGCTGGTGTCGGTCTTGACTGCGAGCACGTTTTCCGCCCCGAACTTGATGTTCTTCGTCATGTCGTAGCGGAAGCTCACGTAGCCGTAGGGATGATTCCCGAGCTGAGTGCCGTTGATATAGACGGTGCTGTTCCCCATGACCCCGTCGAATTCAATGTAGACCTGTTTGCCCGAGGTGACGGTTGCGGGAAGAGTGAAATGGTTTCGGTACCAACCGATTCCCGACGCCAAGTAGCCCCCTCTTCCCGTCATCGGGGCGCTTTGATCGAACGGCCCTTCCACGCTCCAGTCGTGCGGGAGGTTCACCGGGCGCCATCCGGAATCCGCGAAAGTCGCTGAATCAGCCCCGGTCGCATCACCCTTGTTGAACAACCAGCCCCGATCGAGGGGCATGATCGCTCGTACCCGATTCGTGGGCGGTTGAAGAGTGGTCACGCCACCTCCTCCCCCGGTGGTGCCTCCGGCAGCGACAATCCCGCCGGAGGCAGTGGTCCCGCCACGGGCGGTTGTGCCGCCTGAAACAGTGGTGGCACCAGTGGCGGTGGTGCCACCTGGAGCAGTGGTGCCCCCGCCAGTGATGGTCCCGCCCGTCGCGGTTGCGCCGGCCTTGGCGGTGGTCCCCCCTGAAACGGTGGTGCCGCCGGCTTGGGTGCTGCCGCCAGCCTGGCCCGCAATTTGACCGCCACCCCCTCGGGTGGCACCGGCGCCTCCAGTGCCAGCGCCGCCGGTGCTTGTGGATCCGCCGCTGGCGCCTCCGGATGGCGAGCCACCAAGACTACCGCCCGCTGCCGTTCGTCCACCGGCGCTGGTCGCGCCACCCGTGGCGGCTGTGGTGCCTGAAGCGCCGGCTCCGCCGGCTTGAGTACTTCCACCATTGTTGGCGGCTGGCGCATTGCTTCCGCCGCAGCTAGCAGCCATTGAAGTGGCGCCCAGCAGCACGAGGACAAGGCGATGTGTCTTCTGAATCATGTTCATGGCTTCTCCTCAGAGTAGCAGAAATCCCTACCTACAAAGGCAGTGGAGTGTCTTTGTCATGTGGCTCAGCCAATTCGAATCGCCGGCGGGTGGGTGGGCCAAAGGGCGCAGCGAACCCTCCCAGGGTTCCCTTGTCGGCAATCCGTCCGCCGGCGAATCAAGCGCGCGGCGGCGAGCCCGAGGCCCAGCAGGCCGACGGTCGGCCAGCCGGTATCTCGGTCCGAAACGCTTCGGCAGGTACACCCGCCGCCCGACTTTCTTGTGGTGTTCTGATCCACCCCGCCGTCCGCGATCGAGCCATTTGATCCCTTTCGGTCGCTGGGTGCATCCGAGCCCGAGCCGCCATCCCAGCCCGATGTCCCGCCTGAGCCGGTCGTCCCGCCAGAGCCTGTGGCTTTACCACCGCCATCCGTTCCTCCGGTCGCTGTGGTCTTTCCGCCAGCGCTGCCGTCATTCTCGCCAGAATCCCCTCCGCCATCGCCCATGCCGCCAGCGCCGCCGTCGCTCTCGCTACCGTCCCCTCCGCCGTAGCCGGTGCCACCAGCGCTGCCGTCACTCTCGCTGCCGCTTCCATCGGCCCTGTCGCCGCCAGCGCCCCCGTTTGGACCAGTGTCGCCGCTGGCAGAGATATCCAGTCCTTTTGCAGGGGCGTCAGGGCCTGCTTCACCGCTGCCCGTCGAGGCCCCCATCCCCCCGCTGTCGCTGACGTCGGCCGCACCATCACGACCATCTGCCCACCCGATTTCTCCGTCCCCGTCGAGGCCAACCTCGCTGTCGCTCGGATAGGAATCGCCAAGATTGGCATCGATGGGGCCGTCCTTAGGCCCATCTCGACCGCCGGCGTCGGCGCTCGTCTCGGTATGGTCCCCGGCTGCGTCGAAACTGGGAAGCATTCCCTGACAGGTCGGCTGCCGAAGCGTGCTCTCGCCTTCGCACAGCGTCGCCCATGCGCCCACGCCGACCTCGGGGTTCGTGGGGAATCCAGTACAGGCGGCAGTCGGATTCCAGCCGTTGGCATCGTGGCAGGGTGTCAAATCGATGCCCGACTGGTTCTCCGCCCAGGCTACCTGGTAGGGGACGGACTTGTAGGTGGAGACGCGCGCCTCGGTCTCGGTTCCCAGGATGCTGGGGGAGCAGCAATCTTCGCCGATGAGACGCCAGGTCCTATCCGGCATCGCGAAAAAAAGTGGGCCGCCGGAGTCTCCGTAGTACTCACCTTCCTGGCTTCCCGTTGTCACGTCGATGTCGCCCTGATCGGGACCAGCGCTCTCGATAGTCGCGTCGATCCATTTCTTGGCCCCGTAGGTCCGACCCGTGGCGCTGGTCACTCCGAATCCCACTTCTACGACGGGTTTGCCCGCTGCCAGCTCGGCCATCTCACACGGCGCCATGACAGGAACAATGGGGATGCTCGTCACGTCCTCCGCGAGCGTACACAGGCCGAAATCGTCATCAGGGTGTGTGAAGCACTGGGAGACGGCCACTGTCTTGGCCCACTGGTCGCGCGTTTCGCCCAGACCGATGGACGTGGGCGGGATGATGTTGCCGTCCCCGTCGACAAGGCAGTGTTTTGCCGTCACGACCACGCGAGGGTGGACGAGCGTGCCGCTGCAGCCCTCGGGCCCTATCAGCATGATGGCGGTCGGCCATACGCAGGTCGTCGCCAGATTGCCGCCCACGATGGGCAATGCGGTCTGCGACACTGGAACCTTGCCAGCGTCACTCTCGCAGCCAAGCGAAAACAAGGCAGAAGCTGCGACTCCGAGGAGGCATTCCCCTGCAGCTTGCCGGCGACTCATTAGCAGCCGATCCTTCGTCTTGGGCGTTGCACCACGCGGGCGCTGCAAGGCGGACGCACGCCGGAGAGTCTACCGTATGGCGCGCCGATGGCCTTACAACTGGACGGAAATGATGTCGTCTGCCAAGGTGGCCAGGGCACCGAGGCTGCGGCGTTGCCAATAGACCGTGGGGCTGGACAGGAAGACGATGCGATAGCGATCCTCGGCCGGCTGCTCCTGCACGGTGCTGATCCACCACACGAAGCTTGCCAGGCAGGAAGAGTTCATGAACTCAAGCCGGCGCACGTCCACACTCACCTCGGTCAGCGCGCGCCGCTGGACTTCCGCGTGCAAGCTGCGCAAGAACCGATCCAGATGTCCCTTCACCATGAAGTCGGCCGTCCCACTCAGCGCCACGTCCATGTGACGTTCTTGCACACTCGCTTCCGCGCTGAAGTCGCTCTCCTGGACGGCCTCATGCCAGGGCTCAGCCATCCTGACTGTTCCTCGGGGGATGCGAATGCGCGACGATTGTCACAGTGTTCTCGCTCTCGCCCATGGCAAGGGCCAGCTCGCCCTCGCTGCAGATGCGGGCCAGGCCCAGACCGGATTCCTCGCCTGCCTCGAACGAGCGACGCATGAGCGTCTGGTAGAGGTCGAAGGACTCTTGTGCATTCTGCAGCAGCCGGATTCGCTCGCGCAGCCGTGCCCGGTGGACCGGGGTGGTTTCATTGGTGAGCTGGGTCCGGATGCTATCACACGAAGCGTTGAACTCGACTTTCAGATGGACGTACTCGCCGACGGAGTACTTCGCAGCGTTCTCTAGCAATTCGTGCGTGGCCATGGTCACGCGAGACACCGACCCAGGATCGCCCCCCAACTTGGCGCAGCGCTCCTCGACGAAACGCCGCACGACTGACACGATGCCCGCGTGAGGCCGGAGTCTGAACTCGAGCTTTAGGCTAGCGCTGGAAGCGGTACCGGGAACCACCAAACAGTTCCATCGGCGGCTCTGAGGTGGAAACTTGAGCCCTTTTCCGTCGGCGGATGACCTGCTGCCACAGGCCGCTCACGGTCATGGCCGACTTTCTGAGTCAACCGGCCTGGCCGGACTATGGACGGCCTTGCTGTGCATCGGTCATAGTCAGGCCTGAATTGGCATCGCGGAGCAAATATGCGTGGCGCAGCTAGTCAACGCTTGGGCGCGCCCATTTCATTGATCTTGGCCTTGGTCTTCCCGGCCATGATCGGGGCTGCCTTGGCGCTGGCCTACTACGGGTTCAAACACGCCGAGGACGTGTCGCGCCCGATCGAGCAGCTCTTTCGCCAGGAATCGCAGGATTTCGCCGATGATCTGGCCAAGGCGGTCGAAGCCCGGATCGACAAAGAGTCCGTGTCGCTTTTCGACAAGATCGCCGACATCAAAGACGATCCGGCCTCGGCCGACCCCTGCGACATCGATCCGGGCCCAGGAATAGATTCGTTTGTTGTTCTCAGCGCCGCCGAGAAGGTGGATTGCATGTGGCCCAAGCTGCGCGAGCCCCCTTTGCCCCCGAAGCGCAAGGCTTCGCCGGAAGCGGCCGTGGTACGCAATCCCTGGGTAGCCAAGATCAAGAATCTGGCCTGGGCCCAGGTGGGTGTGGACGATTTCGCCTACCACCATGAGCTGCTTGACGGGGGCGGGTCAGTGTTGCTTGCCTACGCAACGCGACGCGCAGAAGGCGGCCAACCCTTTCACGTGGTGGCCAGTCTGAGGCTGGACTTCATGGGCAAGCACTGGTCCGAGGAGGAGCTGGCCCGGCGGCGCAAGAACCGGCGGGTGGCCATCGTGGACGAGAACAACAAGCTGGTGGCCGGGTCAGCCTTGGGTGGACCCGAGGCCCGCCCTGGCGGTCGCTTCTTCTACGAGGGCCCGTTTGGCAAGGCCCTCTACCGCTGGCGCATCCAAATGGTCCCGCAGAACGCAGAGGAATTCCGCACCCAGTGGGAACGGACCAAGGGGACCCGCCGCCTGCTCATTTTTCTCTCCACGGTCATCATCGGGGTCGGCCTGGGGATCGTGTGGCTGGCCGTGGTGGCTGAGCGGCGGGCCTCACGCATGAAAAGCGACTTTATTGCCAACGTGTCGCATGAGCTCAAGACGCCGCTCTCGCTTATCCGCATGTTCGGTGAACTTGTGGCGACGGGCCGGCACAAGGACGATCGCACTGCGCGAGAGTACGGGGGCATCATCACCCGCGAATCTGAGCGGCTGTCGCACCTCATCGACAACGTGCTCGACTTTGCCCGGCTGGAACGGGGCAAAGCCAGCTACCACTTCGCCGAGGGCGACTTGGCCGAGGTCGTGGAGCGGGCGCTGGATGTCTGCCGCTACCGGCTGGACAAGGAGAAGATGAGACTGGAAACTGTCTTTGAGCCCCAGCTGCCCTGCCTGCGCATGGACGACAACGGCATGGCCCTCGTGACTCTCAACCTGGTCGACAACGCCATCAAGCATGCCGCGGAAGGTGGCAAAGTCCTGGTGACCCTGCGTCGATCGCCGGGTTTCGTGGTGCTGGGGGTGCGCGACTTCGGTCCCGGCGTGCCGCGCGATGAACACAATCGGATCTTCGAGCGTTTCTATCGCTCGCAGAGGACGCGCGAGCGCAACGTGCGGGGCAGCGGCATCGGCCTGGCGCTGGTCAGGCACATCGTGGAAGCCCACGGTGGTCGCGTGGTGTTGACCAGTCCGGTGGCCAGCAAACAGGAAGGCCCCCCTGGCGCTCTGTTCGAGGTATTCTTGCCGGCGCCCGTCGCCGCGAGCGCCAAGTCAAGCGCCGAGCCAGCGTCGGCCGATGCAAATCCGGCTATCGAAACATGAGCACCAGCCTCTCCGCCAGCCATCAGCCAGCGACCCGCCGGCGCATCCTCATCATCGAGGACGAGCCGGACATCGCACGCGGCCTGTCCGATGCGCTGGAGTTTGAACAGTTCGAAGTCTTGACCACCGGCTACGGTCGCGAGGGGATCAAGATGCTGCAGGAGCGTGGCGCCGACCTGGTCATCCTCGACCTCATGCTGCCGGATATCAACGGGTTCTCGGTCTGCGAGGAGATGCGCGGAAGCCACCCGGTGGTGCCCATCATTATGCTCACCGCGCGTTCACAGGAGACGGACAAGATCCGGGGCCTCAAGGCGGGTGCGGACGACTACGTGACCAAGCCATTCTCCGTGGGCGAGTTGGTGGCGCGCATCAATGCCATCTTCCGCCGGCTGCATCGCTCGGTTCACCTCGACGAAGCGGTTTCCATCGGCTCGGTCGTCGTGCACCCGCGCCGCCACGAGTTGGTGCGCAAGGGAAAGACCATCCCGCTGTCCTTCTACGAGGTCGAGCTGGTGCGCCTTCTGCACGAACGCGCCGGCGAGCCAGTGAGCCGCGAAGAGATCTTGGAGAAGATCTGGGGCGTCTCGGGCCACAGCCAGACGCGGGCGGTAGACAACTTCGTGGTCAAGTTGCGCAAGAAGATCGAGGACGACGCCTCCAACCCGCGCCACATCGTGACCATCTACGGAATCGGATACAAACTGGTCGCGTAGGGCTCGGGCCCGTAGGGGCGACCTGCGGTCGCCCCCTCCTAAGCGCAGCCAGTTGGGCCGTGGCTTGTCGCCGCGTACTCGGCAGCGTATGCTTATTCGTATGATGAATCGTATTACCGTATCCATGCCCAGGGCTCTGCTGAAAGACGCGGATCGTCTGGCCAGACAGCTCGGGGTTGCCAGTCGCAGCGCGCTGATCGTGGAGGCACTGCGCACGCTTCTCGCGCGGTCGCATTCCCAGGATGTGGACGCGTCGCTGGACGCCTACTATGGCGCGCGGTCGCGAGGCGAGGTCGCCGAGGAACGAGCCATGGTCCGCGCCTTTCGCCGGTCGAGGAGGAGACTCGACCTCGACCGGGAGGGCACGGGATGAGTGGGATCCGGCGCGGCTTTCTTCATTGGGGCAGCTTGGACAAGCGTCGCCCCCTGCTGGTGGTCTCCTCGGACAAGTTCAACGCGCGGTCGGAATACGTGACGGTGATCCCCGGCTCGACTCGGCTGCGGCCGCTCGTTACGCACGTGGAATTGCACCCGGGCGAAGGGGGGGTGGAGAGGGCCACGATGCTTCTGTGCGAACACGTCCAAGAACTGCACCGGTCTGACGTTGATATGGCGCCCATCGGACCCCCACTTTCTGGCGAGCGGATGCGACAGGTGGAAGCCGCGATTCTCTTGTACCTGGATATCGCAGTCGAACCCTAGGTTTGAACACTTGCCGGATGGTGTCGTCGGCCAGAACCGCAGAACTTGACTGTCGATCGTCTCGTGCCGACTGTAGTCTCCCGTCATGACCGTACGCGTCCGCATCGCGCCTTCACCCACTGGCGATCCCCACGTGGGGACCGCCTACATCGCCCTGTTCAACTACGTGTTCGCCAAGCACCACGGCGGCCAGTTCATTCTGCGCATCGAAGACACCGATCGCACGCGCTCGACGCCCGAGTCCGAGGCGGCCATTCTGCGCGCCCTGCGCTGGGTGGGCCTTTCCTGGGACGAAGGCCCCGACGTGGGCGGCCCCCACGGTCCCTATCGGCAATCCGAGCGCGCTGACATCTACCGACGCGAGGTTGCCAACCTGGTCGCCTCCGGCGCGGCCTACCGTTGCTTCTGCAGCGCCGAGCGGCTGGACAGGCTGCGCGCCGAGCAGAAGGGCAAGTCGAACTTCGTGGGTTACGACGGGCATTGTCGCACCTTGGACCGGGCCACCTCGGACGCGCGGGCTGCTGCGGGCGAGCCCTATGTGGTCCGCCTGGCCATGCCCAAGACGGGCGAGACTACGGTGGTGGATCGCCTGCGGGGCGAGGTGCGCTTCGAGAACAGCCAGATTGACGACCAGATCCTGCTGAAGACCGATGGCTTCCCAACCTACCACCTGGCCAATGTGGTTGACGACCACCTGATGGGGATCACCCACGTCATCCGCGCCGAGGAATGGCTGACCTCCACGCCCAAGCATGTGGTCCTGTACGGCGCGTTCGGCTGGACCGCGCCCGAGTGGGTCCACATGCCGCTGCTGCGCAATGCCGACAAGTCCAAGATCTCCAAGCGCAAGAATCCTGTCTCGCTCGACTACTACCGCGCCGCTGGGTTTCTGCCTGAGGCCTTGCTCAACTTTCTCGGCACCATGGGCTGGTCGATTGCGGGCGATCGCGAGAAGTTCACCCTGCAGGAGATGATCGAGGCTTTCACCTTTGATCGCGTGAGCTTGGGCGGCCCGGTCTTCGACCTGGTCAAGCTCTCGGCCATGAACGCCGACTACCTGCGCGCCCTGGACGACGCCGGCATCGTGGCGCGGCTGCGCGCGTGGCGACTTTCGGATGACTATCTGCAGTCGCTGGTTCCCTTGGTGCGCAAGCGTATTCAGCGGCTGGACGAGTTCGTGCCCATGACTGAGTTCTTCTTCTCAGGCGATGTCGACCATGCGCCGTGGCTAGAAGATCTGGTCCCCGCCCATCGTACCGCCAAGGACGTGTCCGAGTGTCTGCTTGGACTGGTCGAGGCGTTGGATGCCCAGCGTGATTTTTCGCCGCCCGCGTTGGAGGCCATGACACGGGCGTTCGCCGACAAATCGGGGTGGGATGTCAAAGAGCTGTTCATGCTCATGCGCCTGGCATGCACGGCACGCAAGGCCACGCCGCCGCTGTTTGAAACCCTGTCTGTTCTGGGCCGCGATATGACCCGGCGCCGACTGCGCCTGTGCGCTGAATTTCTCAAGAAGGTCAAGCCCTGACAACAAACCACACAAGATTACAATCGCGAGACAATTGGCGTCCTACCTTTGAGCGCCATGGATGTCCCGAGTGTTTTGACAGCGCTGTATCTCGTGATCCTGCTCGCCCTGGCGGTCTACGGATTTCACCGTTCCCTGCTGGTGTTCCTCTACTACCGGCACCGCGATAGAAAGCCTCAGGCTACCGGCCACTACGCCGAGCTGCCCGCGGTCACGGTGCAGCTTCCGCTCTTCAACGAGATGTACGTGGTCGAGCGCCTGCTCGATTCAGTCGCCTCCCTTCGCTATCCCCACGATCGTTTTCAGATCCAGGTGCTCGACGACTCCACCGACGAAACCCAAGACATCTGCCTGCGCAAGATCGCGGCCCTGAAGAGCCACCATCCCGATCTGGACATCGAGTATGTGCGCCGCACGGACCGCGCCGGATTCAAGGCGGGTGCTCTCGAGAACGGGTTGCGTACAGCCAAGGGCGAGTTGGTGCTCATCTTCGACGCCGACTTTCTACCCAAGCCCGACATCCTGGAGCGGACGGTGCACCATTTCGTCGACCCCAACGTGGCGGTCGTGCAGTGTCGCTGGGAGCACATCAACCGCGACTTCTCGGCGCTGACCGAGGCGCAGGCCCTCATGCTCAACGGGCACTTCATCATGGAGCATGCCGCGCGCAACCGATCGGGCCGCTTCTTCAATTTCAACGGCACGGCCGGTCTGTGGCGCCGCGCCGCTATCGTGGACGCCGGCGGCTGGCACCATGATACCCTCACTGAGGACATGGACCTGTCGTACCGGGCACAGTTGCGCGGCTGGCGTTTTGTCTACTTGCCCGAGATCGACGCGCCCGCTGAATTGCCGGTCGAGATGTCCGCTTTCAAGGCACAGCAGTTCCGCTGGGCCAAGGGCTCGATTCAGGTGGCGCGCAAACTGTTGCCGCGTATCCTGCGTTCGCGCGCCACCCTGGCGCAGAAGACCGAGGCCTTCTTCCACCTGACCAACAACTTCGCCTACCCGCTGCTGCTCCTCCTGTCGCTGCTGTTGTTGCCGAATCTTATCGTGCGCACGACCCACGGGGTGCGCGAGGTTCTGATGATCGACATTCCACTCTTCTTCGGGACGACCCTGTCGATTGCGTCGTTCTATCTCGCCTCTGAGCGCGAAATTGCGCGCCTGCGCGGGGACAGCACGCGCACGCCGTGGAGCACGCTGCGCCGCCTGCCCCTGGTTCTGTCGCTCGGGATCGGGCTGTGCGTGAACCAGACGCGCGCGGTTTTCGAGGCCATGCTGGGACGCGAGACCGAGTTCGTGCGCACTCCCAAGCACGGCATCCGGGGCAAGCTGGAAAGCTGGTCGGGCAAGCGCTACCGCGCCGCTCGGTCCCTGACCCCGGCCGCCGAGCTGCTGATGGCTGGGTACTTCATGGTCGCGGTTGAGGTTGCGATCGAGCACGGCCATTACCTGTCCGTGCCTTTCTTGCTGCTCTTCCTTTTCGGCTTTGGCTACGTCGGGACGGTGTCGGCCTGGCAGGCCTGGCTGGGCCAGTCCATGCGTCGCTTCTGGCAGCGCCCAGAGGGCGCGCCCGCGGTTTCCCTAGTGGCCGCGCCCCTGGTGGCCGCCATGCCCGACTGTACGCCCGCTCCGGTCCTGCTTACTTCGGATCGGGCTTCGCGCCCCGCTCGCTCACGAGCGGTTCGCGATCGTCAGGACAGCGCGACGGTCTGACCTTTGCCGCCGGCGGTCGCGGTTTCAGCAGGTCCCGGCGGACGGCGCACGCACCTGAAGTGACCGTACCAGAAGAGACAGCGATTGTCTGGCCTACGCGGTCGCGCTGGCACGCGGGAACGACGTCGAACAGCCGCGCAATCTGGCCAAGAGCGTGACGGTCGGGTAGGACGCGCCGGCCTACGGCAGCGGGGCCGCAGGTGCGGCTTGCCGGCGGGGACCGATCTCCACGAACAGCGAGTCCGCGCCGCCCACCGGTCGCAGCAACCGCCCCGCGCTGAGCGCGCGCAGCTCGTCCTCGGGAACGTCAGGCAGGACGAACACGCGTCGGCCCGCCCGCTGAAAAGCCTCCACCAGGGCCGGCGCGTCGCGGCCGTGGTCCGGCCAGGTGGATGCAATCACCAGATCTCGTCGCTCCAGCAGCAGCGGTCCCAATGCATCAGCGCGCTGGGCGAACAGCGCGGCGGGCACCTCCGGCAGAAGCGCCGCCACCGATGAAAGCTTGTTGAGGTTCGCGAGCCGCCGGGCACGCGCAGCCGGCAGATCGTCGCCCAGGTGCACAGTCGCTGCCCACCCGAGAAGAACGCCCATGGCCGGCGCCAGCCAACGCTGCACGCTCGATCGGCGCCGCGCGGCCGCAAACAGCAGGACCGAGGCGAAAGCCAGCACTAGGGGCACGTACATCAGCGCGAGCTGGCGCGCCGCCGAGGCCGGCGAGAGAGCCAGGGGCAGGAGAGCCCCAAGGCCGCCTGCAGCCGCCCCGACCGCCAGCGGCTGCCAGCGCATGCCCGTCCGCTCGACCAGCAACGCAAGAGCCAGTGCGGCCAGCGGGATCAGATCGAAGAAATAGCGAGCGTTGTAGCACCAGCCGTCGGGACGGTCGGTGCCCGCAAGGGCAAAGAGAAGCAGCACTCCGGCCACGACTATGCCCGCCGCGCGCAACACCCGGCGCGCCGGATTCGCGGGCTCACCTCGCAGCCAGGCCGCGGCCATGGCCACCATCACCACCAGCACCCAGGGTGCGGATTGCAGAAGAGCCTTCTTCACTGCCGACAGCAACATCAATGCGCCGGTGTCGCTCCAGTGACCGCCTATCTGCTGCCACATGGGGATGTGCCGCTGCATACTGAAATCCAGCACATGGGCGCCGAACGCGCGCAGGGGATCCCATCGCGACGCGTCTGTCGCCAGCCCCCGCAGGGCCACGTAGCCACGGCCCTTGCTGACCGGACTCACGATACCCGCGCGCAAACTGTTCGCGACCGAGCAAAGAGCTAGCGGCAGCGCGAGGCCAGCGGCGTATGCGACGGCCTTGCGCACCCGTCGCACCGGATCGGCCAGCAGCACGAGCCCCAGCAGTCCGGCGGTCACAATGTGCTGGTAGCGCACGCCAGCGGCCACGCCAGCCAGGAGCCCGGCAGCGTACGCCCAGCCGACCCGATCCCGCTCGGCCGCGTTGAGTGCCGCCACGAAGGCAGCCAGGGACAAGCAGGCAGCCAGCGCGTGCGGCCACACCCCTACGGCGTATTCGAGCGAAAATCCAGCCAGGGCAAAGGCCAGCGCCCCGACCCACGCCGCCGGCTGCGAGGCGCCCGCACGCCGCGCCGCCGCGCGCACCAGCCCGATGGTGACCAGCCACGCCGCGAGGTTAAGGAGGAAGAGGCCGGTCCAGCCAGCAAGCGAAAAAGGCAGCGCGAACAGCGCGTACAACGGAGGGACCACCGACGAGGCCCGCGCCCCGGGGCGCACCTCCGGCACGGGATCGAAGAAAAGCAACTCGCTCGAGCGCGGCAGGGCGTCGGTACCGGGCAGGGTCAGCCGGCCCGAACGCAGCGAGACCACCCAGGCCAGGTGGTTGTTCTCGTCGACGGTGAATACGCCCGGCACGATCAGCAGGGCGGCCACGGCGCCCAGCACGGCCAGCACCAGGATCACGCTCTGGCGCTCGCTCACGCGGCCTAGAAACCGGGCCGTACCGTTGCTCGACATTCTGTCTTGCTCGTGGACCATAGCGACTTGCCTGCGCGCGGCCTGGCGCCAGCGCACGATGCGGGCATTGTAGTGGAAGGCCGCCCGGCGCGGAACCAGTTCCAAGGGGCCGCCAGGGACCCGCCCGGCGACCGTCAATGCCCGTTTGACAGAGCTGCGTGCGTCTCGCGATAATCGTCACGTTTGAACCTAGAAGGCCCCATTCCGCCCGGTGCCGTGATCGCCTGGGACGCCCGACCATGAACGGGACGGGGATCCGTTCGCCGCGGGCGCTTATCCAGGCTGCCGACGCTTTGCAGGTCGTGCTGGCGATGTTCGCGGCCTACGCGTTGCACTCGCTGCTGTGGACGCGCTTCGCCTTTATCCGGGCGCCCGCGGGCCCGGAGGGCTTCATCCTGCTGGCGTATCTGGCGCTGCCGCTGTGGGTGGTCCTGGTCGCGCTGCTGGGCCTGGACCGTCCGCTGGAGAGGCGCTGGTCGATTACCCAAACCGTGCTGCGCCTGCTCGCGCTCCACCTGCTGGGGCTGGCCGCGCTGACCGCGGTCACCTTCGTCACCAAGACGGTGGTGAACCGTTCCATCGTGGCCATGTTCTTGGCGCTGTCGTTCGCCTTCATGCTGGCGGAGCGGCTTGCGCTCCGGCAGTGGGCGAAGCGGCAACACGCAAAGGGCAACACCCGTGGCCGCCTGCTCCTGGTCGGCGAGCCAGGTCAGTCCATGCAGCGTTTCCTCGACGGTCTGCGCGCCGATCCGTTCCCGCCCGAGGTCATAGGCTATCTCGGCCGCCACGAATCGGATGGCGGTGCGCCGAAGCACCTGGGCGCCCTGGGCCAGTTGCCCGCAGTCCTGCACGACGAGGCGGTGGACGCGGTGGTGGTGCTGGCCCAGCTTTCGCCACGCCGGGCAGGTTGGGTTGTGCAGGTCTGCGCCGACCTGGGCCTTTCCGCCAGCATCCCCCTGCCCTGGCCACAGGTGCCCCGCCTGGCCCCGCACGTCGAGTCGGGCGCCGGCACGCACTTCCTGTTCTTCGCCCCGTCCACGCGCAGGGTGGCGCAGTTAGCGGTCAAGCAGGTGATGGACCTGGTGCTGGCCTCGGCCGCCGTGGTCGTGCTGCTTCCGGTCTTCATCGGCATCGCCCTGGCCATCGTCTTGCTCGACGGCCGTCCCGTGGTTTTCTCCCAGGTGCGCGTCGGCCTGCACGGCCGTCGCTTCCGCATGCTGAAGTTCCGGACCATGCTGAATGACAGCGACGAGCTGAAGCCGGCGCTGGCAGCGCCCGATGAGGTCGACTGTCCCGCGTTCAAGGTGCGCCACGATCCACGCGTGACCCGGTTGGGCGAATTCCTGCGCCGGACCAGCCTGGACGAACTCCCGCAGCTGTTCCACGTCCTGGGCGGCGCGATGAGTTTGGTCGGCCCGCGCCCCCTGCCCGAACCGGAACAGCAGCGCATCCACGGCTCGCAGCGCCGCCGCCTGTCGATGAAGCCAGGGATCACCGGGCTGTGGCAGACCAGCGGACGCAGNNCCCGGATACATGCTTCCAGGCGTACTTCTCCTCGGCCACCTTGCGCGCCGTCTGTCCCATGCGCGCCGTGCGGTCGCGGTCCTTGAGCAAACCCGCCAGCGCCGTCCCGTAGCCCTCCGGATCGTCGGGCGCCATCACGCCGACATCGTTGGCCTGGAAGACCTCGACCAGATCGCCCACCGGATTGGCCAGCACAGCCCGGCCCGCGGCCAGATAGTCGCCCAGCTTGATGGGTCCCCGCGCCCGGTTGGTCAGGGTGTTCGAGCAGGGCAGCAGCAACACGTCGGCGGCGCCCATGGGAACCGGCACCCGGGCGAAGGGGAGGGTTCCGGTGGAGCGGACGGCGCCGGACAGGCCCAGCTCCGCAATTAGTCGCTCGGCCTCCCGGTTGCGTGGGCCCACCAGGAGCAGGAGCGCGTCGGGCACGGATCGGCGGGCGACGGCGAAGGCTCGCACCGCGAGCCCGAGGTCGTACTGAACGAAGCCGACGAAGCAGGCGACAGGCGCGTCGGCCGGCAAGCCCAGCTCCGCGCGGCAGGCCCCCTGATCGAGCACGGGAATCGTGCGCACGTTGGCGCCCGACGGGATGAAGTGGACCCGCTCGCGGGCGATTCCCAGACCGAGAGCGCGCTCCACAAGGGCACGGCTGGTCACGGTGACCTGGTCGGCGAGATGACGGAAGCGTTCCTCTAGGAAGGTTTCGAACGGGGCAAAGGCTACGCGGCCGATCCAGCTCCTGCGCAAGGAGATGGCCCCGCCCCGCCCCCACCAGTCGGCCCAGTCGCTGATCCATGGCGTGTGCGCCAGGGTCTTGAGCGCCAGGCTGGGCCCGAGTACCACCGGACGGCAGTCAAACCCGTGCACCAGGTCGGGCCGCTCGCCCAAGAAGCGCGCCACCCGCCAGGCGGTGTCCCAGGGATCCCAACCCGTGCGCGCCAGCGACACGCCCAAGTCCGGGGTCTCAATCACGCGGACGCCTTCGCGCAGTCCCACCACAGGACGCAGGACATTCCGGCGCGAGACAGTGGCCAGGGTCACCTCGTGGCCCCAATCGGCCAGTTCGCGGCCGAAATAGAAGGCACGATAGAACGTGCTCCGTTCCACCACGTTGTGATTGAGCAGCAGGATCTTCATCGGCAGAAACCTAGCCCGGCCTTGCCAGCAGCAGGCGCGCGGCGCGAACCAGCCGGCGCTTGAGGCCTGCCACGCCCTGGTCGGAAAGGATCTCGCGCAGGTAGCGAGCCTGGCGGAAAAGCCACGCCGGATCGCGCAGCCGGGCCCGCAGCCAGCGCGAGGGCGCGCGGGCGGTGAAGGCAGCGATCTCCTCGGCACTCAGCCCTTCGCGGCGGATCACCGCCGAGCGGCTGCCGTCGAAGTCGGTCCAGCGCGCGTCCAGCAGGCGCCCGCTATGGCGTGCGCTTTCGTAGTAGGGCGTGCCCGGGAACGGAGTCGCCACCGAGAACTGGATCGAGTCGACCGGCAGCGTGCGACAGAACTCGAGCGTTTCGCGCATGCTGTCGAGGGTCTCGCCATCGAGGCCGAAAGTGATCGTGGCGTGGGTCTTGATACCGCGCTGGCTGCACCAGAACACCACGTTGCGCACCTTGTCCAGCCGGATCGGCTTTCTCGCCTGCTCCAGCACCCGGCTGTTCGCGCTCTCGATGCCCAGCTTCATGCCGATGCATCCGGCGCGGGCCATCTCCTCGATGGCGCGCTCGGTGACCGCCATGGCGTCGCCCATCACCGACCAGGGGACGCGCAGCTTGCGCGAGGCGATCTCCTGGCAGATGGCCAGCACGTGCGCCTCACGAGCGGTGAAGATGTCGTCGTCGAAGTAGATCTCCCGTGCGCCGTGCTCGCGCACCACGTGTTCCATTTCGTCCACCACGCGCTTGGCCGAGAACATCCGGTACGGGCCGTTCCGGTACATCACGCTCACCCACAGACAGAAGGTGCAGTGGAACGGGCAGCCGCGGCTCGCGTGCATCTGGACCGCGGGCCGGTGCCGGCAGAAGCCGTCCCAGTAGGGCCAGAGCGAAGGCGCCTCGGCCGTGGGGAAGAGGTGACGGGCCGGCATGGGCAAAAGGTCGAGCGGTTCGATGGGCGCGCCCGGCGGTCCNNGCCAGGCTTCGATCGCGTCGCGTGCGTTCAGCTCGTACTCGCCGAGCAGGATCCAGTCGATCTGTGAATGCTCGCGCAGGATGGATTCTGCAAAGGTGGTGGCATGGGCTCCGCCTAGAGCAATGAGCACGCCCGTGCGAGTCTTGATCTCGCGGCACAGCGCCAGATCGTGCTCCACGGTCGGGGTCGTGGTCTCCATGAACACGACCTGCGGCCGGCTCCGGACGGCGTAGTCCAACAGCGCTGCGGCCGAGGTATTGAGAGCGACCCCGTCGTAGACCGCCACGTCGACCCCGTCTCGTTCGAGCAGCGCCGCCAGGTAGGCCAGGCCGAAAGGAAACGGGACGTATCGGCACGGCTCGTCCAAGGCCTTCTCGATGGAAAAAGGCCACCGGCTGCCCGCCTTCACGAAGAAACGCTCCCGGCCTTTGCCGGCCGGGATGCGCGTGGGGGCGTTGGCGAGCAGGACGGTGATGCGGGGGAGCGACGGAGACGCCTCGGACACGGCAAATCAGCCTGAACTCGAAAGACCACGGCGGCAAGGCCAAACCGGCGGAGCGCGTTCCGCAGTTCGCGGTCCGCGACGTCTCCGTCTATGATGGTCCAAAGAGCACACAGCATGAAAGTCCTGGTGACCGGCAGCAGTGGACTCATCGGCAGCGAAGCCGTGGTGCATTTCGCCGGGCAGGGCCACCGGGTGGTTGGCCTCGACAACAATCTGCGTCGGCATTTCTTCGGTGGGGACGGTGACACGACATGGGTGCGCACATGGCTGGAGCAACAGGTAGCCGGTTTCGTTTGCCGCGATATCGACATCCGCAATCGTCCGGCGGTGCTGGCCGCTGTCGAGGAGATTCACCCGGATGCCGTGGTTCACTGCGCGGCACAGCCCTCGCACGACCTCGCGGCGCGTATGCCGTTTGACGACTTCGACACGAACGCAGTGGGCACACTCAACCTGCTCGAGTCCGTGCGCCGCCATGTGCCCGAGGCTCCCTTCGTCTTCATGAGCACCAACAAGGTCTACGGCGACGCCCCCAATCGACTCGCGCTCGCCGAGTTGCCCAAGCGCTGGGACTACGCAGAACCCGAATGGCAGCACGGGATTCCTGAGACCTTCACGATTGATCAATCGTTGCACAGCCTGTTCGGCGCGAGCAAGGTGGCGGCGGACCTCCTCTGTCAGGAGTACGGCCGCTACTTCGGGATGAAGACCGGGGTCTTCCGCGGCGGCTGTCTGACGGGCACGCGCCACTCCAGCGCCGAGCTGCACGGCTTCCTCGCCTACTTCTTCAAGGCCTTGGGCCAGGGCCGGCGCTACACTGTGTACGGCTACAAGGGCAAGCAGGTGCGCGACCAAATCCACTGCCACGACGTGGTCCGAGCCATGGAGGAATTCATCCTGGCCCCCCGACCAGGCGAAGTCTACAACCTGGGCGGAGGCAAGGCGAACAGCGTGTCCATCCTGGAGTGCATGGATCGCGTCGAGCAGCTCACTGGCAGGAAGCTCAACTGGACCTACTCGGAGACCAACCGGATAGGCGACCACATCTGCTACTACTCTGATCTGCGCAAGCTGAAGGCTCACTATCCCAACTGGACGATCACGCGCAGCCTCGACAATATCTTCGAGGAATTCGCGCGCGCTATGCGTGATGGCGCCGCCTCATGATGGTGGCGCGTAACCGACAGGCTTGGCGATGCTCGATAGACTTGGTCTCTGGCTCACCCGGTCTCCTCTCTGGCGCCGCTATCTCGCGCAGTCGTTTCCCGGATACGTCGCCAGGCGTGTGGGGAAGGAACTCCTCTCCGCGATGGTGCCCAGCCCGAACGCCGCCCCGGGGTCACTGATTCGTTCGCGCGTAGGCCGGGACGGCAGCCCCAGCGTCCTTCTCGTGCATCTTCCCTTCCCGGCCAATCGCAGGCACAAGCGCGTCGTGCCCATCGGGCCGGCGTATCTTGCCTCGTACCTCATCGAGCGCGCGCCGTCGCTTCACGTCGCGCTGCTCGACGCACACGTCCACAATCTCGACGAGCCGGCGATCCTGCGAGAGATCAACGCGCGCCACTGGGATGTCATCGGATTGTCCTATTGGACAGTCCAGCGCTCGCTTGCGGCCCGAATGACCCGCGCCTTGCGCGAGACGCAGCCCGGGGCGGTGATCGTGCATGGTGGGGTTCACCCGACCCTCTGTCCGGCTGATGCCCTCGAGACCGCCGACCTGGCCGTGATGCACGAGGGAGAGGAAACGCTGCTCGAGATCGTGAATGCAATCGCATCCGGCCGATCCTGGTGCGACATCGCGGGAACGGCCGTTCGCCCACCGAAGGGCGGGCTCTCGCTGGTCTCGGGCGTGAAGATGAACCCCGCGCGCGAGCCGCTCGACCTGGACTCACTTCCCTTCCCGGCAATCGATCTTCTGCCCATGCAGAAGTACTCCACACCGCTGCACATCGTGGGCGGGCAGCGGTGGCCGATCCTGGGCTCGCGCGGATGTCCGTATGCTTGCGCTTTTTGCGCTTCCCCCCACATTTGGGGCCGTCGCGTGCGTTTCCGCTCGCCGGCCAACATCATCGATGAAATGCGGCACGTACTTGGCCGCTGCGGGATCTCGCGTTTTCATTTCTGGGATGACAACTTCACCATCAACCCACGTCACACGCGGGATCTCTGCCAGGCGCTCATCGCGGCCAATCTGGGTGTGCAATGGGTGTGTCTCGATCGCGGAGAGCACATCCACCGCAACGCTGAACTCCTTCCCCTCATGCGCGCGGCCGGCTGCATCGGTGTCGAGGTCGGCGTCGAGAGCGCCAATCCTGATACGTTTGCGCACATCAACAAGAACCAGGACCTCGAGCAGAGTCGGCAGGCCATCGATGACCTGAAGCGAGCGGGGATCGCGCCGCTTTACACCTGCATGGCGTTCAACCCCGGCGAGTCAATCGTCGGCTACTATCTGCAGAAGGAGATGTTGGACGAGGCGCAGAAGGGCCTGCCCTGGCACAACTATTTTCACCGGCTGCCCTTTCCCGTGTACATCGGCCAATTCGCGACGCCCTACCCATCAACCGAGTTCGCCGCACAGGTCCGCGAAAACAGCCTGGTGGTGCTCGACGACGACGAGGATCTGTTTCATCACCAGATCAACACCATCCCGAACTCGCTGCTCGATGACGTACCCGTCCGGACGACGGATGGTCCCTTGTCGCGGGATCATCTCACTATTCTCTTGCTCGGCACCGAGGCCGCCCTGTACCGCGAGTTCTCGCTCGAGGAGTCGCGCAGGGAGAGAAACCGTCGTCTTGTGGTCGCCGGACGCTACTACCGGAAGTTCTGGACGGCGTGCGACGGGGTCCGCACCCTGCGCATGATCGCCCAGGAGCTGGCGCACACCCAAGACATCGCCCCGAACCGCAGCTACCGCTACGCCGCGCTCGCCGCCTACCTGCTTGGCCAGATCGGCGGGTTGCGCTCTGCCACGCACTACCGCGACCTGCGCATAACCCCCAAGCCGATCGCCATTCCCCTCGCAGCACGTCTCGACGTTCGCTCCGCAGTGCTGGCCGCCATGAGATCAGGCTAGCGTGAGTTTGGTGCTGCCCACGTTCGTTGGTGCATCCGGATGGAAAGCAGGGCCACGAGATAGATGGCCGCGGCGAGCGTGAGAAGGGCCGAGAAGCCGATTCTCATCGCCGCCGCAACCGTGCACACCGAGCCGATCACGGTGAGACCGCTGTTGATTCCCCAGGCCCAGGGGATAAAGCGGTCGTCCGTCGAGCCCGCGAGCCTGAGGCCAATGGGAAAGAAGAATCCCAGGGGGATCGCGCCCAGGGCGAGGATACCGAGCGTCGCGAGAACACGCACCGCGATCCCGGCAGCGAGCAACGAGTTGATTAGACGGGTCTCACCCGGGCTGGCCAGCAACAGGCAGAACGCGACGATCGCCGCTGAGCTGGCCGAGAGCGCACGCACCGGTGCCGCCATGAAGCGGCCGGAGAGATGGCTTCCCAGACCCGCGAAGACCAGCATTCCTCCCATGACCGTGGCGATCGCGTACATGGGATGCCCGAGCAGCAGGGCGAACTTCTGCATCGCCGTGATCTCGATCATGATGAATCCCAGGCCGAGACAGCAGAAATACAAGGCGAGCCAGCCGCTCCCCCGCGTGCGCAAGCCCTCGCGCCGGAAGACGATCAACGGCAGCCAGATGAAGATCGCGACGGCAATGCTCGCGCAGCAAAGGATCAGCCCGAATACGAAATAGGCCCAGTATCCTTGGATCGGACCGGTGCGATTCCACTCGCGGAACATGTTCGCGACCTTGAAGTAGTTGAAGAAGAAGGGCTTGTCGTCGATGGAGGGCGTGATGTCGTAGGGATACGCGTCCGCGAAAGCAGCCGACTGCCCTTCTGCGAACGCCGCCGCATAGGCATGGAAATCGCGCGACGCCGCGAGCGCGAAGGGCGCTGTGTGCGGGTAGTAGATGGGCGTGACCTTGACCTCTCCGGTTGCCCCGACGTCTGTGAGGCTTCGATCGAGAGCGCGGACTTCCTCGCGTGCGTAGGGGCGCTTGCGCATGAAGGTGACGCCCGGCGGTTGGTGATCGGGCGAGCGGCGCCAAAGCACGATGACGTGCTCCCAGGGGTGCTCGACACCTTCCAGGCGCAGAGCCGCGAGCATGACGGCGAACAGTCTCAGACTTTCACGGGGACTCGTGTCGTCGAACCACCGCTGTAGACAGAGCACGCCGTCATCTTTGAGGCGCCGGAAGTATTCGCGGAAGGCTTCTACCGTGTACAGGTAGTTTTCGGCCAGAACGTAGGCGCCGGTGGCGTGAGCCGCGAAAGTGTCCACGCCCGTCATCCGGATCAGATCGAACGTCTCGGGAGAGGCGCGCAGGAAGTTCCGGCCCTCGGCATGGACCAGCCTGACGGTCGGTCGGTTGAAGATGTTGCCGGTGTAGTCCTGATACACGCGCGTCATCGCATCGAGAATGGCGGCGTTGATGTCGACAGCCGTGATCCTGGATGCGCCCATGGCCAGCGACTGCTCCACATCCGGGCCACCCCCGAGCCCGACGACAAGATGGCTGCCTTTCGCGACCTCCTTGAAGAAGGGGGCGCGGAAGTCTGCTTGGCTGAAACGGCGAGTGTCTTCCCGAGTCGGAAATTCTGCGGGAAGATGCGGAATCTCCGAAACGGCATCACCGTCGAAACTGACCAACTTTCTTCCAGCCGGGACCTTGATCCAGCCGATGTCATAGGCTCTGTCGGAGGACACGACATCCAGACGGGTGACGACGTCCCATCGGTGATACTCGTGCACGACGGCGGGATTGATCCGTTTGTTGAGCGCGAACCCGAGGCTCTTCGTAAGATCCGGCTTGAAGGCAAGCCAGCCATCGACGAACGGAATCGCGATGGCCAGCAACAGGCAGGTCAGAGCCGTGCCAGTGCGTAGCGCACGTCCGCGGCCGCCGCCTCGTCCCCGTGCCAGGAACAGGAGGCTTGCCAGGCAGACCAGAAGCAGCAGCAGAGTGACGGACCCCGGCGCGCCCAACCAAGGCATCAGGATGGGAAACAGGAGACACCCGAGCGCGGCGCCCGCCAGGTCCCATCCGTACAGCGCGTTCGCGTGCTCGGGATGCGAAGCGAACAGGAACACGATGACGTTGCCCGCGAAAAAGAAAGGCAGCGTCAACGCGAAATAGGTGGCGAGCAGGCTCTCCACTGAGCGCAGTGGATGGGTAGTCGAGAACTGGTAGGTGGTGGCCGCGATGAGCAGCAGTGCGCCTAGCGCCGAGAAGACGAGCAGCAAGACGTTCCCACCGGCGAACACCTCTTCGCCCACGGATGCAATGCGCTTGCGTGCCAGCAGGACGAATGTGCTGCTCGCCCCGTATCCCAGCAGCGCGATCGAGATGATCAGATAGACGACGTGATTCCAGAAGACGAAGGAGAGGATCTTGGTGAAGAAGAGCTCCAGGGCGAGTGTTGTCAGCGAAACCGCGCCGATCAGGACGAAGCGAGTCAGCATTTCCATGGGCATCCGTGCTCCTTCCCTAGTAGACGGACGCGGCGCCCTCCCGCAGGCGGGTCATGGGCGTGAGCGTGCCGCGACATGCACCGCTTCCTCGCTTCGCACGCCTCTGCCGAAACCGTAGATGGAGCCGATCCGGACGCCGGCGCTGTTCGTGTAGAAGTTGTTCACGATCTCAGTGCTGATGAAGAACCTGTCCAGAAGCAGTCGCAGGGACTTGTCACAGAAGAAGTGGAGATGATCTGTGTTGTCGTACTCCTCCTCGCCACAGGGAACCTCGACCAGCATCGCACCCTCCTCTCGGAGAATGTCAGCTGCCTTCCTGAAGACTTCGATCGGAAACCGCATGTGTTCCAGCGTGTGAAATGACATCACCAAATCGAAATGGCGTGGCGGAAGCTCGATTTTTTCGAAGGGAACCGTGAGGATGCTGGCGCCCAGCTGTCGAATCCCCTCCTTAGCAACGACGACATTCATCTCACAACCGCTTGCCTCTATCCCTCTCTTGCCAAGCTCGTGGAGAAGCATGCCCTCTGCGCAGCCGATCTCGAAAACGGAAGTGGCCCGATTCGACCGATGGTCCAGCAGTCCCAGCCTTTGCAAGATGCCGATCCGGGCGTTGAGGTAGCCTTCCCATCCCTTGCCTTCTTGAATCGTCGTGATTCCCTGATGGCAACGATCCTTCTCCCAATAGCCGAGATCTCCGTACAGGGCGGTCAGGGCCTTGTCACTCGGAAGGTCGCGGGCGTAAACGTGGTCGCATTCGCGGCATCTGGAGAGAAGCGACAGTCCATTCTCGTATTCAAAGGCTCCCGGGCCGCCGCAGATCGGGCACTCCTTGACATGGAGAACCTGCGATGATGGGTCGCGGGAGGCGCGTGACCGCAGTGCGCGAATGGCCCGGCGGAAGCGGGCGACGATCCTCCGCAACCTTCGCCTGAGGTGCGTACCCGGCAACAGGCTCATCGCGAACAGGGCCGCAGCGGGTCCAGGAGAATCTCGAAACCAGGATTGGAGCATTTCACCTTGTCCCTTGTGGTTGAAAGCTGCGCGTCGTTGTGCTCGCCCTGCGCTCCTGGGTTTGCGAAGCGATCACGAGAGCATCCAGTGGTATACGCAGGCAAGCATCTTACCTGAACTGAAGTTCTTGGTGTGAGAGTCGGCCGCTCAGAGCGTCCCGGTGCGCTGCCGTCGGCTCCGGGCTCCGCGTGCCGCACGCGCCAGGCCCGATCACGGCGGCCGGAGCTGCACTCTGCCCTCGAAGAGGGTGCGGATTCCCGGCGGCCAGCTTCCGGAGGGCTCCGTGTTGCGTCTCAGGAGTTGCAACACTCGCGAGCCCAGTTGGTAGTCAGTGTTGAGGACCGTAGGTGTGAACTCGCCGCTATCGGCTGTGACGGAAAGACGGATCTCGGGCAGCGCTGCCGCTTGGTCCGCGGACGCTACGATCCAGGTCGAGTGCAGCGGCTCGGAGTTGACATGCATCCACTCGTGGCTCGCAATTTCAATGGCCGGGAACTTGCCGGAGGTATCCTGGGTGGACCACTTCGTGTAGGCGGGATCGATCAGGATGCTCGCGTGGTACCGATCGATGCCGAAGGGCTTCTCCAGTTGCGCAGTCAGTTCCACCGCGACTTCTGTCTCCGATAGCACCCGAACCGTCCAGGTCAACGACATCGACAGGTAGTCGATGACCTTCGTGGACCTCAGCGACTTGTCGTCGAGGCGTTCCGTCTGCCATGTGCCGTCGAGGACATCCATCCATCCACACGCGGAGAGCATGGAGGAGTAGATGCCGTATCCCTTGGTTATCGGCTTGCCCTGGTAGAAGAGAAGGATACGACCCTGCTTGACGGCGACAGAGAGGGCGCCGCACTCGAGGTAGTCGGTGGAACCAGAGCCCCCCGTGGTCTGAAGGTAATAGAGGACGGCGGCCGGCGCATCGGCGAGCATGACGGACCTGCCCCGGGAGAGGAGCATCGCGCGATCGCAAAAGGCGGCGACCTGATGAACGTCGTGCGAAACGAGGACCACGGTCTTGCCCGACTGCCGCACCTCCCTAATCGCGTTGAAGCTCTTGTGCCTGAAGGACTCGTCTCCAACAGCCAAGACCTCGTCCAGGACTAGGATGTCCGGCTTGATAGCAATAGCGATGGAAAAGCCGAGCCGGACCAGCATCCCGCTGGAATACGTGAAGATCGGTTGATCGATGAAATCCCCGAGCTCCGAGAAAGCAACGATTTCCTCCTCGGCGGCCCGGATTTGTCTGTGCGTCAGGCCGTGTAGCGATGCGCCCAGATAGATGTTCTCCCGACCGGACATCTCGGAGTGAAAGCCTGCGCCAAGCTCGAGAAGGGCGCCGACGGACCCACCGAACCGGACGGTCCCGCTGCTGGGCCTCGTGACGCCAGATAGAATGCGCAGGAGCGTGCTCTTTCCCGACCCGTTGGGTCCAATGATGCCGAAGCACTCCCCGCGATTAATATCGAAGCTGAGATCTGAGAGGGCTTCGTTGCTCTTGTATTCGAGGCGCCGCAGGGTCAGTAGCCGCAGCAGATCCCCGGCAATGATTCTGCGGCGCTTGCGCAGGCGATACCTTTTGCAGAGCGAGCGGACTTCGATGTCGACAGGCCGGGTCATGTCAAAGCATGTCCACGAACAGGCCGCCGTATCGTCGGTATAGCCAGGCCCCGCAGACGAGGGCGACGGCGGCCCCCGAGCACGACACCGCCCAAAGACCCAGGCTCTCAAACCTGCCGCCGAGCAGCCCCTCGTATTGGAAGCGGAGAATCCCCACGAGGGGATTGATCCCATAGATCGGCCGGAGCGCGGCTGGCACAGCGCTCAGCGGATAGAGAATTGGAGAGCCGTAGAAGAGTACTAGGAGCAGAGGCTCGATCATGTAGCGCATGTCGCGATAGAAGACGGTGGTGGCAGAGGTGATCAGGCCGACGCCGGTGGCGAGGAGCGCGAGAACCACGAGGTTCAATGGAACAAGCAGAACCGTGAGGTGCAGCGGGCGCTCGTACACCGCCATGAGGAAGAAGAGGAAGGGGAACGTCAGGAGGAGGTTCAAGAGGTTGGACAGGACAATCGACAGGGGAACCAGACTGCGTGGGAACGCGACCCGCCGGAATAGGTCGCGGTCATCGACGATGCACGACGTGGTCGTTGCCACCGTAGCCCGAAAGAACTGCCAGAGACAGAGCCCGTTCAGCACGAACAGCGGATACGGCACGCCCCCGGTATCGACCCTGACGAACACGGAGAACACGACGGAAAGAATCAGCATCATGAGCAGCGGGTTGAGCACTGCCCAGGCGATGCCGAGCCGAGCGGAGCTGTAGCGGGCCTTGAACTCCCGTCGCGTAAGCTGATACAGAAGGGTTCGATACTGCGACAGAGATGCGGCCATCACCAGGTGCTCAGAATTGGCGCTGGGTGCCGTACCAGCGGCTGCCGGCGTGATCCTGGTGAAGAACCAGGGTGTCCTTCATCACCGTTTCGTGCCCGAAGGCTTGCCTGATGTCCAAGGAGAACTGCATATCGGCTCCCTCGAAGTGGGAGTGCTCACCATACGTGACGGTGCGCAGATGAGTGCGAAGGACGCACTGGAAGTAGCCGATGGGCGTGTTCTTGGCCTCGCCAATTCGTTTTTCGCCAGGTGCCCGGTCGCGGAGGTAGTTGAAGTCCGTCACGGGATCGCGCAGCCCCATCAGGAGCTCCGCGGTGGTCTTTGCGTCCAGCATCTTGCGTCCTTCCACCGCAACGAAGTGGTGGTCGCGGTACTCGCTCTCAAGGCGATGGAGAAGGTCCGGCGGCATGATGATGTCGGCGTCGGTGATCAAGACTCGCCGCCCGGTCGCGTGGTTAACCGCCTGATTGATCATGAATCCCTTGTGCGTCATGTGTGTGGCGTCGAAGGGAACGCCCACGGTGCCGAGCTCCGGGCGAATGTGGGAGAGGCAATCGAGGATGTCTTCGGTCCCATCAAGGCCGGGAACGTAGGCGACAATCAGCTCGGCCCGACGCAGATCGAAGTCCACCTGGCCAGCGATGGACCGCGCGAGCAATCCGAGGCGCCGCGAGTACTTGGTACAGACGACAACCACCGAGAGATCGACTGCTTCTCCTCCCCCGCGCTTGGTGACAGTGGTCTCCGACTCGTCCCATAGGAATACCGCCTGCGTCACCATAGAGCGGTCAATTCCGTACGCGGCGAGGGTCGGTTCTAGGCGCTCGGGTAGCCGGCCCGCCCGGTTCACCTGCAGCGGGACATGCACGGCCTCGACCTCCTCGCCGTCACGGAGCAGGACATAGTTGCCGTGCACGTCAACATGCGCGGCCACACTATGGCGATCCGATACCGCCGGGCACATGACCTGTAGACTGGGGCCGAAGGAGAACCCCACGTATCTTGCCTTCCCAAAGAAGGTGGCGTTCACGGTGAGTGGGCGTTTGCGCCGATCGAGAACGGTGGATTGACAGAACCGCTCCCACGCAGGAAGCCATTCAATGCTGCCATTCATCTTGTTGAATGGTACCTCGTGGATCTTGTACGACGACGACTTGATCTCCCGTCCACGCGTGACGTCGCCAACGACCGATCGTGCATGCTGCGCCAGCTCCCGGTTTGAGTGCGGGAGCCGAGGAACGTCGATAGGCGGCACGGTCTGCCCGTGGACACGGAGGAAGTGCAGCGGGTCGGTTGGTGCGGGGCCCGCGGCGGGGACGAGTTCCGCCTCATCGAGGAGAGCGGCGCAGGTTGGGGAAACCCCCGGGCAGATCAGTCGAAGTGAGCAAAGCTCGCAACGGCCGAGGTGGTGGCTATCGCAGGCCACCTCTGGGCACGCGAACAGGGGAGGGGCATCGTCGTGAGGTGCAGCGTGACTTTCGTCTTGAAGGAGTGAGAACACCTTGACGGCGTTGTACGCGAGGCGCTGCGCGAATCGCGCGGCGGGGGAATTCAGTCCCAGGGACTTGATGGCACCGTTGAATGCCTTCTGACTGAGAGTCCGCTGGTACCGACTGCCGCGACGGATCACTCTCAGCAACTCGTAACGTCGCCTTCCCCCTGACATGGCGATGATCGAGTCGATGGTCGCCTGGAACACGGGCTCCGGCTGGTACAGGCAATAGCCGTCCTGCAGCAGTGAGAAGACGCGCTCTTTGCGAGCAACAATGCAATGAGGGACGCCGTGGACACACCAGCCGATCTGGGCCTCATCGAGGCGGCTCGTCACCGACGAGAGAACGGCTGGGAGCCGCCCGCGGAGCGCCTGGTCTCCTGAGCCGAGGAAAATCTCCACGTGATTGGCGCCCCGGGCTGCGTGGTCGATCCAGGCGAGCAGGGCTACCTCTCCAATACCCAGATCGAGCCGGAGACGCCAGGGCAGGCTACCATGTGGCAGCGCCCCTTCATCCAGTTCCGCGGGCCCCGTGGGCACCAGACAGAGATCACTAGAGTTCCACAGCAGCTTCGCGAATTCCCGTCGGCCCAGCATCGACGGGTGGACAATGAGGGACTTGGCGAGCTTGTGGTCGCGCCAGAGATCCTGGAGCCCATCGAGCTGAGCCCCGTCGGTGACGCGAGCATCGAGGGCGATGACACCCATGACATCGGAGATCAAGTTGAACAGGATCTCCGCCTCGACCCAGGGCAGCGGGTTCTCAGCCGTGCCTACCAGATCGAGGAGGAGGCGCCGCGACCTGAGCGGGTGCGCGGCATTCATCACAGCGGAGTCCGGCATGGTCAGAGGCCCCAGGAGAGGTCTTCTGGCTCCACGATCTTCTTCTGCCGAGAAATGTAGAGCGTGCCGTCATCAATTTGGCGTCCGAGCGACACGGTGGCGGCCTCGTCCGTCCCGAACATCTCGGCGTAGTCGCCGTGAAAGCCGTCGCAGATGCCACGCAGGGAGCAGATGCCGCAGGCGCGGTTGTACTTGTAGCCGCAGTCGCCCTGCGCTCGCAGTTCCGCGTTGTTCGCGTAGATGGACGCCTTGGAGTGAAAGGGCATCAGTGCCGAGGACAGTCGCACCCTGATCTGCCGCAGGAGGGGCCTCAGGCGCCCATGGCCTGCGATCCGTTGCGCGAGTCCCGCAAGTGGACCGAGCCGCAGCATCGGACCGAGGACCGGCGGCGGACTGGTGTCACCTTCCGAAGTCCGTTGCTCCCGTTGCGCCGTCCAGGTCCAGCTCGCGTAGTCCCACTCGTGGTGATCGTAGGGCAGTTGCTTGAAGTTGTAGTTGGACTTCCAATGCCGTTCGGGAAGCATGCAGAAGGGGAAGTAGCGGACATTCGCTTCGATTCCCGCGGCGTCGAGGTGGTCAAGCGCGACCGTCAAGGCCGCCCGCACGTCGGTGTAGCGTGGAACGTTGGAGTCGGTCCGCTTGCCGGGTGTTCTCTGGTCCTCGAAGGGATTGAAAGCGATAAAATTCACGACGCTGGCCCCACTGAGATCGGCTAGCCGCGCTAGCGCCGGGAGCTGCGGAACGGCAAGTTTGGACATGACGCAGTTGAACCGGAACGGGATCTTCAGGTTCATCATGTTCTCCAGGGCACGGACCACCTTGGCGAACGCACCAGGCACGCCAACCACGTGGTCGTGTACCGAGCCTATGCCTTGAACACTCACCAGGAAGTCACGCAAGCCCGCGTCGATCAGCGACTGGCACCTGTCTTCGCGAGCGAGAACCAGTGCATTGGTGATGAGTGTCGGCACGAGACCAATGTCGCGGCAGTACCGCACCAGCTCGGCGATCTGCGGGAATATGGTCGGCTCTCCACCCTGGATGTCGATCGCGTTGTTCCCGTACACCTCGCGAACAGTGCGACAGATCTTTTTCGCCTTCTCCAACGACATGAAGGCGTGCTCGGGGTGGCCTCGGTCAGCGATGCGGTCTTTGAAGTAGCAGAAGTCGCATTTCAGATTGCACGTCTGCCCGAGCCAGACCACCGCTCTGCGCGTGAGCGTCCGCCGGGTGGTGACCCTGGTCGCCTGCCGGCGCGGACCGGCGAACATCGGCGAATTGCCCAGAACGCTTCGCAGGAGCTCATCCGAATCTCGCTGGATGGCATCGCTTGCCGAATCGGTAGCGGCGTCCCCGCGGGCGTCAGAGCTGGATTCCATCGGTTGTTTCCTCCAAGGCTGAGTAACCAGGGGTTCGTCCGCAAGAAACATGTTGGGCTATCGATATTGACGGTAGGAAGAAGAAGTCAATTTCCACGCTGACCCTTCGCGCGTCCATCCGCATCCATTTGTCTGATAGAATCCCATTTTGTCTACTACGTTCCCCTATGCTGGGGAAAACAAGCCGGAATTCTAGCGGGTCGCGACGGCCGAAGATAGAGGTGTCCCTGCCGGCTGTCTAGGTTCAGTGCCCACGCGGGCTCGAAACGATACTGGCCAGCGGGCTCAACCGGGAGCGCGCCGATGCCATGCCGCCTGCAGCATTCCGTCAGTGCCTTGCACGAGCTCTTCGCGCACCTCACGCTCAGCCCAAGAGCTTCGCGTACTCGCGCTCGTAGATCGTATCCCAGTTGTACCAGCGGGCCCGGTCTCGCCCGCTGGCACCCAGCCTCGCGGCGAGAGCGCGGTCGTCAAGCAGACGTTCGAGCGCGGCTGCCAGGGCTGCCGGATCGCCCGGCGGTACGAGCAGGCCCGTCTCACCGTCGACCACGGTGCTTGCCAATCCACCCACCGCGCTTGCGACCACGGGACGTCCCGCGGCCATGGCCTCGACTGCTACGATCCCGAACGGCTCGGGCCAGATGGCGGGCACGACACACACATCACAGCGTGCATAGGCAGCCAACAGCGCATCGGCATCGAGCCAGCCGAGACCCTCTGCATAGGGGCGCAGCCATGGGCGGCGCATGGTGAGAAGAAGGCGGAAGTCTGTCCGCCGCGCCCACAACCTGTCGCAGGCTTCGAGCAGCACGGCGCCCCCCTTCACCGGATCCCCGAGCCGTCCGGGAGCCAGCAGGACGACCGGGCTTGGCGCCGATTCGCTCGCAAGCGGTGGAACCCGTGCATATCGACTGGTGTCTACGCCGGACGGAACGACGCGGGTATTCTGGTTGAAAGGCAGCACCCTTCTCCGCGCCTCTTCGTTGTAAACGATCACTGTCGAGGCCGCGGCAAGCCCCTGGACGATCGCCTGACGGTGCGCGAGACCCCAGGCGCGCGCCGAGAGCAGCTCGTGCACGATCGAGGGGCTGCGCAGCATCCGACAGTCCGCAAGCGCGCACGCCCGGCAAAGTTTCCATGTCTCGTTCTTGCCATCGAGTCGGTCAATGCCTTCGCACCGGGCCCCCTTGCGGAAGAGCACACCGTAGCGCCGCGCGCACAGCATCTCGTAGGCGTAGAGGCGTACGATGGGGCGATAGCGAGCCAGGCTCAAGGTCAAGTGCGGCTTGAGGTGAAGACCGTCCGCGATCCACACCCGGTCCGGCCGAAAGGCCGAGACGTGCTGCTCGATCACACCCACCGTCGACGCGACATTGAACCCGAACGCCGGTAGCTCGACAGGCTCGACCTGGAAGCCCACGTCGCACTGGACGCGTCCGCGACCGATTCGCATCCAGTGCCTGGGAACGAACAGGCGCACGTCGTGATGTCGAGCCAGACGGGCGCCGATCTCCTTGACGTCGACCCGGGCGCCCCCGTCAGGAGGCCAACGGAAGAGCAGATCGACGATCGCGACGCGCGCCATGCTCGAGCGAGTGTAGACCGCCGAAGCAAGTCCGTCACGGATGCCCCGAGAAACATGCCGAGATCCCGATTCCAGGCTACCATCATGAGTCGATGTTTCGGAATACTCTGGTGACCGGTGGCGCGGGCTTCGTGGGTTCGACGCTCGCGCTCGCCCTCAAGTCGCGCCACCACGACATGCAGGTGGTCGCGTTGGACAACCTGCACCGGCGGGGATCCGAACTTTCGCTGGCACGCCTGCGGGCTGGCGGCGTCCGCTTCGTGCACGGTGATATCCGTATCCCCGAGGACGTAGCCTCGGCCGGTCCTTTCGATCTGCTGCTCGACTGCTCGGCCGAGCCTTCGGTGCTGGCCGGCATCGGGGAGAGCCCGGCCTATGTCACGCAGACCAACCTCCTCGGCACCCTCAACGTCCTGGAGGCCGCGCG